>JAYWAZ010000041.1:0-2517 GCA_043781975.1 Bacteroidota bacterium
GCTATAAAAGACGTGAAGCTGAGGACCTTTATTACCGAAGACAGCAGCCGCAACGAAATGGTACAGCACGTTTATGACATAACCTATGGAACGGTGAGAAAAGACCAAGACACCCTGGTGGTGATAGATGATTCCATAGTAAGAGGCACCACGTTAAAGGAAAGTATCATCCGGATGCTGTCGCGCCTGCATCCCAAAAGGATCATCGTGGTTTCTTCGGCGCCGCAGATAAGGTATCCCGATTGTTATGGAATCGACATGAGCAAGCTGAGTGAGTTTGTGGCTTTCAGGGCGGCCATTGAATTAATAAAAGAAACGGGCCAGGAGAAGATACTGTATGACATTTTGCATACCTGCAAAGAACTTGAACGCAATAATAAATTGCATACAGAAAATCTCATCCGCCAGATATACAAGCCATTTACCCTGGAAGAAATATCCCGAAAAATTGCGCAGTTGATCACGCCAAAAGAAATTACGATACCCGTGGATGTGATTTATCAAACGATAGAAGACCTGCACGATAGTTGCCCCACTAACCTGGGAGATTGGTATTTTACAGGCAATTATCCTACCCCGGGTGGCAACCGGGTGGTGAACAAAGCGTTTATCAATTATATGGAAGGGAAAAATGTGAGAGGATATTGAACCCCTATCCCCTAAAGGGGTAATTACAAACCATCCTATTTGCAAATTCATTAATAGTTTTACATTCTGTTAAATTAATGAGATGGATAAAAATAAAAAGGTTTCCGAAAACACCCCTTTAGGGGATGGGGGTAAAACTCTTCTACTCGTCCGTCATGCAAAAAGCAGTTGGGATAATTTTACCCTGAGCGATTTTGAACGCCCCTTGAATGAAAGAGGGAAAACAGATGCGCCCAAAATGGGGAAACGCTTGCGGAAGAAAGGGGTAAAGATCGATGCCTTTATTTCGAGCCCGGCAAAGCGCGCCAAAAAAACCGCCGAATATTTTATCGCAGAATATGGTGGCAGTAAAGACGACATTATTTTTATCTCTTCCCTTTACGATGCGGCCGTCAGCGATTTTAACGCCGCGGTAAAGAACATTGATGACAAATATGATACCGTCGCTCTTTTTTCACACAATCCCGGGATAACACAGTTCGCCAATGAACAGGTAAGTGGCGCAGACATCGACAATATGCCCACGTGCAGTGTTTTTGCTGTAAAATCCGGAACGGATAAATGGAAAGACTTCTCCAAATCCAAAAAAGATTTCCTATTTTTCGAATACCCCAAAAAAGAAGATTAGATCACTTTTTTGCCGGCCTGTTGGCAAGATATACCCCCGCAAATATTACGACCCCTGCAATGATCTTATACATTTCTAACTTCTCCTTTAAGAAGAGCGTGGCAATGATCACCGAAAAAACGGGCTGTGAATAAATGTAGGCTCCTGCGGTGGAGGCGCTAAGTTTTTTTATCCCGTAAGCATTGAAGGTGTAAGCGAGGAAGGTTCCGGGAACGATGATGATAAATAATAGAAGATACTCATTACCACTGTAGCGGCTCCATGGGATCTTGGCAAATTCACTCCATCCCAGGGGGATGATCATAAAAAATCCAAACGTAAATACCCACCGCATCACCTCCATTGTTGAATACCGTTGCATGAGCGGCTTCACCAGGATAAAATAAATGGTATACAACACTGTGCTCATAATTACCAGCAGGTCGCCGAGCAAAATATCATTCCCTTTGGCAGTGCTGTTGCCAGACAATATCAATATACATGCACCTGTGATCCCCAGGAACAGGCCGATGAGTTTAGGCAATGTGATCATTTCTTTCAACACCCAGGCTGCGATAAAAGTGATAAGGATCGGTGTAACCAGTAACAAGAGGGATGCATGAATGGGATAGGTTAAAGACACACCTTTCATGAACAACATCTGGTTGGCCGCCAGCGCGCTGAATGCACACAGGAGGAAGCGGACAATGTGTTTCTTTTCGATTTGGTTCTTTTCACCTCCGGTAAAAAAAAGAAGCCAGAAAAGCAAGACGCATATCCCGCTGCGGATCACGTTTAAACCATAAGGGCCCGTAAAGCCGCCTGTGGTAAGGTATTTAATGGCGCTTACATTGATGGCAAAAAAAAGATTGGTTGCCAGTAAACCCAGGTGCGCTTTTGTCTGTGACTTCAAAAAATAATACTTTTTAGCGGAGCAAAGGTGCGTGGTTTACAACGACTGAACAAATTGATAGATCACTGCTTTGTACTGATCCATATCAAATGTAGGAATGGCAAACGGAAAAGCGGCAGCCTCCCGGAGTGCATCCTTCAGCGTAAAATCTTTTTGGCGGAGTGTAAAGAACATTTTTTTCTCACGAAGATAATCTGCCAGGTATTCCTGTTCTGTTTGCCCCGGCGTGGGTATAAGTATCGCTTTTTTTTGAAGCTTCACCAGGTCCATAACGGTAGTATAGCCGCATCGGCTGATGATCATATCCGACTGCTGAATGGCTTCATTGAAATGTGCAGCAGGCAAGTGG
>JAYWAZ010000042.1:0-6972 GCA_043781975.1 Bacteroidota bacterium
GTCAATGTAAGCGGCCAGATCAATGGCATCGGCCGGGTAACACAAATCAAATTTCATCCTTCCCTGGCCAATAAATTATACGTTACCAGTGCCAGCGGAGGCGCCTACAGCAGTAATGATAATGGCAATAGCTGGACGCTGCTGAATACCGATAAATTCCCTTCCACCGCCTGTGCTTCCATTTGTATTGATTACACCAATGACAATATCATTTACCTCAGTACCGGCGATCCCAATTATTACGGTACCGACTACGGCGTTTATAAAACCTCCAATGCCGGTGCAACCTGGGCGCCCGCCAATACGGGCATGGGTACCCGCATGGCGCTTGAAATGCTGATGGACCCTTCCGATCATAATATTGTGGTAGCTGCCACCAATGACGGTATCTGGCGTACGGTGAACGGAGGCGCCTCCTGGACGAATGTAAAAAGCGGCGGTAATTTCCTTGATATGAAACGCCGGCCAGCCACCAATACCCTGTATGCCGTAACCCAGTCGCAGTACTGGATCAGCAATGACTTTGGGATCACCTGGAACCTCGTCACGGCCGGGTTGGTCATCCCCGCGGGAACCAATGGCATACGGTTAGGGGTAAGTGCTGCCAATAATAATATCGTTTACCTGCTTGCTAATGGAAATAATGGCGTATTGTTTAAATCAGTTAACGCCGGATCGAGTTTTGTTCAGACCTACAGCAGCGGCAGCCAGTGCATTGTTTGTTATAACAGCAACCCTGCGAGCAGCGGCCAGGGCAATTATAACCTGGGCATGTGCGCCGACCCCTTTGATGCCAATCATATCTATGTAGTGGCACATTGCTTATGGGAAAGCAATGACGGCGGAACAAGCTTCCAGCAAAAAACGGAATGGTATGCCGAACTGCATACCGATCATCACCAGGTGGAGGTAAACCCCTATGACGTAAATCAGTTGTGGAATGTGAATGACGGGGGTATCTGGAAACGCAGGGGCCTCAATGACAGTTTATGGGACCCTAAAAGTGATGGGGTGGGCGCCACCGAAATATACCAGGCAGGCCAGAGCACCGTAAATAAAAATATCATCAGCATTGGAACACAGGATAACGGCGAGTTGTACTATGATGGCATCTGGAAAACAAACCGCGGTGGTGATTGGGGCAGCAGGGTATACTTTGATTATTCTGCAGAGAGTACCATTTACTACCTGGGAACCGGTGAACGCCGTTCATTTGCACCTTATGGCGGAAGCAGCAGTTATAATGGCCCTTTTGCGGCAACCAATAATTCCAGGATCGCATTTCATCCCAATCAACAGAACATGGCCTTACTGTCAAAAGACAATGTGTTCTTAACAACTAATATTAGCGCTGCAACGCCCACCTGGACAAATATTTTTGCAACCGCCAATGCCATCAGGGACCTCTGTATCTCCACTGCCGATTCAACCATTGCCTATGTTATTTCCAATAATGCCGCATTTGTGCGCATTAATAATTTATTGGGCACACCGGTGGTTACTGCACTTGCTGCTCCCAATTCAACTTCATCACAGGGATCAGTAGCCGCAGTAAAAGGAAATGTGAATGTGGTGTACATCAGCTGTAATAATAAAATGTACCGATCGGCCAACCAGGGGGCCAGCTGGGCAGATATCACCTACAATTTGCCGGGCACCAATATTTTAAAGATCTACCACGATGATTTCAGCGCCGATGAAACCGTATATGTATGCACCGGCAATAAAGTGTACGCTAAAAATCTTGCAGCAGTTAGCTGGACGGATATCACCGCCAATTTGCCCAGCATTGCCAATATCACCGACTTTATGATCTATAACAGTGGCAATATTGCCAGTAAATTAAGGGTAAGTTATTATGGGCGGGGGGTATGGGAGTATGCGATACATCCAAACTACCCGCCGGTGGCCAATTTTACCAGCAGCAAAACCTATATCTGTCCGGGACAGTCTGTTCAGTTCACGGATGCAAGCGATGGCGATAACCTTACCTATAGCTGGAGTTTTCCGGGCGGCACACCGGCTTCATCGGCTGTACAAAATCCGCTGGTGACTTATTCCATTGCAGGTATTTATAGTGTAACCCTTACTGTTACCAATGCAAACGGGTCTGCTGTAAAAACCAACAGCAGTTATATTATTGTGGGCAACGGTACGCCGCAGCTCCTGACAGAGGGATTCCAGGGTGCAGGTTTTCCGCCGCTGGCCTGGACATTGCAGGATGATGGAAATGACGGACTGAACTGGTACCGCAGCAATGCGGCAGGCGGTTATGGAAACAGTTCCCGGTCCATCGCATTTGATAATTATAATAATGACACACAGGGTAAAAAAGACCAGGTACGCCTGCCCGTGCTGGACCTCACTCCTTTTTCAGCCGCCCGGTTAACTTTTGATGTGGCCTATGCGCCCTATAGTTTAACGTCTTACCTCGACAGTTTGCGCATCGGTGTTTCAACAGATTGCGGCGCCACATTTACCTACCTGTACACAAAATTCGGGAGTGGGCTCGCTACAGCGCCGGTGAATACCGGCAGTACTTTTATACCCCTGCCCAACCAATGGAGAACCGATACCGTCTTCCTGAATAATTATATCAATTCAGGTAATTTATTGATCGCCTTTGAAAACGTGGGCCGCTTCGGCCAGCAATTGTTTGTGGATAATATCAACCTGCAACTTAGCCCTGTGGCGAAGTTTACGGTAAATGATACAACGGTCTGTATTGGCAGCACCGTCAATTTCACGGATCAGAGTACCGGCCTTGTCAATAGCCGTAGCTGGGTCTTCAACGGTGGAACACCCGCTTCATCCCTCCAGCAGAATCCGTCGGTTACCTACAACACGGCGGGGCAATTTGATGTGACGTTAACGGTAAGCAATGGAAGCGGCAGCCAGGCAAAGACAAGGCCGGGATATGTGAAAGTATTTCCACTACCCGTGCCCGTTATAACGGCATCGGGTCATACCCTCACGGGTTCTGCGGGCGCGGTAAGCTACCAGTGGTTCGTCAACAATATACCGGTCGCCGGGGCCGTTGCGCAAAGCTACCTGGCCAGGAAAAACGGCGATTATACGGTGGCGGTAGTGGATGGGAACGGCTGCAGCGGCACCTCCGCAGTGTATACCGTTTCCGGGATAGCCGATGCGGTATTCGTTTATCCGAATCCCGCCGGGGCTAAGGTCGTCATCACTTCATACAATATCACGGGGAAGGCTCGTTTAATAATGTATGACCCTGCCGGCGCTTTGGTAATTGATAAATTGATAAACGATATCTCGGTTAAGAATGATATTGATATGCGTAACCTGGCTGCAGGTATTTATATGGTTAAAATAGTTACGGATAAAGGGGTCTTCACTAAAAAGATCCAACACTATACTGAATAACGGGGCTGGATACCGGATAGGAGCCTGATTTGCAAAAACCTTTTCAAAGATTCAGGTAGATATTAAATACAGATACTGGATACTGGATGCTGGATACTGGATATGACAGTAAGTTTAATAAGCTTTTCAATTAATTAGGTTTGGATGTTCCGATGATGATAGTACCAACTAGTTCGTAGTCTCTGATCCAGTATCCAGTATCCAGTATCCAGCATCCAGCATCCAGTATCCAGCATCCAGTATCCAGCATCCAGCATCCAGCATCCAGCATCCAGCATCCAGCATCCAGCATCCAGTATCATGATACCATCTTCCTGATCATCTTGCCCAGCAGCATCAGTCCATAATCCACTTCATCGCTCCAGGGTTTGCCAAAGCTGATGCGGATACAGTTGGTATAGGTATGACCCGCTGAAAATATTTTTCCCGGCACGATGGAGATATGCTGCTTCATGGCCTCGGTACGCAGCTTAAAGGAATCTACTTTTTTGTTCAGTTCCAACCATAGGATGAATCCCCCATTGGGGCGGGAGACACGGGTGTCTTCGGGGAAGTAATTAATGATGGCCTGAACATAGCGCATGCACTGGGTGTGCAGGGCCTTGCGCAGGTGCTTCAAATGGTATTCGTAACGACCATGCATTAAAAAATGCGCCATGGCCGCCTGGGTGAGTGTGGGACTGCTGATGTTCTGTATGCGTTTGAGTTGTCGCACTTCGTGGAAGAATTTCCCGGGGATGATCCAGCCGATGCGGTAACCCGGTGAAAGCGATTTGGATAGTGAAGAACAATACATCACCAGGCCTTTGGTATCGTAATATTTGCAGGGCCGGGGCCGTGTTTTTCCAAAGTACAGGTCGCCGTAGATATCGTCTTCAATGAGGGGGATATTGTGCAGGCTGATGAGGTCCACCAGTTTTTTCTTGTCCGCTTCAGGCATGCAACTCCCCATCGGGTTATTGAAGTTGGGAACGAATACGCAGGCCCTGATGGCATATTTCTTAATGGCTTTTTGCAGGGCGTTCAGGTCCACCCCCGAAACGGGATGGGAGGGGATCTCCACCACTTTGAGCCCCAGGCTTTCAATGGCCTGGTAAATGCCGAAATAGGTGGGGCTTTCCACCGCCACCGTATCACCATAACGGGTAACCGCTTTCAGGCAGGTAGAGATGGCTTCGAGACAGCCGGAGCTCACGATGATGTCATCCGGTTTTATCTTGCCACCCCAGCTGAAAGCCAGTTTGGCGATCTGTTTTCGGAGTTCCAGGTTTCCCTGCGTGTGTTCGTAGGGGATACAATGATCCTTGTTGTTGCGCAGGGCATACACCACCGATTTGTTGAGCTTTGCGGCCGGCAGCAGCGAGGGGTCAGGAACCGCCAGCGCGAGGTTGATCACGTCGGCGGCCACGATATCGGTATAGATGGAATCGATCATTTCCTTCACGCTCACTTCGTGTGTAAGCGTATCCGGCGCCGTTAGTTCGGGCAGGGCGGGGAAGCGGTGGTGGTTGAAGCGCACATAATAGCCCGACTTGGGCCTGGATTCGATCAGCCCCCTTCCCTCCAGCTGGTAATAGGCCTGGAAGGCCGTGCCCATGCTGATGCCGTACTCCTCGCTCAGTACCCTCACGGAAGGAAGCTTGTCGCCGATACGCAATACCTCACCCGCGATCATTTTCTCCAGCCCGTCGGCCACCTGCAGGTAGAGGTGGTCGGTGGTATTGAATTTGTTCTTTGCCATGATTTAAAAATTGATACTAGATACTGGATACTAGATACTTGATACTGGATACTTGATACTGGATAAGCACCCTGCAACTTTGAAAAGTTTTACAAAGTATGAGATCTGGTCTTTACCTACTCAGTTAAGTGCAATGAATTAGTAAACGCTGATCCAGTATCTAGTATCTAGTATCCAGCATCCAGCATCCAGCATCCAGTACCGCAAAGCTAATCTGATCTAGTCTAAATTACCAAATCTGAATCTGTTTTTTATTGAAAAAAGGTTCAAATTTTGTATCGTCAAGAGAAAAATATGAATCCTGAGACGATACCTTTCAGAAAAGAGATTTTCATAACCTTCAACTTTTAACCTTGAACCTTTTAAAACCATAAACCATGGAACTCACCGCCACCATCCCCGTCAGGAGATCCACCCATTCACGTATCCATGAAGTGGACTTCAATCACCTTGAATTCGGCAAGCATATTTCCGACCACATGCTGGTATGCGACTATGCTAACGGTCAGTGGCAATCGCCGCAGATCGTTCCCTACGCCAATCTCGCGCTAAGCCCGTCGGCATTGGCTTTCCACTACGGTCAGACCGTCTTTGAAGGCATGAAGGCCTTCCGCATGAACGACGGCCGCGTCAGCATCTACCGCATTGACCGGCACTACGACAGGCTCGTGCGATCGCTCGAACGTATGTGCATGGCCGTTATACCCAAAGAGATATTCGTTGACGGCATGATGCAGTTGGTCGGACTGGATGCCGCCTGGGTGCCTTCGCAGCCCGGAACAGCATTGTATATCCGCCCCTTCATGATCGCGTCGGAAGCGAGGTTCGGGGTGAAGATATCCGACGAGTACCGCTTCATCATCTTTACCGGCCCCGTTCCTTCTTTGTACAATGAACCCATCCGGGTAAAAGTGGAGAACCACTATATCCGGGCGGCCAGGGGCGGTACGGGTTTCGCGAAATGCGGGGGCAATTACGGGGGCGCCTATTTGCCCACGCGCCAGGCCCGGCAGGAGGGGTACGACCAGGTATTATGGACCGATGCACTGGAAAACAAATTCATTGAAGAATCGGGCATGATGAACGTATTGTTCGTGATCAACGATACCCTGGTAACGCCGCCCCTTTCTGATTCCATACTGGACGGGGTGACCCGGGATTCCCTCTTGACCCTGGCCCGCGACCTGGGTTATGCCACGGCGGAGCGGTCCGTGAGTGTGGATGAACTTGAAAAGGCCTTCCGCGACGGCACCATTATGGAAGCTTTTGGTGCCGGAACCGCGGCCGTGGTAGCACCCATTCAAACCATCCATATCAATGGGATCAATCATGATTTACCGGCTTATCATTCCGGCAGCATGCTGTATCAATTGAAGCATAAACTGGGTGGGATAAGAACAGGCCTGGAGCCAGACCTGCATTCCTGGAATTTTATTCTTTGAACGGAGCGCTTAACAGGCGGATATAATTGCACTTTAGCCTGAAAAAATAAAACGAATAATTCTGATGATAAGCTTTACAGGAAAGGATTACAAGAGCTCTACAAAATATTTTAAATAAGCTGGTTTTACAGCAGGGTTAGTATAATGGCCACGGTTTTTTACCGTGGTTTTTTTGGCCATTAGTATGAGGGGAAAGGAGGTAGAAATTCCTTTTTTTTTGAATATATTTTACACCCCGTTTCTTTCCAAAATCAAATTGACATGGGATAGAAAAATAAAGCCGAACTAAATTTGTTCGGATGGGAAAAATCAATAACTTACCATTTGAAGATTTTGGATCTCCTGAATTTATTCAAATAACCAAACACTGTTTATGAAGAAAGTATACTTCCTGCTGCT
>JAYWAZ010000043.1:0-2507 GCA_043781975.1 Bacteroidota bacterium
GATGCCACGGAAGAACAACTGGATTTTCCCACTATTTACGGCAGCAGCAAGCAGGGCTGGATGAATACTTCATTAACGCAGACGGAAAATATTTTCCCCTTGCTTGACGCCATACTGGAATACGTACCCGAACCAAAGGTAAATGAAGGCACTACGCAGATGCAGATCACTTCACTGGATTATTCTTCTTTTTTAGGAAGGATCGCAGTGGGTAAAGTTGCCCGCGGTACGGTACGTGAAGGACAACAGATCGCGTTGGTACAGGCAGACGGCGGCATAAAAAAATTAAAAGTAAAGGAATTATATACGTTTGAAGCGTTGGGTAAAAAGAAGGCGACGGAAGTGAGCGCCGGAGATATCTGCGCCCTTGTTGGCCTGGATGAATTCAATATCGGCGATACGGTCTGTGACGCAGAATTTCCCGAAGCATTACCACTGATAAGCGTAGACGAACCAACCATGAGCATGCTGTTCAGTATCAACAACTCGCCCTTTTTCGGCAAGGATGGGAAATTCGTTACCTCGCGCCACTTGCGCGACCGGCTGATGAAGGAAACGGAAAAAAATCTTGCCCTGAAAGTGGAGGATACGGATGGTGCTGACAGTTTCCAGGTATTTGGCCGAGGTATCCTTCACCTGGGCATCCTGATCGAGACCATGCGCAGGGAAGGCTATGAATTGACCGTTGGACAACCCACGGTCATCATTAAAGAAATTGACGGTAAAAAATGCGAGCCTTTTGAGAATCTGGTAGTGGATGTGCCCCAGGAATTCAGCGGCAAGGTGATCGACCTGGTAACACAGCGCAAGGGCGAGATGCTGATCATGGAAAGCAAGGGTGAAATGCAGCACCTGGAATTTGATATCCCTTCACGGGGCCTGATAGGCTTGCGCAGCAATATGCTCACCAATACGGCCGGAGAAGCTGTAATGGCGCATCGGTTCACCGATTACCGGCCATGGAAAGGTCCGATACCCGGAAGAAATAACGGGGTATTGCTTTCAAAGAATACGGAAAAAACAACCGGTTACTCCATCGATAAATTACAGGACAGGGGTACTTTTTTTGTTGACCCGGGTGAAGAAGTATACGCCGGCCAGATCATCGCCGAGCACATCAAACCGGGCGACCTGATCGTAAATGCGACTGAACCAAAAAAGCTGACCAACCACCGTGCCAGCGGCAGCGATGACGCCAGCCGCATTGCGCCCAAAACGCTGATGACGCTGGAAGAGTGCATGGAATATATCCAGCAGGACGAATGTATTGAGGTAACGCCCAAGAATATCCGCATGCGCAAAGTGATATTGAATGAGGATGACAGGAAGCGTGTACAGAAGTCCATGACAGCGGAAGCGGTATAAAATATTTTCTTGATAAACGATCCCCCGGGTAAAAACCGGGGGATTTTTATTTGAATTATAGATCCGGTTCCTGTGATTTATTATAATTAAGTTTGCAATAATAATACCTTAACCAATGGAGGCAAATGCCTGTAAAGTTTGCGGAAATATTACCGGGAACACCCGGTACGGGGTGAAAGAGATGCAACTGGGTTTACGGGAAATGTTCACTTACATGGAATGTGCTCATTGCGGCTGTATGCAGTTGCTGGATATTCCGGATGATATGGGAAAGTATTATCCCAATGAAGGTTATTATTCCTTTAATCTTGGCCTTGACCTAAGGCAAAAAGCAGACCCGCTCCGTAAACTAAAAAGCTCCTGGCTCATCTACGGAAAAAATAAACTGGCCGGCCGTCTTTTATCCATCGGCTATAAAGCCCCTGATTATTATTCATGGATCAAAAATGCGGGAGTTCAATATGATGATGCGATATTGGATGTGGGTACGGGCAACGGAAGTTTATTGCTTGATCTTTTTAAGATCGGGTTCACCAATCTTACCGGCATTGACCCTTTCATTGAAAAGGACCAGCAGTATGGCCCTATCCATATTTACAGGAAAAATATCTTTCAAACAACAGGGCAATATGACTATATCATGCTGCATCACGCATTTGAACACATGGACAAACCATTGGAGGTTTTACAACATTTATTCAGGATACTGAAAAAAGGCAGGTATCTCCTCATCAGGACCCCGGTAATGGGTATGTACAGCTGGGGAAGATACAGGGTGAACTGGATGGACCTTGATGCACCCAGGCATATCTTCATTCATTCTTTGGCCAGCATGCGGTTGCTTGCAACACAGGCCGGGTTTGAATTGTGGAAGACGATTTTCGACGGAAACTATATGAGCCTTATCGGCAGCGAACAGTATGCAAAGGATATCGCGTTGCCTGATGCGAATTCATATATGAAGAATAAGGCCGCATCGGGTTACCGCAAAGAAGATATCGAAGCTTTTAAAGCGATCAATACGCAAAACAATGCTGCGCAAATAGCCGACCAGGCTGCTTTTTATTTATTCAAACCCTGAGCTTTTATTTTTCGGTAACAGTTTTTCATCAGGGCTTTTGACCAGTTGGTCTGCTTGATGA
>JAYWAZ010000044.1:0-2503 GCA_043781975.1 Bacteroidota bacterium
CCACCGGCCCGATCGCGCCAGCGCTGAAAGCAGAGGAAATCCGCGTCCTGCGTTCGGGGTCGTTCAGAATGGAGAAGGTTCTAAGAAACAAACAGGCAGCAAAGGGTCTGTCGCCCCGCAAGATTTCTGAATGTGAAATGCTGGTGGGTGTATATCCCTCGTGCTCAAGCGAAATTCCATACTTAACTTCCTTTAAATCCGCCCGCACCAATAATTGGGAAGTAAGAAACTTACCAATGGCCGGGCTTACATATTCCAGATTAATACCTTGTGTATAATAGATGTCCGTGCCAGAGAAGTAATCATTTTCATAGTGTATGCGAAAATATTTCATCGAACCAACGTCGCGGTACATCGCCGTATTGCTGATGCGTTGCGCCGCTGCTGAAAATACAAGTCCGAGTACGAGTAAAAGAAAAACTACCTTCACGCTTGATATACGTCTATTCGGGCGTTATGGATCTTTTGAAGAAATAATCAATCAGATTTCACGTTTATGCTATTGCCGGGAAACCTCTTGAACATTGAACATTGAACTTTAAACATTGAACCTTTTACCTTAAACTATTTTCTCGAAACCAACCACACCTTCAAATTGTCCATCCATTTCTCATCGGTTGTTTTGTTGTCCATACCAAACCCATGACCGCCACCCTCATAAATATGCAACTCAGCAGACACCTTATTTTTCAGGAGACTTTGATAGAATACAATGCTGTTTTCAGATTTCACTACATCATCGTCGCTGGCATGGACCAAAAAGGTAGGCGGGGTATTGGGTGTTACTTGCAATTCGTTGGAATAATATTTAATTTTTTCTGTGGATGGTTTTTTGCCAATAAGCTGTTCCCGGGATCCCATGTGACCAACACTGTCTTGAAAACTAATCACGGGATAGATCAGGATCATAAAATCCGGACGCAGGCTGATGTTGTCCGGATTGTCAATAACGCTTCGATCAAAATGTGTTCCGGCTGTTGATGCCAAATGACCACCGGCCGAAAAGCCCATGATCCCAATGCGATGGGCGTCAATCCCCCATTCGGCTGACCGCTTTCTCACGATCCTGATAGCTTGCTGGGCATCTTGCAGCGGACCGATCTCACGGTTGATCATCGTTGCGTCATTGGGAATACGGTATTTCAAAACCAATGCTGCAACACCCATCTCATTCAATTTCTTTGCTACATCCGTTCCTTCGTGCCCAAAAGCATTCACCCAGTAGCCACCACCCGGACAAATGATCACCGCAGTTCCGGTTGCCTTTTCCGGCTTGGGTAAATAAATCGTTAAGGTTGGCTTTACTATTTTACTGACAATAGTAATACCACCCTCCATTTCTGTTTTCTCTTCATCCTTTGATGGCTTGCTATTGGGAATGGCGCCCTCATACAAGGGAATGGATTTTTGTGCTAGCACACTCATGTTTAGTATTAAGATGGTCACTAAGAAAAATAAACGGCTCATAGTTTCTAATTATTTTGATTCACTTCAGCAATCAATTCAGGAAAGTTCGTCTATTATTTTCTATTGCGTGAAGCAGTTCTAACTTTTCCCACTTGCAAGGCGCTCACTGCTGCGGCCTTATTTTTAAAATTCTTTCTGATAAAGGTGAGGATCGAAGCAATAGCATGATCATCGAGGTGGCTGTTCTTTGGCATCAATCCATTGTAAGCTTTCCCATTTACTTTTATCTCACCCTGATATCCATTCAGCACTACGTTAATTAGTCTCTCCACCTCACCGGTTACCCAATCAGAACCCGCCAGTGGCGGGAAGCGATTATTATCACCCTTGCCATTCCGTTGGTGACATACTGCGCAATAGGTGCGATATAATATGCTACCTTCCAATTCATCACCCTTATACAAGTTATCCTTTACCTCATCGGGTGTCTTGATGTACGATCGCGATTTCCGTTTTTCCATTTCAGCCAATTGCGCTTGTCCAAATTTATCTTTTCCCCCTTTGTACATGATCCGCCAGATTTTTCCCTTGTTTGATTCACTGATGTACAACGACCCATCCGGCCCGCTTGCCAGTCCCATCGGTCTGTACACGGCGTCGCTGGTGTTCACGACCGTATCCACGCCGGTAAAGCCATCGGCAAAGACTTCCCACCTGCCATGGGGTTCACCGTTTTCAAACGGAACGAAACACACGATGTATCCGGCCTGTGGATAGGGTGATCGATCCGTTGATCCATGAAAAGCAATAAAAGCACCCTGCTTATACCTTTCAGGAAATTGGTCTCCTTGATAAAATAACACATCCATCGGAGCCCAGTGACCAGGAAAGCCCATGCTCGGTTTGTCGAATTGATCCGCCCTTCCTATTTTTCTTCCGTCGCCCCCATAGCCGGGCTCTAAAACATTCTTCTCCTGCATCTGATCATAAAAGGCATAAGGCCAGCCAAAGTTTGCCCCCTCCTTTACTTTTGTAAACAATTCTGCCGGAAGCAAGGCAGCCTGCCATGACGAAAACAGGTGAGGATAAACGGTGT
>JAYWAZ010000045.1:0-6958 GCA_043781975.1 Bacteroidota bacterium
GCAGTTGGCAAACTGCCCATTGTAAACTGGCAACTGCTACTCCTCCCACTTCAACGCACCCTTCTTAAAAATATATACAAGGCCTGCCACGAATAATCCCACAAAAAGCAACACCGCCGCAAACCCATGCCAGCCCAGTTCCCTGAAGTTCACCGCGTAGGGATAAAAAAATATCACTTCCACGTCGAACAACACGAACAGAATGGCGACAAGAAAATATTTAATGGAAACCGGCTGCCGGGCATTGCCCCTGATCTCGATCCCGCTTTCAAAATTCTGCAGTTTATCGGAGGTTTTTCGTTTAGGCCCCAGGTAGTTCGACGCGACCATGATGGTAACGATCAACCCGATGGCGAATATCAACTGGAGGCCAATAGGCAAATAATTCGAGGCGTTATTTATGTCGGTAACCTGCAGGAAATAGAATTGCATAAACGTACCATTGGATTGGTTCGCAAAAATACGTCAGCAGGAGCAATAATCAATATCAATGTCCAATATCTTTAAAACAAAATCCCGTTACCTTTCGATAACGGGGACCACTTATTTCTTTTTAGACTTTACTATTTTTTTTTTGGTGCCGGGTTCTGATTGCCGGGCTTGGGAGCGGGAAGGGTGGTTGTCTTTCCATCCTTTCCGATAGTGGTGATCTTCCCGTTCTCAATAATGGTTGTGATACCGTTTTTAATGGTGGTCACCTTACCCGATTTTGTAACGATGCTGGTCGATCCGTCCTTTGCAACAGTAGTGATCGTTCCGTCGTCGCCAATGGTCACTTTCTCACCTTTTGAATTCGTGGTTGTCTGACCCGGTTTTGCACCAGGCGTCATCTTCATCTTTGAGATCACATCCTTGTTGGTGATCGTTTCCTGGTCGGTTGGATCAAGTGCCAGGGCCCTGTCGCAATAATTCAAAGCCGAATCTTTATTCTGCCTTACATTGGCATTATAAGCGATCATGTATTTATAAGCCGTCATCAGTTGCGCCTTGACCTTTGATTTATCCGGCATGGGTTCACCCAACTGTATCACCTTGTCGAATGCAGGATTTGCCATGCTCTGCATCATGGTAGAATCAATGACCCAGGAGGCCTTACCAACCCAATAATATCCCAAAACATCTTCGGGGTATTTTTGAGTGAATATGTTGAATACGCTAATGCTTGACTGAGGATCCCCGCTGCGGTAATAGTTGTAGCCGGCATTAAAAATTTCCGTGCGTGAAGGCATCATCTTTACCATTACGATCTTCTTATACCAATCCGCCGCTTCCTTATATTGCTTCCTTGTTTCGTAGATCGCTGCCACCAATTTTAAATGGGCGGCTTTGTCCGATTCGGTACTGTCCAATTGTACGGCCTTATCTATATAAGTGCCTGCCAGCGCCTCATTGCCCGGGAATTTCAATAATATGATCGCATAGGTCAGGTAATCGGTTGGGCCGATCTTGGCGGGTTTTTGTTTCTGAAAGTACAGGTCGAACGCTGCTTTGGCGTTTACTGAATCGCCCAGTTTATTGGCAGAATAAGCTTTTACCCCATAAACATTGGGATAAGGATTTCCACCTGCGGCAGTGATACATTCATTCGATTTTTGTATGGCTTCCGCGAACAGGCCCTGGGCATATTTCATTTGTGCTCTTAAGAAACAGGCGTTGGGCTCATCCGCGCCTTTGGCGTTCAAATATTTTTCGAGGTATTCTGCCGACCTGGTTACATTGTTCTCATAAAAATATTGAAATAAGGTCCAGTACACCGGTGTATAATTGGGATCGGCAGCGATCGCGTCATTATAATATTTCATAAAAATATCAAACTGACCAGGGCCCTGGGTCTGGTAGATCCTTCCGATACGGTATGTCGCCCTGGCATAATTAGACCTGAGCACCAGGGCAGCTTCATAAGATAACTGCGCATTGCTGCCATCAGCCAGTTTACGGTATGCATCTCCCAGGTTAACCAATACCTCGGGATCCTTATTTCCTTTTATAGCAGCAGCCTGTTTTAATTTGTCAATGGCATAGCCGGCATCGCCCGCTTTGGAATAAAAGTCGCCATTGGCAAAGCCCACCGCGTTCAATACGGCGATATTCTTACCCTGGCTCAGGTTGATCGCTGTTTCAAACTGGCTCCTTGCATCGGACGTATTGCCTTCCAGCAAATGGATATGGCCCATGCCCGCGATCAGCAGGGGGGTGTTACTGTTAGCCATCAGTGTTTTCTGGTACAATGCCTTTGCGCCGGCAATATCCTTGTCTTCCAGCGGGGCGATCAAAGTCTGACCAAGCCAGTACACCGCATCCACATTATTCGGGTTGGCGTCCACTAATTTTTGAAATACATTCTTAGCACTGATGTATTTTTCATAATACAAAAATGTCCTTCCCTCTTCAATGGTTTGGGCCTTACTGAAATTTGCCGCAAGAATAGCGGCCAAGACCAACACACCTGCTTTTAGCTTCTTCATTTTATTTTGCTGTTTAAGACTTTACAATAATATTAATTTTATAAATACCTGCTCATTAAATCGCGATAATCTTTTTATAATTTTTCCTTTATCCGCACATTTCGTATCGCAAATCCCATCCGCGCACCCAGGTACGCCCTCCGGAAGATCAACTGCCCTCTTTCGTACTGCAAAAAATTCGCGAACCCCGAACCCAGGCCGGTATAATTTTCCTTTACAATATAATACAAACCACGTACCAAAGGGTACCTGTTGCTCAGGATGCCCGACTGCGTTGGTTTTACATAAGGCGAATCCTCACATTTATCACATTGAACATAGGCCATTTTTACTTTCTTTAACATATTTACCTGTGCGGTATCTTCGGGATTACCGATCCAGCTGATGCCAACGAATCCAATGGCATTGATATCAGAAGCCACGTATTCCAATACATCATGGCTGGTCTTAACGGCTTTTACCACACTGGTGTCGAAATGCCCGCCCCTTAAAATGCTGTCCATGGCAAAGCGAACCGTACTGGTGGCATTCAACCCGTCAAAGACAATGGTTTGCCGTTTTGCCTGCTGTGGCAGACCGGTCATGCCTCCCGATAATTGTTTCTTCAAACGCTCCATGGTGAACAAGGTATCCGTACTTTTTGAATTCACGATGATGGTGATGGCATCCGATGCCACGTCATTCCAAACCGGAACATAATTCAGCGAATCCATGAAATATCGTTCCTCCCGGTCATTCAATCCACGGGTGGCGATGATCATTCGGTTGGAACTGTCTTTCAGCAGGTCGCGGAAACAATCCGCTTCGGGCTTGTATTGTGCTATGATCCTTGTTCCGGGGTAGGTGGATTCATACATTTTGATGTGCTCGCTGATCACCGGCTCAAAGGATTCGTCGACGCTGATATGGATGGTTCCATTTGAAGGAGAATCATACACGACCGAACGATCGCCCCGGTGGCAACCCATCACCAGAAAGCAAAGGGAACTGACCAGGATGGAGATTATGGTGCTGCTGCCGTAAATGGATTTTCTGGTCATCTGTCCCGTAAATAATTTTTCTTATAACCCCTGTACAACCGGAATGATCCGTACACGATACAAACACCGCCAAACACTTTGATCATGGGGTCATCAAAACGAAGCGCCATATCAGGACTGAATTTTTTGATGAAGATCAGGAAAACGCCCATGCCGATCCAAAGCACGCCCATGCCATAATCCATCAGGCTGCGCATGCGGACGTATCCCTTGTCGCGATCATTCATCTGTTCCTTTTCAAATTCTTCCAATGCCATTGTTGTATATTTAAAAAGACCTGTACGGCTGCTACCGTACAGGCACTTTATCGTGAACTGCCAAATTACATAATTTATTACGTATAATTATTCCGCCGGAACAAACTTTACGGGAATGGTATAATACACCGAAATATTTTCACCATTGGATCTTCCGGGTACCCATTCAGGCATTTTCTTCAACACCCTTACCACTTCATTATTAAAGGCATCACCGCCATCCTGTACCGTTTCAAATCCTTGCAATTTGCCGTCATAGCCGACGATGAATTTGATCTTTACGCTCACCATCTCACCCGCTTCCAGGTCTTTTGGATTTTGCAGATTCCTTTCCAGGAACTTGCGCAGTGCATCCATACCGCCCGGGTAAGCAGGCATTATCTCGGCATTGTAAACGGGTTTTGTTTTATCAATAACAGGTATCACTGGCTTTGTGATCTCGCCGCCACCCGTATTTACCGGAACAATGATCTGCGGGCCGCCGGTATGGGGTGTATTTATGGTCACGCTGCCGATCGCGGTATTGTCCAGGTTATTCGGCAACTTGTCTGCCGAATCTTTCAGGTGAACCATCACTATTTTACTCACCCATTTTTGAGTCGTCATGTTTTTTTGTACGGCAACCGTTGTTTTCGGTTTTACCTCGGGTTGCTTTGGATCAGGTGGTTTAATATGTCCCATTTCCGGGTCCTTGGGTATGATATAGTTGCTGGCCTCGTATACTTTTTTTTCGGGCAGGAAAGTAAAGGCAGATAATACCGCCACTATGGCAAACATGGCACCTGTTGCCTTCGTCAGCCGGTTGCTGTAAAATTTACGCAGGTTGTAAGCACCGTAGTGCTTGTTCCTGTTCTCGAAAAGGATATCCAGGATATCGCTTTTTAAAATCATTTCCTTGTTCATATAGTTGGGTTTTGATCCTGTTTTTTATCAGGAGATGAAAAATAAATTCAAAACCGGCCAGTTCTGTAATGAGATGTTATTGTTATAAGATTCCATAAAAGCTGCAAGCTTCAAGCCATAAGGGAGAAGTTCTAAATTCAAAAAGATCTTCGCTGCACGAAGCGCTAGCCCACGCTCATGCTTGTCCCTTGCAGCTTGAGGCTTATAGCTTGAATCTTCCCCTTGCAGCTTGCGTCTTGCAGCTTATATTTGTATCATGAAGATCCTGATGGTATGTTTGGGCAATATTTGCCGCAGCCCGCTGGCGGAAGGTATATTACAGGATATGTCGGTAAAACAGGGTTTGAACTGGACCATCGACAGTGCCGGTACCAATGGCTTTCATACCGGTGAACCGCCGCATCGTTTAAGCATAAAAGTGGCGGCACAGAACAGGATCGATATCAGCGGGCAGCGAAGCAGGATATTCTCGGATACTGATTTTGACGACTACGATATGATCTATGCCATGGCCGCCGATGTGCTGGATGAGATGAAACGCATCGCCGCGAAAAAATTCGACCCTGGAAAAGTGAGACTATTACTCAATGAATTGTATGCCGGGGAAAACAGGGACGTTCCCGATCCCTGGTACGGGCCCGAGCCGGGATACCACGAAACCTTTGCGATCATCCGTGAGGCCTGTGACCTCATCGTTAAAAAATATGTGAAACAAGAATCCCGAAAATATGCCTAAACCATCCATACCGCAGGGCACCCGTGATTTCCCGGCAACGGTTATACGAAAACGGGATCATATCTTTTCCGTGATCCGGAAAACATTTGAACGGTATGGCTTTGAACCGCTGGAAACACCCGCCATGGAAAACCTGGAAACCCTTACAGGAAAATACGGCGATGAGGGCGATAAACTCATTTTCAAGATCCTCAACAACGGGCTGGCCCATGAAAATAATATTGAAAAAACAAAGGCGGGATTTGAAAAAATATTAGCGGGACAAAACAGTACAGAAATAACGGAACGGGCATTGAAGTATGACCTGACCATCCCCTTCGCCCGCTATGTGGCGATGAACCATACCAAACTCACCTTTCCCTTACGACGTTACCAGGTTCAACCGGTATGGCGTGCCGACAGGCCCCAAAAAGGTCGCTACCGCGAGTTTACACAATGCGATGCCGACGTGGTGGGCAGCACTTCCCTGTTCAACGAAATTGAACTGGCCAATATTTATCATGAGGTTTTCATTCAATTGGGCTTTACCAATTATGAACTAAGGATCAACAACCGGAAAATACTGGCGGCGCTTGCTGAACAATGCGGCGGTTCGGATAAACTGACCGATATCACCATTGCCATTGATAAACTGGATAAGACAGGACCCGAAAAAGTAATGGAAGAACTGGCGCAGCGGGGATTGAACGAAGCACAGGTTATGGTTATTGGATCCTACCTCAGCATTAGTGGCAGCAATGAAGAAAAACTGGCGCAGCTGCGATCCTTACTGAAGTCATCCACGGACTCGGTCAATGGGATAGAAGAACTTGAATATGTTTTTAACCAGACAAAGAATACCAACCTCGTCATTGACCCTACGCTTGCAAGAGGATTGAATTATTATACAGGTACCATCTTTGAAGCCAAGGCGCCACCCGAAATAAATATGGGCAGCATCGGCGGCGGCGGCCGTTATGATGACCTTACCGGTTTGTTCGGCGTACCCGGCATCCCGGGCGTGGGGATCAGTTTTGGAGTGGACAGGATCTATGATGTGATGGAAGAACTGGATCTGTTTCCCCCGGATCTGCAGGTGGGAACAAAGGCATTATTCTTTAACATGGGTGAAAAAGAAAGCGCTTTCGCCTTTGGCGTCATGCAGCAATTACGCGGTAATGGCATCGCCTGTGAAATGTATCACGAAGAAACCAGGATCGCCAAACAGTTCAGCTATGCCGGGAAGAAAAACATTCCTTTTGTCATCATCATCGGCAGTGAAGAAATGGCAGGCAAAGCCTGCAAAGTGAAAAACCTGTCAACCGGTGAACAGCGATCACTAGCGATCGCTGAACTGCCCGGCTTTTTTAACAATCAATAAAGGTTGCTCATGACAAGTTGTGCTCTTGAAGAGCGTTTCAATAATTGGAATCTTCTTGTCAGGGAACTGAAGCTGAAATTACAGTAGTACAAAAGTCACATCAGGGCTGCCCCGGCAATGGGGGTAATTATTGCCGGGTGTCTTTTTTTGTTTCTTTTTTGGACAAGCAAAAAAGAAAAAGAAAAATTGTTTTAAAT
>JAYWAZ010000046.1:0-2498 GCA_043781975.1 Bacteroidota bacterium
TGGGAGATATTGACGGTCCTTTCCATATTGTGAACCGGTGGAAAAATCTTATTCTTAACGGGCTTGATGAAAGCTATTTTTATGACTCTATGGCCGCCATTAAAAATGTAACGGCCGAAGAACTGATGGCCCTTGCTAACCGCTACCTGGTGCCCGAAGAATTTTTTGAATTGGTTGTAATATAAAGTAGCTTACGGTAAATACAAGATTATGAATTTTATTGTCAGGTTACTTATTACCGCCGTTGCTGTTTATGTTTTATCTAAAATGCTGGAGCCACATATTGTAATTGATAAATTTAGCACAGCCATCATTTTTGCATTGGTGCTTGCTATACTCAATGCCATAGTGAAGCCTTTGCTTATCCTGCTTACCTTGCCCATAACTATTGTTACCCTCGGGTTATTCCTGCTTGTTATCAACATCATCATCATAAAGATGGCTGATGGGCTCGTGTCGGGCATCCACGTGGATGGCTGGCTGTGGGCACTCATATTTGGCCTCCTCCTGTCGTTGGTATCCACCCTTCTGCATAAGCTTGCCAAAGGTTTAAATAGATAGTCCGGGATGCTTTAACCTGAATAGTTGAAATTCGCAGTATGCAGTTTTCCAGAAAGGATTTTGCCAACGACGAGCTGATCAACCTGTACCGGAATTTACTTTTCCCGCGGATGATAGAGGAGAAGATGCTCATACTGTTGCGGCAGGGCAAAATATCCAAATGGTTCAGCGGTATTGGGCAGGAGGCTATCTCTGTTGGCGCCACGCTGGCACTGCGGCCGGATGAATGGATTATGCCATTGCATCGCAACCTCGGCGTTTTTACTTCCCGGAAAATGCCTTTACACACCTTGTTCAGGCAGTGGCAAGGAAGCCCGGATGGCTACAGTAAAGGGCGTGAACGAAGTTTTCACTTTGGAAGCACAGAACATTTTATCTGCGGAATGATATCTCACCTGGGTCCGCAGCTGGCTATCGCAGATGGCGCTGCACTCGCATATACATTAAAAGGAGAACAAAAAGTTTCTTTGGCATTTACCGGCGAAGGGGGTACCAGCGAAGGGGATTTTCATGAGGCGTTGAATGTGGCTGCCGTATGGGACCTGCCGGTAATATTTATCATCGAGAACAATGGCTATGGGTTGAGCACTCCCACCATGGAGCAGTACCGCTGTGAAAATTTAATTGATAAGGCCAAAGGCTATGGCATGGAAGGAATAAAGATCGATGGCAATAATATTCTTGAAGTATTTGATACCATCCGTGGAGTCCGGGATTATTGCATCCATCATCAAAAACCTTATTTGGTAGAATGCACCACCTTCAGGATGCGTGGCCACGAAGAAGCCAGCGGCACCAAATATGTTCCCAAAGAAATGTTTGATGAATGGCACCAGAAAGACCCGATAAAAAATTACGAGCGCTTCTTACTCGAAGAAAACATTTTTAAGGAAACAGATGTAGCCGACATCCGGAATGAATTTAAAAATCAGATTGAATCGGAATTACAGGCAGGATCGGCAACCAATGCAATGGTGGCCGATACCAATGCTGAATTGAATGATGTATATGCAAAGGCGCAACCTCGCACTGTCTCCACAATAAATACGGCTACCGTTATTAATGAGAAGCGTTTTTTTGATGCCATCAAAGAAGGCCTGCAGCAAAGCATGGTGCAGCATCCCAACCTGGTATTAATGGGGCAGGATATCGCGGAGTATGGTGGCGCCTTTAAAATCACCGAAGGATTTGTGGCGGAGTTTGGGAAACAACGGGTCCGCAATACACCGCTTTGTGAAAGTGCGATCATAGGGGCAGCATTGGGGTTAAGCCTGGAAGGATATAAAAGCGTTGTGGAAATGCAATTTGCGGATTTTGTGTCGGCAGGTTTTAACCAGGTGATCAATAACCTGGCAAAGATCAATTACCGCTGGGGCCAGCATGCCGATGTGGTGATAAGAATGCCGACGGGAGGAGGCGTAGGCGCAGGACCCTTCCACAGTCAAAGCAATGAAGCCTGGTTTGTTCATACCCCCGGGTTAAAAGTTGTGTACCCGTCTTCGCCTGAAGATGCTAAAGGGTTGCTGATCGCAGCCATCAACGACCCCAACCCGGTGATGTTCTTTGAACACAAAGCGCTGTACAGGAGTATTAGCGGCCCGGTTCCATTAGCCTACTATGAAACGGAGATCGGCAAAGCAAAAGTGGTGAGGGAAGGGGAAGAGATCAGCATTATCACCTACGGAGCAGGCGTTCACTGGGCGCTTGAATATGCGGGGGCGCATAAAGAAATTTCCATACATATTCTTGACCTGAGAACCCTGCTGCCGTTGGATTACCCCGCCATACAGGGAGCGGTAAGCGCTACCGGAAAAGTATTGATATTGCATGAAGATACCCTCACAGGGGGTATTGGTGGCGAAATATCAGCATGGATCAATGAGCACTGTTTTGAATGGCTGGATGCCCCGGTGATGCGGTGCGCATCGCTGGATACC
>JAYWAZ010000047.1:0-6939 GCA_043781975.1 Bacteroidota bacterium
GAATCCATCAGGTCAAGGTCGCCCTTGCGGTAGGCGTCCTGCATTTTTTCTTCGATATTGTCCATGGACTCCCCGTCCGTATCAATGGCTCTTTTTTTCTTTTCCATGGCCATGTCGGCATAGGCTTCCATGATGAGTTTCTCCGTTTCAAAATAATTCTCAACCCCCGTTGACCGCTTTCCCAGTTTTTTTCCAGTTTGAAAAATATAGAGGTCGAGGAAGGTAGATTCTTCAAAATCCTCTTTTGATCTGAAGCTCCGGTACAGCAGGCTGTTCACCACAGTGGGTTCCGTACTCATTGCCCATTTCAGTTCGTCATCATAGCGCCCTATCCGGAAAGAATTTTCATTTACAAAATCAGCGGGAGCCGCCTGTACAAAATCCATATAGTTCTGCTTGAGTTTATTCAGCCTTACCATCTGGCCCTGCCAGGTATCGGGGTTGAGTTCAAGGGCAACGGCATCAACGCTTTTGATCGCCATGTAAAAGGAATCACTTAAATGAAATACCATTTTGCTACTGACGTGCATGGTACCAAATAGATAAGAAGGCTTATGTAAACCGTTACCGGTGATCTCCCAAAAAAGACTGGGGTATTTTGGAATGCTTTTTTTCTGGCCAAATACGCCGGTCAATGACAAGGCTGCCATTATAATTGTAAATAAAAATCGATTTGCATTCATCAGGTAAAAATAATCCCGGGTAATGGGCGCCCTATAAAGATGGGCAGAACCGGAGATACCACAAAATAAACCCGCAGTTTTAACGGTTTATTTCAGGCTTCACTTATCCAGCCTGTCGTCGGGCCGTTTTTTAATTATTCAGAATTCACTCCATTATTGTACCTTTGCCACCTTTAAATCATGCCGTAACATGATAAGTGCCTGCGCCGCAGGTCTACCATCGCTGTAAAATTACAGTACCAGGCATGTGACAGTTATAAAATAAAAATTTGTTACATGAAATTATCCCAGTTTCGTTTCGACCTTCCGCTCAATCTGATCGCCCAACACCCTACCAAAAAACGTGAGGACAGCCGTATGATGGTGGTTCACCGCAAGACCGGGCAGATGGAAAACAAACATTTTAAAGACATCATGGAATATTTTGATGACAAGGATGTGTTCGTTGTGAACAATACCAAGGTGTTCCCGGCAAGGATGTATGGCCGTAAGGAAAAGACCGGTGCGAAAATTGAAGTGTTCCTTTTACGTGAATTGAATAAGGCAAATAAATTATGGGATGTGATCGTGGATCCTGCCCGGAAGATCAGGGTAGGCAATAAATTATATTTCGGGGAAAGCGATGAACTGGTGGCCGAAGTCATAGACAATACCACCAGCCGCGGCCGTACCATCCGTTTTTTATGGGATGGTACGGATGATGAATTCAGGCAGATGCTGGAGATCATGGGTGAAACGCCATTGCCAAAGTACATCAAGCGCAAACCAGAAGAAGAAGATAAGGAACGGTATCAAACGGTTTATGCCAAGCATGAAGGAGCCGTGGCCGCACCTACCGCGGGCCTGCATTTCAGCAAGGAACTCATCAAAAGACTGGAGATAAAGGGCATCCGCTTCGCGGAAGTGACCCTGCATACGGGCCTGGGCACTTTCCGGCCAATTGAAGTGGAAGACCTGAGCAAACACAAAATGGATGCGGAGTATTACCGCATTGAAGAAACGGCCTGTAAGATCGTTAACAAAGCCAAGGAAGGCGGAAATCGTATATGCTCCATCGGTACCACCACGATGCGTGCGATGGAATCTTCCTTCACCGCTCAAAAATTACTGAAGCCTTCCGAGGGCTGGACCAACCACTTCATTCATCCGCCATACAATTTTAATATCGCCGATGCATTGGTGACCAATTTTCACCTTCCCAAAACAAGCCTGTTGATCATGGCCTGCGCCTTTGCCGGTTACGACCTGATGATGGAGGCCTATAAAAAGGCCATCAAGGATAAATACCGCTTCTTCAGTTATGGCGATGCCATGCTGATCATATAAACCAACAAAAACTACGTGCTTTTCAGGACTCCTCCATTGCGGGGAGTTTTTTTGTACTGAGATATTGGATATTGGATACTGGATACTTGATCAGCGCTCGCGAATTCATTGGTGTAAACTGAGTAGGTAGAGGCCACATCTGAAACAAAGAAAAGTCTTTCATGATCGAATACAGCTTATCTAGTATCTAGTATCCAGTATCCAGTATCGGTTTTACAATAAAAAAGGGCCAGGATAAAAATCCAGCCCTGTTTAATCCAATATCCTATGAAAAACCAACTCTAAGACGCTCAAATGAAAGGTTTTGTTGTAAAGGATATGTTAAACAGTTTTATTAACTTTAAGGGAACAAAATTCCTTCTGATGAAATCAATGCAGCAATGGCTCAACGAATATGGCGAAAGCCACCAGGATGAAACCAATAAAACCATCCACTGGATCTGCGTGCCCATCATTTTCTTTTCTTTAACCGGCTTGCTGTTCAGTATCAAACTTCCATTCGCAATTGCGGGCTATCCCGCCAATGTTGCCCTCATCATGATGACACTTACCGTTATCTATTATATATCCCTTTCCCGGACCTTATGGATCGGGCTCTTCCTCTTCGCGTTGGTTTGCTTATGTATATGCTGGCTCATAGAACGATCGGGCATTGTACCCCTTTGGATCTTATGTGCCATATTATTTGTGGGAGCCTGGATTGGGCAGTTTTACGGGCATAACGTGGAAGGCAAAAAACCTTCCTTCCTGAAAGATCTGCAGTTCCTGCTGATAGGACCTGCCTGGTTGATGAGCTTTATTTACAAGAAGTTGGGGATTGGAATTTGAATGGAACTACAATACTGGATACCGGATGCCGGATACAACCCGGAACATTGAAAAGTTTTTTGATAATTGAACTCCATCAAGGATCCAGTATCAAGGATCAAGTATCTACTCCAGCCCAAACAACCCCTTATTCAGTAAGCGCAGCGTTTCCTCCTTATCGTTTCTCGGGATGAGTAATGAGATATTATGCCTGCTGCCGCCGTAACTTACCATACGGACGGGTATAGACGAAACTGACGCGAAAAGCTTTTGCATGATATCCTTCGTTTCCGTTATTTCATTGCCCACGATAGAAACGATGGTTTGATTGGTATCGATCTCCACCGTGCCAAAGACCTCCAATTCCCTGGTGATCTCCCCCAGGTGAACATCATTGTCGATCGTTACTGAAACCGCCACTTCGGAAGTGGTGATCATATCGATGGACGTTCGGTATTTTTCAAACACTTCAAATACCTTTCGCAAAAAACCATAGGCCAGCAACATACGGCTGCTCTTTATCTTGATGGCCGTGATACCGTCTTTTGCCGCAACGGCTTTTACCCCAACACTACCCGCCTTTTCAGTGATCAGCGTTCCCTTCGCTTCCGGGTGCAGGGTATTGAGCAGACGGACGGGCACATTAAAATATTGTGCCGGCCAGATACTGGCAGGGTGCAGGATCTTTGCCCCGAAATAGGCCAGTTCGGCCGCTTCTTCAAAACTCAATTGTTCAATGGGCCTTGTTTTTTTAACCACCCGCGGATCATTGTTGTGCATGCCGTCGATATCCGTCCATATCTCGCAAACACTTGCATTGATGGCAGCGGCGATCAAAGAAGCGCTGTAATCGCTGCCCCCGCGTTTCAAATTATCCACTTCCCCTTTTGCATTGCGGCTGATATATCCCTGGGTTACAAAGATCTTCTTATCCTTATTGCGTTGCAGCAGTTGCGCCAGTTTAACTTTGATGGTTCCGATCTGCGGTTCATCAAAACCATCGATGGTCATGAAATCAAGTGCGGGCAAAAGGATATGATCCGTTTTTTGCTCTTCCAGATAAATACTGAATAACTTGGTGCTCAGCAGTTCTCCCTGCGCCAGGATATCCTTGTTCAGCGCTTCACTGAACGATATCTTCAGGATGATGCTGAGAAATTCGAAGTGCTCGGCTATCACCCCAGCGGCCTTTGCCAGGGCGGTTTCGTCTTTCAGCAGTGCTTTGATGAAATCCTGGTAATGGCTGTTTAGTGTGTCAATTTCCGCTTTGGCGGCCGAACGGTCACCCCTTGAAAGCGAGTTACTGATCTCGATCAATGCATTGGTGGTTCCGCTCAGGGCGGAGAGTACCACGATCTTGGGCTCATCATCGCTGGTGATCAGCTTTGCCACTTCGTGCATGCGTTGCGGTTTGCCTACGCTGGTGCCGCCGAATTTCATTACTTTCATAGCCTGGATCCCCGGAGGGACTTTTAAAGATTATTAATATTTGAATAGATTTTTTACCGTTGAGAAGTGTTCCTCGCCCTGCCCGGGATAACCTGTACTGAAGCTGTATTCAATCATTCAGGTTTTGTGCAAAAATAGCTTACTGCGTTCAATTTTCCAGTGCAATAAATCAAAGCGAAACAGAAAGTTTTTGTCCCAATGCTTTCAAATCTTCAACAACCGGTGGGATCAATGGAATACCATTTTTCATCCGCTCCGCCTCCATTACCCTTTCGGGATCGCCGGGCACAATGACCTTTTCTTCGCCTTCAATGGATTCGGCAGCATGAAAACGTTGTATCCATTTATCCATGTGTATCTTAAATTCTTCCGCCGTCCGGAAAGCGTCAATGCGCATGGCGCCGAAAAAATGGCCGATACCTTCACCCGGCATGCCTTCCGGGATGGGGATGTAAGCGGGAAAGGGCGGTACCCAGGGACCGTAATTGGCCCCGCTCAGTATACCCGAAAATATATCCACGATGGCGCCCAGTGCATACCCTTTATGACTGCCGTGCTCCCGGTCTCCGCCCAGTGGCAATAATGAACCGCCTTCCTTTACCGCGCTGGCATCTGTGGTAGGCAGGCCTTCCTTCGTTTGTACCCAACCGTTGGGTGCCACCGAACTTTTGCGCTGCAGTATCTCCAGTTTGCCGTTGGCCGCCGTGGTGGTGGCAAAGTCGGCTACGAATGCGGGTTCATCACCCGCGGGTATGGCCACCGCGATGGGATTGGTGCCCAATAACCTTTCCCTGGAAAACGTGGGTGCTACCAGCGCCGATGCATTCGTCATGGCGATGCCGATCATATCATGCGGCAGGGCCATCATGGCGTATCGTCCCGCGATACCAAAATGATTGCTGTTCTTAACGCTTACCCAGCCGGTACCGCAAAGTTTTGCCTTATCAATGGCCACCTGCATAGCATAGGGAGCCACCACCAGGCCCAGACCACGGTCGCCGTCAACCACGGCAGTAGAAGGTGTTTCGTGTGTAATTGCGATCGCTGGTCTTGTATTCACCCGCTGTACTTCCCATAACCTTACATAGCCGCTGAGCCGGGCCACGCCATGGCTATCGATGCCGCGCAGGTCGGCTGAAAGTAATGAAAGAGTTGCAGTATCAGCATCGGTTTCGTTGCATCCGATCTTTAAAAAAATATTTTTTGCAAAAGCATACAGTTGTTGGAAAAGAAAGATCGTACTCATTCCGCAAATTTAAGGATAATGCCCGGTTTCTTTAGGCGTCATGACGGTTCCGAACCGTCAGACGGTTTTAAACCATAAAGGCAGATAATATAAAACCGCTCATGAAAATGAACGGTTTCTTTTGCTCAACCTTACTGCTTATATGGATATGTGGGAATATTGACGCCTATGTTTTTCTGCCCCGCTTTTCTTGCCGCATCTTTTTCAGCTTCATCATCTGTTCATCCGATAAAACCTGCTGCATGTTTTTTACCTCCTCCCTTTGCAGCATCCTTAGCTTCATAGCCTTTTCATCCGCCGTAAGTTTATCATCACTACTGATCTCTTCTTTGGCCGCGATCCTGGATTGCCGGTATTCTTTTAATTTAGCCCTTTGTTCTTTTGTAATATTCAGTTCCCGCATCATCTTCCGCTTATCCATGGTGTTGGAATTATTACCAGTCCTGGAATTGGAGGCGCTGTCGGTTTGTTTACGGGGAGTCACCACTCTCTGGACCTGTGAGATCGACAATAAACCGATCATGGTAAAGGCAGCGGCCAGGAACGCTTTTTTCATGTGCTTCATTCTTATAAAAGATAGATGGATATTTTACCCGTGGGTTTAATGCAGGGAAAAAAAATACCCGCTCCATTATTGGCCGGGTATATTTAAAAGATAGTCGATGCCTTATCTTAAAAAAAGGATTTCCCTGTATTTTGGCAATAACCAGTAGGCGTCATCCACCAGCAATTCCAGTTTATCCACGTGATAGCGGATGGTATCAAAATACTGTCCCTTCACCTGGTCGCAATAAGCGATGGCCATGGCCCGGGTGCTTTGTATCTCGTTGGCCTTTTTTCTGGCCTCGATCATTTTTTCCACGCCGTCGCTGATGATGCCGATATGCTCGCTGATCTTTTCCAGCACCTGTAACTGGTTGGCATAAGCGGTTGCGGGCAGCCCGGCTGATTTTAATCCGCTGATATTGCTGACCAGCACGTTCTGATATTTGATGGCCGAAGGAAGAATATAGGTCGTGGCCAGGTCACCCATCACCCTTGCCTCTATCTGCACTTTTTTAATGTAGGACTCCAGCATGATCTCATGACGGGCTTCCAGTTCAGCATGATTGTAAATTTCATTGCTTTTGAAAAGATGCTTTGTCTTATCCGTGATGTAGGCATCCAGCGCCAGCGGCGTGGTCTTTACATTGGGTAACCCGCGTTTGGCGGCTTCTTTTTGCCATTCTTCGCTGTAGCCGTCGCCTTCAAACAAAACCTTTTTACTTTCCACGATATATTTCTGGATCACCTGCATAAGGGCCACTTCTTTCTTCTCTCCCTTTTCAATCAGTTTATCAACATCGATCTTGAATTGTTTCAGGGTTTCAGCCATGATCGCGTTTAAAGTCGTCATGGCGTTGGCGCAGTTGGCGGAAGAGCCCACCG
>JAYWAZ010000048.1:0-2492 GCA_043781975.1 Bacteroidota bacterium
CGCACCATATTCGGAATGGTGGTGGCAGCCGTTGCCCTTAAATTGGTACCGAATTGTTCGGCCCCCATGGTAACGAATATTGCCCAAAACCCGGTGCCAAAGCCCATAAAGGCGCATACCATATACATGGCCGCATCCGAATTGTTCAGCGGACTGAAATACATACTTATGGATAGAACGGTCATTACATAGAACAAGAGCAGGGCTTTCTTCCGGCTTTTGAAATACTGGCTCACGAAACCGGTCAGCACATCACCGATGGCGATGGCAATGTAGGCGAACATGATGGAACGTCCCGATTCTATTGTATTGCTTCCAAAGAATTCTTTACCGAATTTATCACTCTGGTTGATCAGTATCCCGATCACGAACCAGGTGGGCAAACCGATGGCAATGGCAAGGATGTACTTAATGAATCTCTTCTTATTTGTAAAGAACATGAAAAAGTTTCCCCGTTGCACTTTTTGTTGCCGCAGGTTCTTAAACATCCCAGATTCAGCCACTTTCACCCTCAGTATTAAAAGCATCACACCCAACACCCCGCCCATCTTATAACAGAACCGCCAGTCGTTTCCCGAAAATTTAAAAGTAAAATAGGCAACAATGGCGCCGCTCAGCCCGATACCCGCCACGAGCGAAGTACCAATGCCCCTTTTTTCCTTAGGCAATAATTCCGTCACCAATGTGATCCCTGCTCCCAGTTCGCCGGCCAGGCCCAGCCCTGCAACAAATCGGCACATGGCATACTGATCGACCGTTTGTACGTATCCGGTTATAAAATTCGCGATCGAATACAATATGATGGACCCGAACAAAACGGAAAGCCTTCCTTTCTTATCGCCGAGCACTCCCCAGATGATGCCGCCAATCAGTAAACCCATCATCTGCCAGTTGATGATCTTCGTACTGTCCGACAAAAGGGTCAATGGCGTAGCACCAACCGATAACACACTTGGCGCTTTTACAATGGTGAAAAGCAGGAGGTCATAGATATCCACGAAGTAACCCAGAGCCGCAACGATAACCGCGATATTAAAAATGGAAGTAGATTGCTTTTGCATGAAAAACAATTTTACGTATTAGTATCGGGAGTGCCCGATTTTTTTTTGCCGGTGAACATCTTTATTATTAACGGAGCGGTGGTAAGCAAAACAATACCAATAACAATGAACTCAAGGTGGTCCTTCAGGTCAAAATGAAAGTATCGTTTTATAACGGCCTGCAGGTAGTGCCCGGCGAATAACATCGTGAACACCCAGGCCGCGCTACCGATGATATTGTAAAAAGCGAATTTCTTCTTATCCATTTCCACGATGCCCGCCACAATGGGCGCAAAGGTCCTTACAATGGGCAGGAACCTGGCGAATACGATAGCACCGCCGCCGTGCTTGTCATAAAAATCACGGGCCTGCAACAGGTATTTTTTCTTGAAGAAGAAGGTATCCTTGCGGTGAAACAAAAAAGGGCCGCTCTTTTTTCCGAACCAGTACCCCAGTCTGTTACCCATTATCCCCGCGATGGAAATGACGATGCCCAGGGCCAGTAAATTCAGGAAAGAATTATGGGTATTGAATCCCAGGCCTGCTTTTACAAGGTCGTTGCTGAAAATGCCGGTAACAAATAAAAGGGAATCTCCCGGCAGGAAGAAGCCGGCGAACAAGCCGGTTTCCGCAAACACTACAAAGACCACGAACCACAGTCCGCCGTTCTCGATATACCATTGCGGCTGCAGCAATTGTGTCCAGCTAAAATCCAGTAACAAGGTCAGAAGCATGTGTCAATAATTGATTTGAAAGCCATCCTGTGAAATCCCTATCCCTCCAATGCATTTTCCCATTTGCTCACCACGCTGGTGGCCAGCGCATTGCCTAAAACGTTGGTGCCTGTACGAAACATATCACAAAAATGATCGATCGGCAATATCAACGCGATCCCCTCGGGCGGTATCTTGAACATAGCGCAGGTGGCGGTCACTACTACCAGTGAGGCCCGGGGCACACCCGCGATGCCCTTGCTGGTGAGCATTAATACCAGCAGCATGGTAAGCTGGGTACCAAGGTCCATGTGGATACCATAGGCCTGCGCAATGGCCAGACTGGCAAATGTCATGTACATCATGCTTCCGTCCAGGTTAAAACTATAGCCCAGGGGCAACACGAAGGCCACCACTTTATCCTTGCATCCAAAACGTTCAAGCTCTTCCGTTAGTTTAGGAAATACCGCCTCGCTGCTGGTGGTGCTGAAAGCGATCAGCAGCGGCTGGGCGATGCGTTTCAGTAAATGGGGCACCCGGTTCCGGAGGATGAGCCATCCCACCGCCAATAATGCGGCCCATAAAAGAAATATCCCGATTATAAAATACAAAAGGTAAGCGCTGTAAAACCTGAACACGCCCAGGCCCTTTGTGGCGATGACGGCCGCGATGGCGCCAAAAACACCCAGCGGTGCGAAGTTCATCACATAATTGACCATTTTTAGAATAATGTGCGAAG
>JAYWAZ010000049.1:0-6915 GCA_043781975.1 Bacteroidota bacterium
AATAGCTCAATTTGACGCCATCGGCATTGGCCCTGGGATCGGTAAATATCCATCACATACAGCACTCTTAAAGGATCTCCTGCAAACAGTAAAAACGCCCTTACTGATCGATGCCGATGCATTGAACATGATTGCGGCGGATAAAACATTGATGGCATCCATCCCTCCGCTGGCCGTACTTACCCCGCATCACAGGGAATTTGAGCGGCTATTTGGTCCCGTTAGCAATGACTTTGAAAGATTACAACTGGCGCTGGAAAGATCAAAGGAATACAGGATATACATTGTTTTGAAAGGACATAATACGTTCATCAGTACCCCCGAAGGCAAAGGGTTTTTCAACAGCACCGGTAATGCAGGCATGGCTACTGCCGGCAGCGGCGACGTACTAAGCGGTTGCATTACAGCCCTGCTGGCACAGGGTTATCCTCCATTGGAGGCATCTTTGCTTGGCACCTACCTGCATGGCCTTGCGGGTGATATTGCCGCTCAAAGATATTCTCCCGAAGCAATGATCGCCGGGGATATCGTAGAACTTATGGGAGAAGCGTTCAAACAGGTTTCATGATAACAGTTTAATGACCATGCTTTTCCAGTTTATAGTTAAGCTAATGTAAACATGCCGACTTCTTTCCCCGTTCCAGGGTCAATATTTTAACTTTAAGCGAAATAAAAAAGATGGACCTGCACTCATATTGGCAATACCAGCCGTCGGATGTTTTAACTGAACTGCAAACAACTGATGCGGGCCTTTCTGATAAAGAATCTGCCAAAAGGCTCGCTGCCATGGGCGGCAAAAAAAAGGAAAAACCCCGTTTATTCAAAGACATCATTTTATTTATCTCCCAATTTAAAAGTCCGCTCACCCTCTTACTGGTGGCGGCGGTGATCCTCTCCGCATTCCTGGGAGAAACATCGGATGTGATCATCATCCTTTTCATCCTGCTTGCAACAGGCACCCTCAGTTTTATCCAGGAACGGCATGCGGGCCTGGCGGTGGAAAAACTGCGTTCCATTATCCGAAGCAAGGTAAAAGTGCTCCGTAACAACACAACAACGAGCGTATTTTCTGAAGAAATAGTTCCGGGGGATATGCTGTTGTTCTCTGCCGGCGATATCATTTCCGCCGACTGCCTGCTATTGGAGGAGAATGATCTCCATATCAATGAAGCTACACTAACCGGAGAAACCTACCCGGCAGAAAAAGAAATAACCACACTCCCCGCCGATACACCCATGAGCAAAAGGACGAACACGTTGTTTGAAGGAACCAGTGTTGTCAGTGGATCGGGAAAAGCGGTGGCGGTATTAACCGGCAAAGACACGGTGTTCGGTACCATCTCCGCAAGCCTTTCCAAACCGCCCGAAGAAACCGCTTTTGAAAAAGGCATCCGCAAATTCGGTTACCTGCTGATGCAGATCACCATCGTACTGGCAGTGATCATCCTATCCGTCAACATCTATTTCCACAGGCCGCTGATCGATTCCCTCTTATTCAGTCTGGCCCTTGCCGTTGGTATGGCGCCCGAACTGTTGCCCGCCATCATGACCATCGCCATGAGCGCGGGTTCCAAGCGAATGGCCAAACAAAAAGTAATCGTAAAAAAACTGTCTTCGATACAAAACCTGGGCGAGGTGAACCTCTTTTGTTCCGACAAGACCGGAACACTTACAGAAGGCGTTTTGAAGATCTCGGGAACCCCCGGTATCGACGGAAATGAAAATCCCATCGTAAAACAGCTGGCATTTTTGAACGCTTTCTTTGAGACGGGTTTTTCCAACCCCATGGATGACGCCTTGAAGACCATGGAAGATGTTTCAGCGGATGGTTACCAGAAGACGGGAGAGGTACCTTATGACTTTATTCGAAAGCGTTTAAGCGTAGCCGTATCAAAAGGCAATGAACACCAACTCATCAGCAAGGGCGCCATCAGCAATATCATGTCCGTTTGTGACCAGGTATTGCTGGCAGATGGTTCAACAGCACCCATCGCCGAACATAAAAAAACGATCGACGACCTTTACCTGCAGTATAGCGGCAAGGGCTTTAGAACCATCGGGATCTGTTACAAAAAATATGATGAAAGGATAAAACTGACCAAGGATGATGAGGTACAAATGATATTCGCGGGTTTCGTATTGCTGCTTGACCCGATAAAAGAAGGCGCGACCGCCGTCATCCGTGAACTCAGCAATAATGGCGTACAACTCAAGATCATCACCGGCGATAACAAACTGGTGGCGGCCTATATCGCGGAAAAGATCGGTTTGAAAGACCTCCATGTCATTTCAGGCAGTGAGATCGCCAGGATGAGCCCCGAGGCCCTGGTGATCCAGGTGCAAAAAGCCAATGTTTTTGCAGAAATAGAACCCCAGCAAAAGGAAAATATCATCAAGGCCCTGCGCAAGGCGGGTAACACGGTGGCCTATATGGGCGATGGCATCAATGACGTGGCCGCCATCAATGCCGCGGATGTAGGCATCTCTACTAATAACGCCGTTGACGTTGCCAAAGAAGCCGCCGATGTGGTGCTGCTTGAAAAAGACCTCGCAGTTCTGAACGCCGGCATCCTGGAAGGAAGAAGAACTTTTTTGAACACACTCAAATATATTTACACCAATACCAGCGCAACTTTTGGAAATATGTTCAGCATGGCAGGGGCTTCTTTGATACTCCCCTTCCTCCCCATGCTTCCGCAACAGATCCTGATGACCAATTTCCTCACCGATTTTCCTTACATGGCCGTTGCCGCCGACAATGTGGATGAAGACGAGTTAAAGGTTCCGCAGAAATGGAACCTGAAACAACTGAAAGCATTTATGATCGTATTCGGCCTCCACAGTTCCGTCTTTGATTATATCACTTTCTTTCTCCTGTACAGGTTCTTTAAGTCAGAACATATATTTCAGACCGGCTGGTTCATCGAATCCATCTGCACCGAACTACTCATCCTGTTCGTGGTGCGTACCCACAAATCATTATGGAAAAGCAGGCCGGGCAAATTATTGATCGGGCTCAGCATATTGGGATTGCTCATTACCCTGGCCCTTCCCTTCTCGCCCTTTGCAGCGCAGGTGGGCTTTGTGGTGCCGCCGTTCCGGTTGCTGGGTATCATTGCAGGGATATTGTTCTTTTATGTGATAACCGCAGATATTATTAAAGTAATATTTTTTAAAAAGACGGCCATCTGAAAAGGTTTGGCTAATTTTTATTCGATGTGGCGGGTATTCCTGACAAGCCTTTCAAGATCACATGAAACAGATATTAATAAATAAACAACCATCTTACCTCATCAATTAAGCGCCGGTTTCTGCCCTTTTTTGACCCATTTACCCTATTTTTGCCCTCCAATTTTAAGCATACACATATAATATGGACAAACTACTGTTTTATGCCGTTCCGGCAATGGGTGTCGTAGGGTTACTTTACACGCTTTTAAAGTTCAAATGGGTCAGCAAGCAGGATGGCGGTAGCGACCGCATGCAGGAGATCAGCAATTATATCGCTGAAGGCGCCATGGCTTTTTTAAAGGCCGAATGGAAGATACTCGGATATTTCGTTGTCATCGTCGCCCTGTTGTTGGGATTCATGTCACAAAGCAATACCCACTCTCACTGGAGCATCGCTATTGCCTTTATTTTAGGGGCCATATGCAGCGCAACGGCCGGTTATATTGGTATGAAAGCCGCTACCAAGGCCAATGTTCGTACCACGCAGGCGGCAAAGACCAGCCTGGCAAAAGCACTGAATGTATCTTTTGGCGGTGGTGCGGTAATGGGACTCGGCGTGGCTGGCCTTGCTGTATTGGGCCTCGGAGGACTATTCCTTATTTTAAAACATTTTTTTGCCCCCGGTACCGATCCCAATCCTGAGGGAATGCTGCGAACAATCGAAGTATTGACGGGTTTTAGCCTGGGCGCTGAAAGCATCGCCTTGTTCGCCCGTGTGGGTGGTGGCATTTATACAAAGGCGGCCGACGTTGGTGCCGACCTCGTGGGAAAAGTAGAAGCCGGTATCCCCGAAGATGATCCTCGCAACCCCGCAACCATCGCTGATAATGTAGGCGATAATGTAGGCGACGTAGCCGGTATGGGCGCCGATCTTTTTGGAAGTTATGTAGCAACCGTTTTAGCTACGATGGTACTGGGACAGGAAACGCTTGCTAAGGGCGATGCCTTCAATGGCCTCTCCCCGATCCTGCTTCCCATGCTCATCGCAGGCGCAGGTATCATTCTTTCCATCATCGGAACCTTCTTTGTCCGCATTAGTGATAAGGCCGGTTTAAGCACGGCTACGGTTCAGAAAGCGCTGAATATGGGCAACTGGGGTTCGATGATCCTGGCGGGTATTGCTTCGGCAGGACTGGTTTATTATATCTTACCCGAACAGATGGTATTGCGGGGTCATGAGTTTACACGTAATGGCGTAATGGGAGCGATCCTGGTAGGGCTGGGTGTTGGCGTTTTAATGAGCATCATCACCGAATACTATACGGCCATGGGTAAACGCCCCGTGTTAAGCATTATCCGGCAGAGTGCTACCGGTCATGCCACCAACGTGATCGGCGGCCTGGCCGTGGGTATGGAAAGTACCTTATTACCGATATTGGTATTGGCAGGCGGCATTTGGGGAAGTTATGCCTGTGCGGGCCTTTACGGCGTTGCCATCGCGGCTGCAGGAATGATGTCTACCACGGCCATGCAACTGGCCATCGATGCATTCGGGCCCATCGCCGACAATGCAGGCGGTATCGCCGAAATGTGTGAACTACCCAAGGAAGTGCGTGAAAAAACAGATATACTTGATGCAGTGGGCAATACCACGGCGGCGAGCGGAAAAGGTTTTGCGATAGCATCAGCGGCTTTAACGGCATTGGCATTATTTGCCGCTTTTGTTGGAGTAGCCATGCCGGAAAATCAACACATCGATATTTACAAAGCGAATGTACTGGCCTGCTTATTCGTGGGCGGTATGATACCCTTTATATTTTCATCCCTCGCCATTCGTGCGGTTGGTGAAGCCGCCATGGCTATGGTGGAAGAGGTTCGCCGTCAATTTAAAACCATTCCCGGCATCATGGAAGGTACGGGCAAACCGGAATATGATAAATGCGTGGCCATTTCCACCGACGCCTCCATCAAAAAGATGATGCTGCCGGGCGCCATTGCCATCATTTCTCCATTGATCATCGGCTTTATGCCCGGACTCGGCGCAGAAGCGCTGGGTGGATTTCTTGCAGGCGCCACCGTTAGTGGTGTGCTGATGGGAATGTTCCAGAACAATGCGGGTGGTGCCTGGGACAATGCAAAAAAATCATTCGAAAAAGGCGTGGATATCAACGGTGAGATGTTTTATAAGAAATCAGAGCCGCACAAAGCATCTGTAACAGGAGATACGGTGGGAGATCCCTTCAAAGATACTTCAGGGCCATCTATGAATATCCTGATCAAGCTGATGAGTATCGTGAGCCTGGTGATCGCCCCTACCCTGGCTTCCATTAATAGCAGTAAGGCGACCATTAAAGAAATGAAACAGGAAATGACAAAGGAAATTTCCATCATCAGGAATGACAGCAGCAATACCATTAACCTGACGGTCACCGCAAAACCCAATACCCTGAAAGAACCGGTGGACAAACTGGTGGAAGCCCTGGCCACGGATAAGCTGATCAATAAAGACAACTACAGCCTTGCTATAAAAAAAGGTAAACTGTTTCTTGACGGTGTTGAACAGAAAGAAGAAGTAACTGCCAAATACAAAACCCTGACCGATGCGCTGGGCGGTGCAGACCTGGAGATAGAGAATAAACAGAGATAAAAATTCAAATTAATAAATTAAGAGCCCTGGTAGTGATAGCAGGGCTTTTAGTATGCCTGAATTCCCAAAAGTTAACATTTTAAAAAAATTATACGAACGGATTTGGTAATTACGGGTAAAATCGTACATTGCTGTACGAAATAAATCGTATTATGACAATTATCAAGAATACAAAACCCACCGAGAGCGAACTGGAGATCCTACAGGTGTTGTGGGATCGGCAGTCAGCCACCGTACGCACCGTCCACGAAGAACTCTCCAAGACAAAAGATTCCGGTTATACCACCACCCTTAAACTGATGCAGATCATGTTTGAAAAAGGACTGGTAACAAGGGACGACAGCAACAAAACACATATTTACCAGCCGGCGGTCAGCCGGGAAAAAACACAAAAGCAGTTCCTGAACAAAATGATCAACACCCTGTTCGCGGGCTCGCCTGCCAACCTGGTATTACAGGCATTGGGTGGCCACGCCGCCAGTGAGGAAGAATTGGAAAAGATCGAATTGTTGATTACACAGCTTAAAAAACAAAAATAAAGCAGAAAGACCAAACCATAAATTAGCAGCCGTTTATGTTACAACTCGCTTACGCTTTTTGCATGACCCTATTGCACAGCATATGGCAAGCGGGCTTGTTGCTGCTGGCATTTACCCTCATTGACCGCCTGTTGATACCTAAGCATTCTCCATTGGCTAAAAGAAATTTTTTATACCTGCTGCTCTTTACCCAGTTGGTACTTTCTTGCATTACGTTCTTTATCTACTTAAATAATATCCGGGGTTCAGCCACAGAAGACGCCATGACCACATTTACCACCCGTTTTTTACAGCCCGAAAGTATGTATGCAATAACACCCTGGCTCTTCAGCGCATATGTTTTTATGATCGGGTATAAACTCGTCAAGGCATTCTATACCTGGTATCATTTCAAACAGCAATACAAACGGGGCCTGCAAAAACCGGGGATCGAACTTAAACTCTTCACCCTGCAAAAGGCGCATCAGTTCGGCCTTAAAAGAAGGGTTACACTTTGGTTAAGCACTACCATCCACACGCCGGTTACTTTTGGTTTTTTAAGACCGGTGATATTGTTGC
>JAYWAZ010000050.1:0-2476 GCA_043781975.1 Bacteroidota bacterium
GAATTATTTTTCGGGTATTGATAACCGTGACACAAAGGTCATTGGCGTGAATGACAACGGCAAACCCGATTATATCGTTCATTTTCACGGCAGGGGCAGGTTATTCCTGCACTGCGATCCCAGGGCTTTCAGCAATTATTTTTTAATGCAACAGGATAATTATAAATACCTGCAAACGGCCATGGGCTATACCATTGGCTACCCCGATCACCTGTACTGGGACGACTATTATAACAAACTCACCTATCGGAAAAAAAGCCAGGATGCCAATAACGAAAGTTTTTCATCACTGGGCGAGATCATGAAGCACCCGCCGCTGGCCGCCGCGTTCTGGCTGGCAGTGACACTGTTGCTGCTCTATATCCTGTTCGGGATCAAGCGACGCCAGCGGATGATTGAAGTGATCAGGCCCAATGAGAACACGACCGTCACCTTTACAGAAACCATCGGTCGTTTGTACCTGCAGAAAAAGGACAATAAAAATGTGGCCGCGAAGATGATTACTTATTTTAATGAGTACATTCGCAATACCTATTTTTTAAATACCAGCCTGATCAATACTGATTTTATCATGACCCTGAGCCGGAAAAGCGGTGTTCCTTTCAATAAAGTGGAATCCCTCTACCGTGCCATTCACCACGCACACAACAATCCCGACCTGGATGATTACCAACTGTTATCCTTAAACGAACAAATACAAAACTTCTATAAAAAAAAGACATAAAAACTTCAGATGTATTCGTTAACTTAATTAAATAAAACATACCAGACCTGCGAAGAAGCAAAGTTCCTTCAAGGGTTTGGGCAAAACAGAAACTGATGGAAGAAGTGCAATTATTTCAGCAACGCATCGATCTCAGCGGCCTGAGCACTGCGGTGCTTAATATCCGGAATGAGATTGGCCGGGTGATCATTGGTCAGCATAAAATGGTAGACCTCCTGCTTATCGGCCTCCTTTGCGACGGTCATATCCTGATAGAAGGGGTGCCCGGGGTCGCCAAGACCCTTACAGCCAAACTGGTGGCGCGGATCATCGACGTGGATTTTTCCCGCCTGCAGTTCACTCCCGATCTGATGCCAAGCGACGTGCTGGGTACCTCTGTGTTCAATCCGAAGGAAGGCGATTTCCGCTTTAAAGCAGGGCCGGTCTTCAGTAATATCGTACTGATCGATGAGATCAATAGGGCTCCCGCCAAAACACAGGCCGCCCTTTTTGAAGTGATGGAAGAACGGCAGGTAACCGTTGACGGTATTACACACATCATGCGTTTCCCCTTCGTGGTGCTGGCCACCCAGAACCCCATTGAACAGGAAGGCACTTACCGTTTGCCCGAAGCACAACTTGACCGCTTTTTATTCAAGATAGAAGTGAATTACCCCACGCTGGAGGAAGAGGTCGCCATCCTCACCGGCCAACAGGGAAAAACACAGGCCCAGTTGCTGGAAGACGCAAAGAAGATATTATCGCCGGCCGACATTCAGCATTTCCGCAGCCTGGTACAGTCCATCATCATTGAACCCAGGCTGGTTGAATTCATCGCCAGGATCGTTCATGAAACCCGGAATAATCCTGCCTTATACTTGGGGGCCTCTCCCAGGGCCTCCCTGGCCATCCTGCGTTCGGCAAAGGCCAACGCGGCAATCAAGGGCAGGGATTTTGTGACCCCGGAAGATATCGTTGAAATGGCACCCCATGTATTGCGTCACCGGATCATCTTAACACCCGAAAAGGAAATGGAAGGAATAACCGCCGATGACCTGATCGATACTTTGTTGAAGGCGATCGAAGTGCCGCGGTAAGGCGCCTGAATCCCCCATGGGGGACTTGGAAAAGTAAATGACCAGTCTGATAAATTCCGAAAGCAATTAAAATACCGCACTAAAGATCTTTTTAAATCATCTAATTCATAAGCCTTGTTTAGATTTTTGGCGAATACTATTTTCTGGAACCTGTTCTTCACCGCGAGGTTCTATATACTGATGGGGCTTTGTATCCTGCTGTATATCGTTTCCTTTTTTTATGAACCACTGCTGCCGGTACCCAAGATCATGCTCTGGGTATCCGTGCTGCTTTCCGTGATCGATTACTTTTTTTTGTTTGTTACCGGTAAGATTCCCACTGCAAAAAGGATCACCGCCGACCGGTTAAGTAATGGCGATGAAAATAAGATCGAACTGCAGGTGAGGAACAGGATGGCCTTCAGCGTGGTGATGGAGATCATTGATGAACTGCCGGTGCAGTTACAGAAAAGGGATTGGATGCTGGTGCACCGTTTCAAAGCAGGGGAACAGAAACACATCATTTACAGCATCCGCCCGGTGGAAAGGGGCGAATACGAATTCGGGCGGATCATTTTGTATGTGAAATCATTGCTGGGATTACTGAAGCGGCGCTATAATACGGAGGCAGCGATGACGGTCCCCGTCTTTCCTTCGTTCATGCAAATGCGTAAGTATGAATTGCTTTCCCAAACCA
>JAYWAZ010000051.1:0-2475 GCA_043781975.1 Bacteroidota bacterium
TTTTATATCATTATCTGACGGGGTACCTCACACCCGAAAAACAGACGATCATTTCACAGACCTTAAAATACATACATTATGTTAACAGAAACACAACAGCAGTCGCTACTGGATGAAGCAAAAAGATGGATCGACCATCTCGCCACCTATGTTCAATCCATTAACGAATTGAAAAATACATTTTACAAATGGGCCGCAGGAAAGACGGGGCATGATGTGCTGGTACAGATCGAGCACTATCATAACCAGTTTCATATCCAGCTCATCAACCTGCACGACCTGAAACATTCCATCAGGCTTCATATGCGGACGGTGAGCCTGAACCCGGAAGCCAATCATACAGAACAGCACCAGCAACTGGAAGACCAGTATAATTTTTTGATCCACGACCTGGATAATTTGAAAACGGAATTCACCACATTTATTTCTGATTAATAATAAAGAGAGCTACGTTTGGAACCTCCGATTGCCACAGGCAATGAGGAACTTATTCCCGTAGATCAATGATCACGGACAGGTATAATGAAATAAGACAACCACTCAGCGACTTAAAATAATTTTATGGAAATATTTGACACAAACCACGTAAAAAATATTGTACTGCTCGGCCACGCCGGCAGTGGAAAAACAACGCTGGCGGAAGCCATGATATATGAAGCGGGGCTCACCGACCGGATGGGAACGGTACAGGACGGCAATACCATGAGCGATTACCACGAACTGGAAAGAGCAAGGGGTAATTCAATCTTCAGCAGCCTGCTGCATACCAAGTGGGAGGGCTACAAGATCAATATCATCGACACCCCGGGCTATGATGACTTCGTAGGCGAGGTGATCAGCGCATTGCGGGTAGCCGATACCGGTGTATTGCTGCTCAATGGCGCGGTGGGTGTAGAGGTGGGTGCCGACCTGATCTGGGATTATACCGAGCAGTTCAAGACCCCCATGATATTTGTGATCAACCAGCTGGACCATGAGTCGGCCGATTATGACAAGACCTTCCAGGAGGCCAAAAGCCATTTTGGTTCCAACGTAGTGGCCATTCAATACCCGGTAAACCCGGGTATTGGTTTTAATGAGATCATTGACATCCTGCACATGGTGATGTACCGTTTCACCAAGGGTAAAACGGAGGAATTACCCATACCCGACAGTGAAAGGGAACGCGCCGATGCCATGCACAAGGAACTGATAGAAGTGGTGGCCAGCAATGATGAGGCGCTCATGGAAAAATATTTTGACGAAGGGGAGCTGAGCGAAGAGGACCTTAAACTCGGCATCAAAAAGGCCATGATCCATCACGACCTGTTTCCCCTGTTCTGCGCATCCGCAAGGAATAATATCGGCAGCAGCCGGCTGATGGGATTTATCGACGTGGTTTGTCCCAGCGCCAATGAGATGCCGCCGCAGAAAACAATTGCCGGCGATACACTGGTCTGTGATGCAAAGGGCCCCGCCTGCATCTTTATCTTTAAGATCATTTCAGAACCGCATGTGGGCGAATTGAGCCTGTTCAAAGTATACAGCGGAACATTAAAGACGGGGATGGAACTGGTGAATGAAAATACGGGTGCCGTTGAAAAATTCAACCAGCTGCTGCTGATCGAGGGCCATAACCGCACCAATGTGAATGAACTGGTGGCGGGAGATATCGGGGCCACCCTGAAACTCAAGAACACTCATGTCAACAATACGCTTCATGAAAAAGGAAAGAACCTGGAACTGCCCAAGATCGTATTCCCGTCTTCCAATATGACGGTATACATTGAAACGGTGAAGAAGGGTGAAGAGGAAAAATTGTCACAGGCCCTGCACAGCATCCAGGAAGAGGACGATACCGTGAAAGTAGAAGTATCGCCTGAACTGAAACAAACCCTGATCCATTGCCAGGGCGAACTGCACCTTGCCATCTTAAAATGGAAGATCGAACACCAGAATAAACTGGAAGTGGTTTTCGGGCAACCGAAGATCCCTTACCGCGAAACCATCCGCAAGATGGCTGAATCCAATTACAGGCATAAAAAACAAAGCGGCGGCAGCGGCCAGTTCGGTGAAGTGTACATGCGCATTGAGCCCTGGCACGAAGGTATGCCCGATCCGCAGGGATTGAACGTCAGGGGCCGCGAAGAACACCAGCTGGAATGGGGCGGTAAACTGGTATTTTTCAATTGCATCGTGGGCGGTGCCATTGAAGCCAGGTTCCTGCCATCGATATTGAAAGGGGTGATGGAGAAGATGCATAACGGTCCGCTAACGGGATCCTATGTACGCGATGTAAGGGTGTGCGTGTATGATGGAAAGATGCACCCGGTCGATTCCAATGATATTTCATTCAAGATCGCGGGCCTGCAGGCATTCCGACAGGCATTCAGCATGGCCGATCCCCAGTTGCTGGAGCCCGTTTATTTACTGGAAGTGACCTGCCTCGACGACCAGACCGGCGCCGTCATCAACGACCTGCAGACCAGGCGGGGC
>JAYWAZ010000052.1:0-2474 GCA_043781975.1 Bacteroidota bacterium
GGATGAAAACCGACCAATGCCAGCGGAATGAAATAAATGAAACGGTAAACCGGTTGCAGCACAGATGAACGAAACCCGGTAGAAAGGTTGAACGCTTCCGAAGAATGGTGGGTAACATGCACCGCCCAGAATATCCGGCAATAATGATCGATGCGGTGTTCAATATAAAAGGTCAGGTCTTCCAGTATGAACAACGCGAACCAGTAGACGTAAGCATTTTCGATTCTAAAAAAATGATGCTGCCCCGCCCATGCCAGTATGCTGATATAAAAGGCCCAGCGGAGCAGCAGGTCAAGCCCCGCATTGACCAGGCTAAGATAGATATTCTGAAGCGTATCTTTTAGGGAATAGAATTTTTTATGCTGCCAGTTGCTCATGATGATCTCCGTCCCTATCAACAAGATGTAAAAAGGAACAGAGAGTAATAAGAACCATGTTTCCCTGGTGGATTGCATAGTATTAGTTGAAGGTTGAAGGTTGAATGTTGAATGTTGAAAGTTGGGAGTTCACGAAATTCGAAGCGTACGCTGAGTTGGTATACACTAACCTTCAACCATAAACCTTCAACTTTCAACCATGAACTAAACAGCCATGATCTCTTTATCCTTCGCGGTCAGATGTTTTTCCACCAACCCGATGAATTTATCCGTGATATCCTGGATCTCCTTTTCAGCGTCCTTGCAGAGGTCTTCACTGAGGCCGTCCTTCTGTAATTTCTTTATTCCTTCAATGGCGTCCCTGCGTATATTCCTTACCGCTACTTTCGCGTGTTCTCCTTCCGCGTTACATCTTTTTACCAGTTCCTTCCTTCTTTCTTCCGTTAAAGGAGGCAGGTACAGGCGTATCACATTACCGTCGTTCTGCGGATTGATGCCGATATTGGCCATGGTGATGGCCCTTTCTATGGCCTGCAGCATATTCTTTTCCCAGGGCTGAACCGAGATGGTCCGGGCATCCAGCACAGAGACATTTGCGATCTGGTTGATAGGAGTGGGATTGCCGTAGTAATCCGCCATGATGCCATCCAGCATGGATGGATTGGCCTTGCCCGCCCGGATCTTTACCAGTTCGGCTTCCAGGTGATTCAGCGCCTTGTTCATAGCGGCTTCCGTATCCTTTTCGATCTTAATTAATTCTTCTGACATAGTTCCGTTGATTAGTGGCGTAAAGTTATAAAAAAGAACCGTCATTTGCGGGGAGGCGGGTTAAGAATTTAAGAAGACCCAAGCTGCATGCTACAAGAGGGTAAGCATAATAGTGGAAAATGTCTGCACATTTTATAAGTTACAAGCTGCAGGTTGCAAGGGGGCAAGTATAATATTATTAGAAAAGGCCTGCAATTTTTAAAAGATATTTTGAGTCGCTTGTTTCTCCCTTGAAGCTTGAAACTTGTAGCTTATTCTCAATCCGCTTCAACGGCTTCTGAGGCAAGTGAAAGGATCTTACGGGATTTGATGATGCCGGCATTTGCAATGGTTTCATTTACTTCATGCTTCTGTCTTGGACGGCTGAAATAAATAACCCCAATAAAGATCAGGGCGGCGCAAAGCAGCACACCCAATACCGTGGTGGTACCCATATGACGGATAAAATAAGCAAGTATGATGAACAGGATATTGATGCTTACACAGGTAAATGTAACCATGCGGTGACTAAGGCCAAGGTCAAGTAAAAAGTGATGCACATGGGTCCTGTCGGGACTGAATGGGGACCGGCGGTCCAGGATGCGCAGGCCGAAAACCCGCAGGGTGTCGAACAGCGGGATGATCAAAATGGAAAAGGCGATGGCGGGAGCCGATTCAATGGGGAAACTGGAAGCAGGATTCCCGGCCACGTTGATAAATTTGATGACCAGGATGGAATTGATGAGTCCCAGCAACAAAGACCCCGTATCGCCCATAAATATTTTTGCGGGAGAATAATTATAGATCAGGAAACCGATCGTACTGCCGGCAAGGGCGAAGCCCATCACCGCGTAGGTCAGCTGACCCGCATAAAAAAAGTAAATGCCGAATACCAGCGAGGTCAGTAAGCCAAGGCTGCCCGCGAGTCCGTCAACACCATCGATCAGGTTAAAGGAATTGGTGATCACAATGATCGTGAAAATGGAAAAGACGATGCTGGCAACATGTGGTATCTCGTAAATACCCAGGAAGCCCTGCATGCTGGTGATCTGTACCCCGCCGAACTTGATGATGATGCCGGCGGCAATGAGCTGACCGATGAATTTTTTACTGGCAGACAGCACAAGGATATCGTCCTTGATGCCCAGGAAGAATATGACCGTGGCCGCTGCCGCGAAATACTGTAATTCGGAAGTGATACCTGAAGGGACGCCCATTAAAGTGGCGATGATGAAGCCGGCAAAAATACCCAGCCCGCCGAGCGTAGGAATAACATTCTTATGAACTTTCCGTTCATCCGGCTCATCGAATAATTTTTTATCTTTGGCAACCTGTATGATCACAGGGATG
>JAYWAZ010000053.1:0-6860 GCA_043781975.1 Bacteroidota bacterium
CTATGCAGTCAAAAAGTAAAAGGCCCCGGAAGAATAATTCATAGGCGCAGAGAAATAAGATCCTTACGGCGAAATAATAATTAATAAATCTACCGGAGAAACCAGGGTCATTCTCCTGTTTGATATGGATCTGGCGGCTTGCACTGAAACCGGCAAGGCCTGCAAGGAATGTCCATACAATAAACGAAAATACCCATGAAAGATCCTGTGATCCGTGAAAAGATACCAGGGCATTGAAGGATCGGTCGAACAATACGATGGGCACCAATCCCAGCCACAATATGCCTGCAAGCTGCAATCCTAAAAGGTAACCCGTATTTGTCGCCGGCAGACCCTTGTCGTCAAAGAGCCTGTTGCTTTTGTTCCGCCTGGTGATGCCCGTAAACAGGAACATCATACAAAAACAAAGCGCGTATTTTAATAAAGCTTCTGAATGGTTCATGACCGCTGTTTTATGGATTAAGAATAATTTCTGCAGAATAGAAGGTATGGTTGATCTTTATCCTGGTGCAAACACCTCCTTTATAATAAAAGACGTTGCTGTTACCATCCGGGAACTTCAGTTTATATCCCCCGTCATCCGTTTTTGCGATATTGATGAAACGTTGGTGATTGTCGCAGTACACGAAGTTGATGCCCTCCGGTTCGCGGAAATAAAGGCTCAGGAGATTGGTGCCGATGAATTGGAAGTCCAGGTTGCGCTTTTCACCATTTTCAACCACTTCATATTTATCATCCGTGAACCTTGTAAGTTTATCCACTTTGATATCACCATTGGTCGTCCTGAACTGCGATGAATAGATCAGTTTCCCGTCTTCAAAAAAAGAGGTCTCTTTTGCGCATACATTGATACGAAAGATCATCCTTGTCTTTATCTCGGAGACCATTAAGAGGCTTGACGTATTTCCTTCGGTCTTTTTTTCAAGCCTTAGCCAGCCGATATCATCGCCGCCCCTGGTTATTTTATAATTCAGTTGCAGGGTTTGTGCATGAGATATTATTGGAAAGAGTGCCAGGAGTATGATCAGGAGGCCCGCAAAAATGAGGTGTACCCGGTAACGCAGGAATTTGTTCATCAATAAACCTGCCCTTTCCCGGATATGCCTGCGGTATTTTTTCAGAAAAATATAGATGAGAAACGGTATCATGGTCTTAGTTTTAGGTGGTTAAAAAAACATTGACAACCCAAAACTATAAAGCCGCAAAGGCTATCCCTAATTGATACCTGCAACCGTCATGCGCATTTTTGCAGATACTGATTATCCTGTTATTTGACCGGTTCGCATGCCGTATTTTTAATAAAAATCCCGGAATAGTTTTATTACTTTGCAGTAATTGCCAAAAACAGTTGTTCTAAAAAGCAGAAATTACTAAACAAAAACAGGCTTATGGAGGCGACAAATATCCAATTGCTTTTCTTCGGGCATATCAGGAGCAGTCTGCCCCCGCACTTGTCATTGGTCGACGAAGTGGCCGAACTGCTCAATATCAGTAACGATAGCGCCTACCGGCGCATCAGGGGAGAAAAGGCCATCAGCTTCGAGGAATTGCAGGTACTCTGCAGTCATTATAAGATATCGCTCGACCAGTTCCTGCACCTGCAGAGTGATGCCTTCATCTTCTCCGGAATATTAAAACCTGAATCAGACAGGGTCTTTGAAGATTATCTCGAAGACGTGTTGAAGAATTTCCAGTTGTTCAATTCCTTTAAAAAAAAGCATTTGTATTTCCTGCTCAAGGATATCTCGCCCTTTGTGCATTTCCAGGTACCCGAACTGGCTATATTTAAATTTTATTTCTGGATGAAATCCATCCTGCACTATGAAGATCTTAAGGGGGTCAAGTTTGCCTTTGATGATCCCAGGTATCTTCCATTTAAAGGGATCAGTAAGAATATCATCGAGGAATACAACAAGATACCGATGACGGAGATATGGAATCCGGAAAGCATCAACAGTTCTTTGCGACAGATAAATTTTTACCGGGAAGCAGGTTCCTTTAAAGATCCCGGAGACGTGAACCTGCTCTACGACAAAATGGAAGAACTGGTGAATCATATAGAAAAACAGGCCGAACTGGGTTTGAAATTTACGATGGGCACTTCACCCAACACCAGTTCCGCCGAATACCGCATGTTCGTGAATGAACTGATCCTGGGCGACAATACCCATTTCGCGGAACTGGATGGGGCCCGTATGACCTTTCTTAACCATAGTGTATTGTATTTTGTAAGGACAAGGGATGAACATTTCAATAATTCCATGCATGGAAACCTGGATAACCTGATGAAAAAATCAACCATGATCAGTACGGTAGGTGATAAGGAAAGGTCCCGGTTTTTTAACCAGCTCCGGGAGAAGATCAGCCAGTACCGCATGATGCTTGCCTGATACCTACTATCTTTGTACCCGTTATGTCCATTCCTCAAAAGGTAAAACTCATCGAATGCCCGCGTGATGCCATGCAGGGCTGGGCCCGCTTCATACCAACTGAAAAAAAAACAGCTTATATCAATGCCTTGCTGAAGGTTGGATTCGACACGATCGACTTTGGCAGTTTTGTTTCGCCAAAGGCGATCCCGCAAATGGCGGATACTAAAGACATCGTTAAAAAGTTGAATGTTGAAGGTTCAAGGTCAAAACTGCTTGCCATCATTGCTAATGAAAGAGGGGCAGCCGATGCCATTGTTTATGATGAGATCAGCTACCTTGGTTTCCCTTTCTCGGTTTCAGAAACTTTTCAAAAAAGAAATACCAACTCAACCATTGCAGCATCGCTGGCCAGGGTGGAAGAGATCCAGAACCTTTGTATTAAAAATGAAAAGCAACTGGTCATCTATATTTCGATGGGATTCGGCAATCCATATGGCGATCCATACAATGAAGAGATCGTTTTCAGCTGGGTGAATAAAATGGTGGCAATGGATATCGGGATAATTTCATTGGCGGATACGGTTGGGTTAGCGACCACTGCGCAGGTAAAGCGTATGACAAAGTTCCTGGTGGATTCATTGCCCGGAACTGAGATTGGGGTACACCTGCATTCAATCCCGGTCAACTGGAAAGAAAAAGTGGAAGCCGCCTTAACAGCCGGGTGCAGGCGTTTTGATGGCGCGCTGAAAGGTATTGGCGGCTGCCCGATGGCAGATGATGAATTGGTGGGCAATATGGATACCGAACTGATGATCCCTTATTTCAATGAATTGAATTTGCTGAACAGTCTTGACGAAGCCGCTTTAAAAGAATGTAGCAGGATGGCCACAGAAATATTCATATAAACTGCCCAACTTTTACATGCTGCATTTTTTATTTTACATTTTAAATTTATCATGGACTTTCATCTCGAGTTTACTCCCAAACCTTTTGAAGTAACAATCAGCCATCGGCAAAATCTGTTGCTGATCGGCAGTTGTTTTACGGAACAGATCGGCAACAAGCTGGCACAACATAAATTTGCCGTGCTCGATAATCCCAACGGTATCTTATTCAATCCTTACAGTATTGCCAAATCAGTTGTTTCCTATACCGAAGACAAGCAATACAGTGAAGCCGACCTGTTTTACCAGAATGAGTGCTGGAACAGTTGGGAGCATCACAGTCGGTTTTCCCATCCCGATAAAGCAACATGCCTTCAGGGCATCAATGAATCGCAGACCGTAGCGCATCATTTTATCAAAAAGGCCGACTGGCTGCTCATCACGCTGGGATCGGCTTTTGTGTACGAACTGGATAACGGTTCGGTTGTGGCCAATTGCCATAAAGTGCCCACGGATAAATTCAATAAGCGGTTGTTGGGTAGCGATGAAGTCATCGGGGCTTTAAAAAATATGCAGGAATTATTGAGGCGATCCAACCCCGCCGTAAAAATAATTTATACCATCAGTCCGGTGCGGCACCTGCGGGATGGATTCGTAGAGAACAACCGCAGCAAGGCTACGCTGATACAGGCGGTGCACAAGCTAAGTGCGGACAACAGCAATACATTTTATTTCCCCGCATATGAACTGGTGATCGATGATCTCAGGGATTACCGTTTTTATGCCGAAGACATGGTGCACCCCAACTATGCCGCCACCAACTATGTTTGGGAAAAATTTACCGCAACCTGTATCGACGCGCCTTCACAATTATTAATGAAAGAGATCAACAGCATCAACGCTGCTAAAAATCACAAGGCTTTCAATCCCGGTTCTGAACTACATAAAAAATTCATGCAAACCAACCTTGTGAAAGTGCAAAAATTACAAGCGGATCATCCTTATATCGATTTCTCATGGGAAATAAGCTATTTCAAATGCTAAGATACAAGCCGCAAGCTGCAAGGGAGAAACTTGCAAACTCAAAACAGCATTTAAAACAGTGAAAGTCTTCCTAAACATAAAATTTGCCCCCTTGCGGCTTGTAGCTTGAAGCTTCTTAGTGTATCCTGTCCCCCCTCAGCTCCATCTGCTTCATTACTTCCTTCTCATATTTCAGCCATTCATTCCAGCGTATTCTTACTTTCTCTTTTGGGAAATAAAGTTCAGAAAGATTGATGAATAAAGTATAGTGCCCCGCTTCACTCTCCATGAATTGCCGGTAGAATTTGCGCATATAGGCATCATCCAGTCCTTCGCTGAGCCTTTTAAAACGTTCGCAGCTCCGGGCTTCTATCAATGCCATGGTCAGTAAGCGGTCCAGCAGCCTGTCCTCCACGCTGCCATCTTTTTTTTGAAATTCCAGCAGCCTGTTCACGTATTCATCCTTGCGCTGTTTGCCCAGCTGTAACTTTCTTTTTTTCAGTTCGGCCAATACCATCCTGAAATGCCCCCATTCTTCGGTGACGATCGGTGAAAGTGCTTCCACCATTTCCACCCTGTCGGGATAGCGTTGTATCAGGGAAATGCAGGTAGTGGCCGCCTTTTGTTCGCAGTAGGCATGGTCGGTAAGGATCTCTTCCAGTTCCATTCGGGCAAGGTCAACCCAGCGCGGGTCGGAGGGCAATTTAAGTCCGAGAATATTTTTTACATCGATCGTATCTTTCATGATACTGCAAAAATATATAATTGAAAACGGATAGTTAAAGAAGGTTTTCTTAAATTACAGCAACAATCATTAATATGAGAATCATTCCATTCATCGCATCAGCGGTCATCTGTTCGGGGTTGGTGGTAATATTGAATACCAAACTCGTTTTACCCGCACCGCTGGGTAAATTATTGAGTCCGCAGCATGGTATCTGGCAAAATGCCGAAGCTGCAGATAAGGATTTCACCGCCGATTTGAAATTTCCGCAGCTTAACGGTAAGGTGGAAGTCTACCTGGATGAACGCCTGGTGCCGCACATCTTTGCCGAGCAGGAGAACGATGCTTATTTCGTTCAGGGATACCTTCATGCCAGATTCCGACTCTGGCAGATGGAATTTCAGACACACGCGGCTGCCGGCCGGCTGAGTGAAATAGTGGGCGACAAGGATCCGCGGATCCTGGACCTGGATAGGATGATGCGCAGGCTGGGTATGGTATATGCCGCGGAGATCTCCCAGAAAGAAGTGGATAAGGATGAAGCGGTGAAAGCAGAATGCGATGCCTATACCGCAGGCGTAAACGCTTATATCGGAACATTGACTGAAAGCACATTACCCATTGAATATAAAATGCTGGGTTATGCACCCGAAAAATGGACCAACCTTAAAACCGCCCTGTTCTTAAAATACATGAGCCTCGACCTGGCCGGTCATGATGATGATCTTGAAATGACCAATGCCAAAAGTTTTTTCACCGCGGATGATTTTGTAAAATTATATCCCCCGATACAGGATTCATTGGATCCCATCATTCCCAGGGGAACGTCCTTCGCGGCGCAGAAGGTTTTTCCCAAAGCGCCGGCGAATGTGGATTCGGTTTATTTCAGCAGTAAGCCGCTCGAAGTTACCGAAACGCAAAAACCTGAAAGGGAAAATGGCAGCAACAACTGGGCGGTCAGCGGCAAAAAAACAAAAAGTGGCGCTCCCATCCTTTGTAATGATCCCCACCTTGGGCTCAACCTTCCTTCCCTGTGGTACGAGATCCAGATCAGTACCCCGGCATTCAATGCGTATGGAGCAAGTTTCCCCGGCGCCCCGGGCGTTATCATCGGTTTCAATGACAGCTGCGCCTTTGGATTTACGAATGGCGGACGTGATGTTAGGGATTATTATGAGATCAAATTTAAAGACGATAAAAGAGAAGAATACCTTTTTAATGGTGAATGGAGAAAGTCGAGGTTCAGGATCGACACCATCAAAATAAAGGACAAAAAAGATTTTATTGATTCCGTGGCCTATGTTCAGTTGGGTAACGACTGGTGCCCCGTGATGTATGATAAATCATTCAGCGGCGGAAGAAATACCAACAATAAATATTATGCCGTTCGCTGGAAAGCGCATGACGCGAGCAATGAATTGAAGATATTCAACATGCTCAACCATGCGAAGAATTATGGCGATTACCAGGCAGCCGTCACACACCTGCACACGCCGGGGCAGAACTGCGCCTTCGCCTGCAAGAACGGGGATATCGCCATACGCACGCAGGGCGACTGGCCCGCAAAATGGAAGGGGCAGGGCGATTTTGTGATGCCTGGAACCGATACAAATTATTTATGGCAGGGTATGATACCGCAGGATGAAGTGCCCTTCCAGTACAATCCCGAGCGGGGCTTCATCAGCAGCGCCAATCAAAAGCCGGTGGATGAGACCTATCCCTATTACCTGGGAAGGAATTACCCGATGTTCCGCGGCATCACCATCAACCGCCGGCTTGCCGCGATGAACAATATCACTGTGGATGACATGAAAGCCTTGCAGACGGATAATTACAATATGCTTGCCCAGATGATAT
>JAYWAZ010000054.1:0-2463 GCA_043781975.1 Bacteroidota bacterium
CCGTGATTTTAGCTTATATTCATAAACACCTAACCCTCTTTCTTGAAAAATAAATATCTTAAATACGCGCTCAAAGGAGTCGTGATCCTGTTAAGTGTACTGGTTATCCTTTACACGTTCGTTTTCATCTACGTGTCTGCTAACAAGCAAAAGATCATCAAGCAGGTTACCGGGGAAATAGGAAAAAAACTCAGCGGCGATGTAACCATCGGGGATGTAGACCTGAACTTTTTCAGCCATTTTCCAACCATATCCGTTGCTCTACACAATGTGTTGATAACCGATACCCTGTATGCGCAGCATCACCATGCTTTTTTTACAGGAGAACAGGTTTTTGTTAATGTGGGCGTGATCAACATGATCAGGAAAAAATCGTTCATCACCGGCTTCCAGATCGACAAAGCAACTTTTTACCTGTATACTGATACCAGCGGCTATTCCAACAAGTATCTTTTCAATCCCAAAAAAGACACGGTTGCCGCCAATGCAAATTCCGCCGGGAGAAATGAATTGAAAAAAATAGAGCTTAATGATGTTGAACTTATTGAGGACGATCGTCAAAAGAACCGGCTGCACGACATCGTGGTAAATACATTAAAACTGGACCTTGAGGATAAGGATGATGCCACCCTCCGGTTTGCTGCAAAGGCAAACTTCCTGGTAAAAAGCCTGGCCTTTAACCTGGAAAGAGGAAGCTTTGTAAAAGACAAAACTTTCCGTGGAAATTTTGACATGCGGTTTGATAAAAAGATTAAGCAGCTGCAGTTCGACAGCATTGACATTAAGCTGGATGATCAGCCCTTCAATATTACCGCCCGGTTTGATATGGCCGGCGACACCCGGCAATTTTTGATGAGGGCGCATACGCAGAATATCCTGTATGGATTTGCAAAGTCGCTGTTAACCCCCAAAATTGCAACCGCATTGTCAATTGCCGATGTTGACAAAAACCTGGACGTAACTGCAAGCCTCAGCGGTCCGCTCAAAGGGGGAGATCCGTTGATCACGGTGAACTTCACCAGCAAACAAGCGCACCTGGTGACCCCATTTATTAATTTTGATGATGCTTCGTTCACCGGGTTTTATACCAATGAAGTGGTTGAGGGGTTGCCACGGAAAGACCCCAACTCTAAAATTGTAGTAACCAATTTTTCTGCATCGTGGCAGGATCTCCCGGTTACCTCTAATAAAATTGAGATATTAGACTTGTTGCACCCTATGCTTACGTGCGACCTCAAGTCCTCTTTTTCCCTTGCGGCATTGAATGATATGATGGGAAGCAATATGATCCAATTAAAAGCGGGCGATGGAGAGGCTAATATTACTTACAAAGGACCCTTGGCGAAGAACAACAATACCAATTCTTTTGTTAACGGCTATATCTCCCTTAAAAACGGAGACGTACTATACCGGCCGAGGGATGTGGAACTTAAAAACGTTAACGGCAGAATGGTTTTCAAGAGCTCGGACGTGTTTGTTGAAAACCTGCAATGCGAAGTGCTGAACAACAAGATCGTGATGCAGGGCAAAGCGCTCAACCTGCTTACCCTTATTGACGCTGAACCCAACAAAGTAATCATCAACTGGAATATTTATTCACCCTCTCTCAACCTCAACCAGTTTACATTTTTATTAAAGGCGAGAAAAAAAGTAGTTGCGGAAAGTAACGGTAAGCAAAAGCTGGTGAAGATGGCGGGCAAGATAGACAGGGTGCTGGACCAGGGTAGCCTGGTGGTTAATTTGAATGCAGCCCGGCTGTTGTACCAAAAGTTTGTAGCCTCCGATGTGATGGCCAATGTTTCATTGTTTCAGGACCGTTACGTCATCAACAATGTGAGCATGAAAATGGCCGGCGGCAGCATGGGATTATCTGGTTCATTGATCGCCCAGGGCGACAACAGGCACCAGGCCAAACTTAATGTAGCGCTACAAAACGTTGACGTAAGCAAAACACTGGAGGCATTTGATAATTTTGGGCAAGATGGTATAACGTCTGATGTGATCGCGGGCAAACTCACTGCTAAGGTAGATGCTTCACTGGCGATCGATAATGAAGGGAAGACCTATCCCGGCAGTCTTGAAGGGGTTGTGGACTTTTCACTTAAGGACGGCGCGCTGAATAATTATGAGCCGGTAAAAAAGCTGCAGAATTTTTTATTTAAGAACAGGGATTTTGAGAACATCCGTTTCGCGGAACTGAAGGACCGCCTCGAAATAAAGAACCAGGAAGTTAAGATCAACAGGATGGAGATACAATCCAGCGTAATGTCGATGTTTGTTGAAGGTGTGTTCGGTAAGAAAGGAACCACCGATATCAGTATACAGGTACCGCTAAGCAATATCCATAAACGTGGTACGGACTTTAATCCAGAGAATATCGGCACAGATAAAAAAGCGGGAAGCAGCATTCATCTCAGGGGCCGCCCTGGCCCGGATGGCAACATAAAGTTCAAGCTTGACCTC
>JAYWAZ010000055.1:0-6847 GCA_043781975.1 Bacteroidota bacterium
TCAACGACCTGCAGACCAGGCGGGGCATTGTAGACGAGATCAAGACCGAGGGGCATTTCCAAAAAGTATCCGCTTTTGTGCCACTGGCCGAAATGCACGGGTATTCCTCGGCGCTGCGTTCCTTCACAAAAGGAAGGGCGAAGTTTTCCATGCGATTCCATGAATACACAGCGGTGCCTTTTGAACTGCAGAAAACCTTAATTGAAGATTATAAGAAACACAGTAAGGACGAAGACTAAACGGCTCAATGCGCTCCGGATTTACTGAAACTTTGATTGGTTAAAGGAGGCGTATCCGATATCTTCACTACATTGAATTTAAAACTTCCAGCCAAAGCCCTGGTCAAATGCGGTTATAAAATTGTTGATCCCTTTGGCGGGACGGCTGTCATAAAAATATCGAAACGTAGTCTGGGATTTTAGTTTTTTGGTTATCGAAAATTCCAGGCGATTTTCAGTCAGCACCCTGAAATCATTGAAATCGCTGAACCTCGGCTGGAAATAAGTGGTACTGGTAAGGTCTGCCTTGATTGCCGGTATTGAAAGCGCAAATGAATAATAACTGCTGCTTCGTCCAAGATGCCTCCTGATAGTGACCGAATCATTCATTTTATCATACTCATACATATAAACTGTGCCCAGGTACAAATTGAAATTCTTATTGGCAAAAACCTTGAACCTGGGGCCCGTCCCTGCGAGGTAACGAAAACGAAGACCAATAGGGAGGTTTGCCTGTACCTGGTTGAATGCTTCCCAGCGTAACCATTTATTCAGTTTATGGCTTACCCGAAAATGGAGAAAACTGGCATTCTCAAAATCTTCTCCTTTTGCTTTTGAGGTTTCGGCACTGCCCAATATAAGCCAGGTCGTCTTTAAATTTTTTGATTTTTGCTGTAATGATAAAGCGCTGTTAAAAACGGAAATTGGCTTGCTGTTCACATTAGAATAACTGTAATCAAAATTAAATTCCCCGCTCTGGCGAACAGAATCGCTGTGGATCCTTTGTGACTCGATATTCACCAATTGTGCCCGGGTGGAGAGGGTAAAAAAAAGCATGCATAAACATGGTAACCATTTCATATGCCTAAATTAATCATTAGTTTTTAAAATTTTCCAGACTGGCAATTGTTTTAAATTGCCGGGTAGGATATTTACTGTTAAATAAGTTCCACTTTTCTTTTCTGCTTCCGGTGTAACTTCCGGTAGACTATTTCTACCATCAATGGGAATACCAGTAATGTTAAAATGGTGGAACTGATCAATCCCCCTATAACAACGATGGCCAGTGGCTTTTGTGTTTCGCTTCCGATGCCCGTTGATATGGCGGCTGGCATAAGTCCGATGGCAGCCATCAATGCGGTCATAACAACAGGCCGTATCCTTGACCTTACGCCCGCTTTGACAGCCTGTAACAACGGAACTTTCTGGTGAAGGTTCTGTTTGAATACAGAAACGAGGATCACGCCATTTTGTATACAAATGCCAAACAGGGCGATAAAACCAATGCCTGCCGAGATGCTGAAAATAGTTCCGGTTACATGCAATGCAAGTATACCCCCGATCAAAGCAAACGGCACATTCATTAATACCAATCCAGCGTCAAGGGCATTGCCAAAGCTGATAAAGAGTAAAATGAAAATGAGCACCAGCACTACAGGTACCACCTGGCCTAGTTTAGCTTCGGCCCTCACCTGGTTTTCAAATTCACCTGCCCATTCAATACTGGCCCCTTTGCCCAGTTTTATTTGCCTGTTCACTTTCAACTGTGCTTCGGCGATCGTGCTGCCCATATCCCTTTCCCGGATGGAAAATTTTACAGCAATGAAGCGTGTGTTCCGGTCGCGGTAAATGAATGCAGGGCCGGTGATCGTTTTTATATCTGCAATTTCCTTTAGCGGGACCTTAGAACCATGAATGGTAGGAACACGAAGATCACCGATCGCCGTTTCACTGTTCCTATGACTTTCGGGATAGCGTATACGTATGTCAAACTTGCGTTCCTGCTGGTAAAAGGTAGAGGCTGATTTTCCTCCGATGGCCATTTCAATAACCGAATTGGCATCTGCTGTGGTTACACCATAGATCCCCATTTTTTCTTCATCCAATACGATGCTCAATTCGGGTTGTCCAAGATTGCGCATGATTCCCAGGTCCTTTATACCCCGCACGGTACCTAAGATATTGTATACACTGTCGGCCATTTTATCTAACTTTTCCAGGTCATTCCCGAATATCTTTACGGCCAGGTCGGCGTTGATGCCGGCTACGGCTTCTTCCACGTTATCAATGATGGGCTGCGAATAATTGTACACCACGCCAGGGTATTGCCGCAGCCTTATATCCATTTCTTCTATTAATTGTTCCTTACTGATGGACCGTTTCCATTCTTTTTTTGGTTTCAGGTTTACCTGGCACTGCACATAAAAAAAACCGGAAGGGTCGGTACCATCATTGCTTCGGCCGGTTTGAGAAAGCACGCCATTTACTTCAGGAAAACTATTGAGTATTTTTCTGAACTCACTTACAAAACCAACGGTCTGGGTAAGCGAGCTACTCATGGGTAATTTTGCTTCTACCCATAAAGCGCCTTCATTCAGTTCGGGTAAAAATTCACTGCCCAGCAATTTAAAGGAGAAGAGACTTAAACCCATTATAGCAAAAGCGACGAGCAAACTGATCTTTTTATTTGCCATCGTAAAATTCAACCCCGCCGTTACAATGCGGGTAAAAAAATTCACGATTGGATTGTTCCTTTCCCTGGCATCTTTCTTCAATAAAATACTTACCAGTACCGGCACCAGCGTTAGCGTAAAGAGTAGTGCGCCCAGCAAGGCGAAACTCAGTGTCCAGGCCAGGGGAGAGAACATTTTGCCTTCAACTTTCTCGAAAGCAAAAATCGGAATAAGGCTGGTAATGATGATCACTTTGGAGAAGAAGATGGCTTTGGCAAGGTTGCTTCCCGTTTTTCGTATCATGCTCAGCTTGGCCATTTTATTATATTTCTCCATTCCCACCTCATGCGCTTTAAACGCGAGCACGACAAAGAGACCTTCTACCATGACGACGGCACCGTCGATGATGATTCCAAAATCGATCGCCCCCATTGAAAGCAGGTTGGCGCTCATGCCTTTTATCTTAAGACAAATGAAAGCGAATAGCAGGGCCAATGGGATGATAATGGCAACGATTAGGGTTGTTCGCCAATCGAACATGAAAATGTAAACGAAAAGGGTTACCAGCAGGATACCTTCCACCAAATTATGGCTGATGGTATCCGTGCAAAAGTCCATCAGGTTATCCCGGTCATAAAAAGTGACCATCTTTACATCAGCAGGTAATATTTTTTCATTGAGTTCCTGCACTTTTTCTTTTACCCTTGCCAGCACCTCCCTCGGGTTTTCTCCTTTACGCATCACTACGATCCCTTCCACTACATCATCATTTGCATCCAGCCCCGCCTGCCCAACCCGGGGCACATGGCTTGGCGTTACGGTTGCAAGATTCTTCACCAGTATGGGCGTGCCGTTGATATTGTCCACGATGATATTTTCTATATCATGGATATTATCGAGTAATCCAATACCCCTTACCACGTATGCCTGCCCGTTTTTTTCGATGACATCACCACCCACATTGATATTACTTTTCGAGACAGCAGTATACACTTCAAGCGGTGTGATATTATATTCAGCGAGTTTTATGGGGTCAACGGTAATTTCATAGGTCCTTTCAGCGCCACCAAATACAGTGAGGTCGGCAACGCCCTGAATGCTTCTTAGCTGCCGGTCAACCACCCAGTTCTGGATCGTATTAAGGTCAATTGAATTTTTATTTTTCGACTCCAGCGTGTACCTGAATATTTCACCCGTTGGCCCATAAGGTGGTTGAACATCGGGTTCTACGCCTTCGGGAAGGCTTACGTTTCGCAATAAATTATTGACCTGCTGCCTTGCAAAAAAATCTTCCACATCATCATCGAAAATTATTTTAGTAACTGATAACCCGAACATGGAAATAGAGCGAAGCGTCGATTTTTTCTGTACTGAATTCATTGCCACTTCTATGGGCACGGTAACAAACCGCTCCACTTCTTCGGCACTTCGCCCGTTCCATTGTGTTACAATAATGATCTGCGTGTTGGTAACATCCGGAAAAGCTTCCAGGGGAGTTTTTATAAAGCTCCATATGCCGCCAATGATGATCAGCAAGGTCAGAAAAAATATAAAGAACCTGTTCTTTAAGGAAAAAGTGACAATCCCGGAAATGAACTTATTCATAAAGCTTGTTTAAATGAGTGTGATTGATTAATCGTTCAATGCATCATATACCAGCAGCTGGTAACGGCTGATGATCTTTTCGCCTTCCTGCAGCCCGTTCTTTATATACGTTTTGTCACCGATCGTTTCATAAATCTCGATTTCACGGGTCTCGATATTGCATTTGTCTCTGTAGATCATCACGTAATATTTATTCTTGTGAAAGATCACGGCCGCCGCCGGAATTGCGGGCAGCTGGTTATTGCCATCATCATATTTGATGTTGATCTGTGCGAACATTTCAGGTTTTAGCAGGTTATCCTTGTTGGGTATTTTTATCCTGACCTTCATCACCCTGCTTTGCGGATCAAGGATCGAGAAGATGCGGTCGATCTTGCCGGTAAAGGGTTTATCACTGTATGCAATCACTTTGATCTCGGCATCATACCCCACTTTTATTTTTGCGATATCACTTTCAAAAACGCTTGCCATTACCCATACTTCCTCCAGGTTGGCAATGATAAAAAAGGGTTGGCTGCCATCCACTTTAAATTGCATTTTATCCGTCACATTTTTTTCAATGATATAACCTGATACCGGCGCTGAAATAGATTGAATGGAATTTCCCTTTGCACCATAAATGGAATTGGTTTGCTGGATCCTATTCAGGTCGGCCTTGGCTTTTTCCAGGTCTGTTTCTGCAGCCACCACATCTTTTTCGGTAACCAGGCCCGAAGCAAACATTTCTTTTATGTCCTTTTCGTTTTTTTCCTGGATCTTCAGGGTAGATCGTGCAAACGATAACTGCCCCTGGTAATCCGCTATCTCACTGCTTCGGATAACGGCCAGTGTCTGACCCTTTGTTACATAATCGCCCAACTGTACTTTCATCTCTTCCACCACACCGCCTACAACCGGAAATACTTTCACCCATTTGTCCTCATTGGCTTCTATCTTTCCTGATAAAGCGATACTGTTTTTTACCGTTTCTGTTTTAACAGTGTCGATCGTTATTTTATTCTGCATGGTATCTGAGAGACAGTAGGGGGTATTGTTATAAGTTTCAGCCACTTTTTCTTTACAGCTGTGTGTGGTTGCCAGGATTAGTGAAATGAACAGGTATAATTTTATATTTTTCATGTGTATATTATTAGTTGTTAATAAGGGTTTTTCCAATGGCAAAATAAAGGGCTTCAACCGCCTGCATTCTCTGGTCCTGCAACTGGTTCAACTGAAGGATACTGGTTTTATACGATTCGTTGAAATCCGTGAACTCCACCAGGCTGATATTTTTTTTCTGAAAATTTTCCGTGATGCCCTGTAAAAGACTTTCAAACTGATCGCGGAAATTCGGATCTATTGATAGCAGCATTTTGTCAGTATTCAGCAATTTCATATATGCTTTTTGCACATCATTCTCTAGGGTTTGCCTTTGTTGTTCCAACTGCGTCTTGCTTTGGTCTATACTGATCTTTGCCGCTTTTATATTGCCCTGGTTGCGATTAAAAAAAGGGAGACCAATACCCAGGGTAAGGAAAGAGGCATTGTCGACAAAACTTCCGCGTTTGTCAAATTCGGCCCCTAAAGTGATGTCTGGCCTGGCCATCGCTTTTTGGAGGCTGTAATTTTGTTTATTATAAAGAATATTGTTTTCTGCTAACTTCAGATCATACCTGTTGGCATAAGCGGTATCAATGAGTCCCTGTAAAGTCAGCTGGTGAAGCTTTTGGGAAGGGAAATCATCCTTACCGGCATCTGCGATATACCATGCTTTATTGTTGTGTATTAACAACTGCAGTGACGACTGTAAATCGCCTAACTGGTTTTGCAATGCGGTACGCTCGGCCATTAAGGAATAGAGTAATGATTTTATACGGAGGGCATCTTTAAGCGTTACCACCCCTTTTGACTCCAGGTTATCATAGGCGGCATTTAGTTTTTCCAGTGCAGTGATCTGCTTTTGGTAACCTGCAATAGATTGTTGCAGGTAATACATGTCATAAAAATTACTGCGTAATGAGAAACGCAGGGTCCTGAGTAGGTCAAAAAAACGGTTTTCACTCAGGACAGTATTTGTTTCTGCCAGTTTAACCTCCTTGTTTCTTTTGCCAGCCATACTTATCAACTGCTGCACTGCAATATCGTATTGACCAGTAGCATTGCTCATATTAAACGCCCGTTTCTCTTTCGGGTCATATAAATTTCCTGATAAGGCAAGGATTGGATTATTGTACAGTCTTGCCTGTATCACAGCAGCTTTCGCAATTTCAATATTGTACTTTTCGGCAAGCAATGCCAGGTTTTTTTGTACAAATTGTTTTTCTGCTTCAGGCAAGCTGATGTGGATCGTATCCTGTGCATATAAATTGTAAGCATTGCAACACATCATTATCAGTGCAAAGCCTTTCAGTTTTTGGGTAATTAGTTTCATTTTAATGGGAATTAATAATGAATGACGGAACAGCTCAAATCCTGGTAACGCATATACCCGCATATCAACAGCGGTAAGGATGCATTAAAATGATTGTAACTGATTTTTTGGTAAAACTCGGGGGCTAAGCTTCAGGGGGAGGGGTCACTACGTCAAAACAG
>JAYWAZ010000056.1:0-2443 GCA_043781975.1 Bacteroidota bacterium
GCGTTGACCTGCACCATCAAGTTTTTCAAACCTTTTCATTAGCTTTAGAAGCAGAGAATTCTAATAGAAAATATGCAATCTTATTTACAACAGCTCCGGGATAAATTTAACGAGGAATATGAAAGGCTGAACCCGCAGCAAAAAAAGGCAGTGGATACCACCGAAGGACCGGTAATGGTGATCGCCGGGCCGGGTACGGGCAAGACACAGATCCTCGCAGCGCGTATCGGGAAGATATTGCTTGAGGGCCTTGCCGAACCGGATAATATTCTTTGTCTCACCTACACCGATGCGGGCGCCATCGCTATGCGCCGCCGCCTGCAGCAGTTCATCGGTGCGGCCGCATACCGCGTGCACATTTATACTTTCCACGCTTTCTGCAATGATGTGATCCAGGATAATCTTTCTCTTTTTGAAAAGAATTCTTTGGATGCGATATCGGAGCTGGAAAACATCCAGCTCTTCAAAAAGCTCATAGACCGCTTCCCGAAAAACCACCCGTTGAAGAGATACCGCGGCGATGTGTATTACGAGATCAATAACCTGCGCTCGCTTTTTTCTTCGATGAAGCGCGAGGGATGGCCACCGGATTTCATCAACCAAAAAATTGACGAGTATATCGACAGCCTTAAGGAACGGGAGGAGTTCAAAGCCAAGCGGGCAGTGAAAGAATATAAAAAAGGCGAGGTGCGCCTGGATAAGATCGAAGAAGAAAAAGAGAAAAAAGAAAAACTTCGTGCGGCTGTAAATGAATTTGAAAAATACCAGGCGCTGATGCGGGAGCGCAACCGATATGATTTTGACGATATGATCAATTGGGTGATCAAAGCATTTGAAGAACATCCGCAGATATTGTTGAATTACCAGGAAAGATTTCAATACATTTTAGTAGACGAATTCCAGGATACCAGCGGTACGCAAAATCAGCTGGTGCATTTGCTGATCAATTATTGGGATAAGCCCAATGTATTCGTAGTGGGCGACGACGATCAAAGCATCTATCGTTTCCAGGGCGCCAACGTAGAAAATATGCTGGGCTTTGCGAATACTTATGTGAAGGACCTGAATACAGTAGTACTCACCAATAATTACCGCAGCACCCAGCCAATACTGGACATTTCAAAAACCCTGATCAACAATAATGATGAGCGCCTGATCAAACAGATCCCGGGGCTGAGTAAGGAACTGCTGGCTTCCAATGAAAAAATAAAGCACCTCGATCATCAACCCTTGATCCGGGAATACAATTCTGTAAAAGAAGAAATGGCGGGCATTACGCAGGATATTTTTGCGCTGCTGCAAAAAGATGTGCCTGCCGGGGAGATTGCCGTGATCTGTAAAGAAAATAAATATGGTGAAGAGCTGGCCGGTTATTTCCGCCTGAAGGGTATCCCTGTTTACAGCAAAAGAAATATCAATATCCTGCAAAATGTTTTTATCGGTAAGATCTTAAGCATCCTTCGATACCTGAATGCCGAGCATGATATTCCTTATGGCGGTGATGAATTGCTTTTCGAGATCCTGCATTATGATTTTTACAGGATCCCCCCGATTGAAATTGCAAAGCTTACCGTAGAAGCCAACGGCAAAAAATATACAGAGGATTTTTCTTCGCTGCGGCGCTTACTGTCTGATAAAGCAAACCGGCCGCCGCAGGACCTGTTTGACAGTGGTATTAATGCCAAGCTTAAAAATATCAGTGCAATATTGGAGCAGCTGATCGCTGATGTATCCAATGTTCCGCTGCAAACCCTGCTGGACCGCATCATTCGCAATGCAGGTGTGCTGAGTTATGTGATGCAGCACGAAGACCGCATTATGCTGCTGCAATTGATGACGGCTTTGTTTGATTTTGTAAAAGAAGAAACGGCACGTGATCCTTTCCTGGATCTTAAAAATTTTATTGAGATCATCGACCTGATGGAAAAAGAAAATATTTCTTTGCCACTGGTGCAGGTATCAGGCAATGAGAAAAGCGTGAACATTTTAACAGCACACGGTTCCAAAGGCCTGGAATTTGAATATGTATTTTTTGCCGGCGTGAACGCATCTTTTTGGGAGAAAAAAAGGAAACCCGGCGGTGGTTATAAATTACCCGATACCATGTTTGCCTCGCAGCCGCCCGCATCTGCCGAAGCGGAAGAGCTGCGCCGGCTGTTTTATGTAGCACTCACCCGCGCGGAGAAATACCTTTATCTCTCCTATGCAAAATATAATAACGAAGGGAAGCAATTAGAGCCTTCTGTTTTTATTGCTGAGATCCGTGAGCAGCACGACCTGCCGACAGAGCACGTAAATATCCCTGAAGAAGATATGACTGCATTCCGCCTGCTGCAGTTCAGCGCACAGTCGCCCGAGATCGCCCATGCAGAAGATGATTTCATTGACGGGCTGCTCAGCAAATTCGCCATGAATGTGACCGCGCTGAATAATTATTTGAAAT
>JAYWAZ010000057.1:0-2427 GCA_043781975.1 Bacteroidota bacterium
CCTAAATCCCTAAAGGAACTTTTGAAGCCTTTTATTTAACTAATCTCTGCGTTTTGCGGTAGCAGATTTACCATTCATTTTTTAAATCTTAAACCGTACCGTAAAGATCAATCGATTCGCCTTTTGCCACGGTTACAATCGCTTTTTTCTTTGAAGGCTTACGGCCAACAATGAATCCGGCTTTCGTGTACTTGGCCTTCGCTTTTGAAGGCACAACGATGGTGTTGACATTATCAACCGTTACGCCATAAAAACTCTCTATGGCTCTTTTTATCTCCAGCTTATTCGCTTTTTTATCCACTACAAAAGAATAGCGGTTCATCTTTTCAGATTGCTTGTTCGCCTTCTCGGATAAAATCGGCTTTATTAATACATCAGACAGCTTCATGTCTTTTAATTTTTTAATTTTTAATTCTTAATTCTTACTTATGCCTCGGCGATATCTTCACTGAATATCTTCGCCGCACTTTCCGTCAACACCAGCACGTTCGCATTTAAAATATCATAGGTATTCAGGTCACTCAACAGGGTACCACTAACGGTGGGCACATTGCGTAAACTTAAATACAGGTTATCGTTGTATTCCGGTATCACTACCAGTGTTTTCTTACCGGCCAGGTTCAGGCTCTTCAGCATTCCTGTAAAAACGGATGTTTTGGGTTTTTCCATTTTCACGTCTTCCAGCACCATGATGGCGTTTTCCTTGGCTTTGTAAGACAGGGCACTCATCTTGGCCAGGTCTTTTACCTTACGGTTCAGTTTGATATCGTACTTATGCGGTTTTGGCCCAAAGATACTACCACCACCCTTGTACAATGGGTTACGCAGGTTGCCTTTACGTGCACCACCTGTACCCTTTTGCTTATGTAATTTTTTGGAAGAACCCTTCACTTCCATACGAGTCTTCACCTTATGCGTACCCTGGCGTTGTGCGCCCTGGTATTGCTTTACAGCCAGGTAAATAACATGGTCGTTGGGTTCGATACCAAAGATCTCTTCCGGTAATTCAACCGTTCTGCCGGTCTTTTTCCCTTCTATATTGATTACATCTACTTGCATTGTCTTTATTTTTTCAACTTTGGAAAAGTTATTTTTGAATTAGCACGATTGAACCATTATGTCCCGGAACGGATCCGCTCACCAAAATGTAATTTTTTTCAGGGAATACCTTCATCACTTTCAATCCTTTCATCGTAACCCTGTCCTGCCCCATACGGCCGCCCATGCGCATACCCTTAAATACGCGGCTGGCATCCGATGAGTTACCGATAGAACCCGGGGCCCTTGACCGGTCATGCTGACCATGCGACTGGCCGCCAACACCCGAAAAGCCATGGCGTTTTACCACACCCTGGAAACCCTTGCCCTTGGTGGTACCAACGACCTCCACATCATCGCCTTCGGCAAAAATGTCGACAGTGATGGTTTCACCTACTGCTTTATCTATTTCGCTATCGCGTATTTCCTGAACGAATCTTTTAGGGGAGGTCTGAGCCTTTGCGAAGTGGTTGACTTCTGACTTGATGGAGTGTTTTTCCTTTTTATCGCCGAATGCGATCTGGAGTGCATTATAACCGTCGGTCTCGACAGTTTTCTTTTGGGTAACCACACAGGGGCCGGCTTCTATAATAGTAACAGCCGTTTGCTTGCCCGTTGTATCAAAGATACTGGTCATGCCGATCTTTTTTCCAATAATACTTTTCATTGTATCTTGTTTTTATCCAGCGCTCCTTTTTTTGACTTCGTCCCGATCGCTATCGGGATCAGTCTGACAAAGGAGATAGATGTTCAATATTTTATTCTTCTAAGAACTTACCTGCTGCTGCTCCCTGCCCCGATCGTTACCGGGAGGGAAAGTTCATCAGGCCTTGATCTCAACATCCACACCACTTGGTAGATCCAGTTTGCTCAGTGCATCCACTGTACGGCTGCTGCTGGTGTAAATGTCTAATAAACGCTTGTGTGTACAGAGTTGAAACTGCTCACGGGCTTTTTTATTGGCGTGAGGAGAACGCAACACAGTAAAGATCTTCTTGTGCGTTGGCAGGGGAATTGGCCCTGTTACTACGGCACCGGTACTGCGTACCGTTTTTACAATCTTTTCAGCTGATTTATCAACCAGATTATGGTCGTAAGACTGCAATTTGATTCTGATTCTCTGTGACATATAAAAAGAACTTTAAAATGACCGTTTTTTAATTTGGAGTGCAAAGGTAGGGGGATAAGTTGTAACAGCAAAAGAATGGGGGAAGTTTTTTTTATCCCCTGACCAGGTGGCCAACATATATGGGATCGGTATGGGGATGCCTGGCGAAACTGCGCGTGAACTGAGGGATATTTTATACCGCTTCATTTCAACTGCTGCCTTTCAATTCCTTTTTTCGACGTTGCCGCCACTGCTGACGGTCTTTTGAAGGGTGGCGCTCC
>JAYWAZ010000058.1:0-6753 GCA_043781975.1 Bacteroidota bacterium
TATAATTTACGGATCGTTCCTTCCGCTGCGTCGGCGGGGTTGGTGGCGCCGATCAGTTTACGGAAATCATCCACGGCGTTGTCTTTTTCCAGTATGGCCGCGGTGATGGGACCGCTGCTCATGAATGCAACGAGTTCGCCATAAAAAGGGCGGGCGGCATGCACCGCATAAAATTCACCGGCCTTCACAGCACTGAGATGGGGCATCTTCATCGCCACGATCCGGAAACCGGCGGCGTTGATCATTTGTAATATGGCGCCGGTATTTCCCTTGGCCGTCGCGTCTGGTTTGATCATTGTAAATGTTCGGTTATTCATTTTCTTTTTTTGTGCCGCAAAGATAAACGGTTTTGGGTTTACGGTTTCAGTTTGCACCAAATAATATGGCAGTTTTGTATAACGGTGTATCGGTTGAGTCTAAAATAACCAAAAACCAAAAACTCAAAACTTTAAACTACATTTGCGCCGCTTTATGCAACCTATTCAAAATATTTTTCCCTTACTGATCCAGCCGAAAAAGGTAGTGATCACTACGCACCAAAAACCGGATGCGGATGCGATGGGATCTTCCCTTGGGCTCTATCATTTTTTACTACAGTTCGGTCACCAGGTGAACGTGATATCACCTACCAACTGGGCCTCCTTTTTAAACTGGATGCCCGGCTGCGACCAGGTACTTGATTTTGAAACACAAAGCGGGAAATCAAATGAAGCCATTGATTCGGCCGACTGGATATTTTGTCTAGACTTCAATACCATGTCGAGGACCAAGCGGATGGAAGAAAAACTGCTGGCTTCAAAAGCGGATAAGATACTGATCGATCACCACCGCGAGCCGCAGGAAGAAGTTTTTAGCTATGGCATCAGCGATACGGCAAAAAGTTCAACGGCGGAGATGGTCTATGACTTCATTATCAATTCGGGCCAGGCCGGGAAGATGAATGACGCAACGGCAACCTGTCTCTATGCCGGGGTGATGACCGATACCGGATCATTCCGGTTCGCTTCCACAAAGGCCAGCGTACATAAAATGGTGGCCGACCTGAAAGATCGCGGATTGGAGCACAGCAATATTCACGAAGAATTATTCGATAATTTCCTGGAGAGCCGTTTCCGTTTTATAGGCCATGTATTGCTGAACCGCATGGAGGTATTTTATGAATACAATACCGCCCTCATCGTGATACCGCAATCCGACCTTATTAAATTTGATGTGAAGACCGGCGATACCGAAGGGCTAGTGAATTACCCGTTGAGCATTAAAGGAATCAGGCTGGCAGCGGTGATCATCGACAGGGGAGAGGAAAGAAAAAGCTCATTCAGGAGCAAGGGGGATTTTGACGTGAACAGCTTCGCCCGGAAATATTTTAATGGAGGCGGTCATTTCAATGCAGCGGGTGGGTTCAACAAGGAGCCGCTGGACGAAGTGGTCGTAAAATTCAAGGCCGCCATGAAGGAAAATGCGGCTACACTAAGCAGTTATTAATATTTTAAAACAGATATACAATGAAACATTTATTTTATGTGCCCGTACTTTGCCTGCTGATCCTGTCTTCCTGTTCATCGGAATACAAAAAGGGCCTGGATGGCCTGGAGTATAAGATCAACTCTGACGGAAAAGGACAGAAAGTGGTGGCCGGCGATTATGTGCAGATGCACATCACCCAAATCTACAAAGACTCCAGAAAAGACAGCATCTTATCGGATACCCGGGATATGATGCCGGTGAACGACCAGTTGGATTCCGCTACCATGCCTCCGCCTTTTTACACGATCCTGGCCCAGGCGAGGATCGGCGACAGCATCATCGTACGATCGCTGACCGACAGTGTCTTTAAAGGCAGGCAGGGGGGTATTCCGCCTTACCTGAAAAAAGGAACCTATCTCTACAGCTGCCTCAAGATCCTGAATATTTTTAAAACAGCAGAACAGAAAGATAGCGCCAACAAGGCCGAGTTGAAGATCGCGAAACCAAGGATCATCAAAAAGCAATTTGAAAATGTTTCAAAAGAGCTGGCTAAAAATAAAGACCAGATCGAGATCGATACAAAGATCATCAGCGATTACCTGGCAAAGAACAATATCACCGCCATAAAAGCGACCTGGGGAACTTTTGTAGCCATTCACACGGAAGGTACCGGTGAAAAGATAGATAACAACAGCCTTGTAATGGTTAACTATACCGGCAGAACACTGGACAGCGGAAGGGTGTTTGATTCAAATACCGATCCTGCTTTTAAACACGCAGAACCCTACCAGGTATCCATGATGCAATTGGGCAGTGTGGTCCTTGGCTGGTCTGACGCCTTTTTCCAACTGAAAAAAGGATCTAAAGCAACGATCTATATTCCTTCTACGCTTGCCTATGGCAAAGAGGGTAATATGCCGAGGATAAAACCAAATGATAACCTGGTCTTCGACATAGAGATCCTCGACGTAAAATCAGAAGAAGAGGAAATGGCAAAAGCTGAAGCGGCAAGAAAAGCGATTGCCGATAGTCTGAAGCGGATGACTCCCGGCAAGAAATAAAGTAGAAACAGATACGGATTTTAAAAGCGCCTCAGCAACGGGGCGCTTTTTGGTATGCATTATAAAGCAAGATCGCTTCATTGGCCGCTTTTACATCATGTACCCGTAAAATGGAAGCGCCATTCATCAATGCCATCGTATTCAACACCGTGGTGCCGTTCAATGCTTCCCCGGCCGATGTTCCAAGCGTTTTGTATACCGTACTCTTCCGGGAAAGTCCTGCCAGTACAGGCCTGCCCGTTATGGAGAAAACGGAAAGGTTTTTCAGCAGGCTGAAATTATGCGCAATGGTCTTGCCAAAACCAAAGCCCGGGTCAAACACCAGGTCATTGATCCCTACATTGCGGCACTGTTCGAACTTGCGGATAAAAAAATCCAGTACCTCCGTTACCACGTTGTCATAATGGGATTCATGTTGCATATTTTCAGGACGGCCCTTCATGTGCATGCACACATAGGGCACTTTTAATGCCGCTACGGTTGCGATCATCGCATCATCCATCTCACCGCCGCTGATATCATTCACCATGGACGCACCGGCGGCCACCGCGGCTGCGGCTACTGCGCTGAAATAGGTATCGATCGAAAGAATGGCGTCGGGGTTGTTCTTATGTATCGCTTCTATCACCGGTATCACCCTTTTCAATTCCCCATCAGCTGTAATGCGCGGGCTGCCGGGACGGGTACTTTGTCCGCCTATATCAATAATGGAAGCGCCTTCGCGGATCATCGTATCCGCCAGCATCACCATGGCATTCGTTCCGCCCGGCAAATGACCCTCGTAAAAGGAATCAGGCGTGGCATTCAATATCCCCATCAACCTGGGCTGATCAAGGGTCAGAAGTTTTCCTTTGCAGTTTATGGTGAACATCAGTTGATTTCAATTATTTTTGAAGCTGTAAGCACAAAGTTACAAATGACCAACGACTATTGACCAATGACAAAATACTAATGACCCATTAAAATGACAACCAGCCAGCAATACGATACCGCCTTAGTATCCTGCCAGGATATCTTTTTACAAAAGACCCGGGATTACGGCACTTCCTGGAGGGTGTACCGCACAATCTCGGTGGCCGACCAGATCTATATAAAAGCAAAACGCATCAAAACAATCCAGGAAAAAGGAGAACAGAAGGTAGGGGATGATGTGATCAGTGAATTTCGCGGCATATTCAACTATGCCATCATTGGACTGATACAACTGGATATCCATGATGATGAGCTGGAAGAATTACCGCTTGAAACGGTAAGCAGGATGTACACCCAAAAAGCTTCCATTGCAAAAAAACTGATGGAGGACAAGAATCACGATTATGGTGAAGCCTGGCGGGAAATGAGCCAGGAGAGTTTTGTTGACCTCATACTCGCGAAAGTGCTGCGCATCAAGCAGATCTTATTGAACAAGGGGCAAACCATCGTCAGTGAAGGTATCGATGCCAATTATTACGACATCAGCAACTACGCGGTATTCGGACTTATATTGATCGATGAAAAAATTCACAGTTAATTAAATTGCGGATAAAATTTATGAAACAGGCGGTAAACATTGCAAGGGTGATCGTAGGTTGTCTATTTATTTTTTCAGGGCTTGTAAAAGCCATTGATCCGTTGGGACTGGCCTACAAGATGCAGGAATTTTTTGAAGTATGGGCCAGTGGAGGATTCATGAAGGGCTTATTGATGTGGCTCCACGTTCACGCCCTATGGTTCGCTTTATTCATGATCACGATGGAAGTGGTGCTGGGCGTCGCCCTCCTGCTGGGATGGGGAACAAAATTAGTTTCCTGGTTATTATTATTACTGATGCTCTTCTTTACCTTCCTCACCAGTTATGTATTGTTCAGCGGAAAGATCAGGGCCTGTGGCTGCTTTGGAGATTGCATCCCGCTTACGCCCATGCAGACATTCACCAAGGATATCATCCTGCTGGCATTGGTATTGCTCATCGTTGGGAAACGAAAATACATTTCATCTTTTTTTTCAAAGAATCTATGTTCCGTAATTGTTCTGTGTTCAGTCTTCGCTGTTTTAGGCCTGCAATGGTATGTATTGAAGCACCTGCCTGTAAAAGACTGCCTGCCCTATAAAGTAGGCAATGACCTGCTAAAACTTCGCCAGATGCCGGCAGATGCTGTACCCGATAAATATGAATACGTTTTTATTTATGAAAAGAACGGCGTAAAAAAAGAATTCACCACCAGTCTGCCCGACAGTACCTGGAAATATGTTGACCGCAAACAAACACTGGTACAGGCCGGGAAGAACAATGTGCCGCTGATCAATGATTTTTCTTTTACCACTGAATCAGGAACAGATTCAACAGAAGCGATCCTTGGCCAGCGAGGGGAATATTATTTGCTTTTTATAAAAACTTTGGAAGATTATCCGCAGGACTGGGATAAGGATATCAGGGTCATCCTCCAGGCCGTAAAGGATAAGAAACCCGTTTATATTGTCACCGGACAGCCTGAAAAAGTAAAAAAGAAATTCGAGGGTAAATTCCTCCTTGAAGGAAAAGAATATGTTCCGGTCATTTTCACCTGTGATGTTACGGCAATAAAGACAGCCGCCAGGGCGAATCCTGCACTTTTTTTAATGAACGGCCCGGTGGTTAAAAAGAAATGGAGTTGGGCCGATTTCGATGACATAATAAAGAATTAAAGTTTGTGTTGCACTTAATTCTTAATTTTTAATTCTTAATTAGAATTTTGAACCGCTTCCTAAAAAAAATATGCTATGCGCTTTTGGTATTGCTCGGCGTGGTAATGCTTGTCTTTATTATGTTCCAGGGACTCGGTGATCCCGCCCGGATGATCGTTGGACAAACCGGCGATAAGAAGACCATGGACAATATCCGCAAGGACCTTTATCTCGATCAGCCCAAGTGGAAACAATTCATTTTATACCTCAATGATTTGTCACCTCTTTGCGTTCATAGCAAAACCGACATTGAAAAAAAACAGCTCCGTGGCTGGTTTATTGGCGGTGACACTAAATTCGGGCTGAAGATACCTTACCTGCGGCGCAGCTATCAAACCAAAAAAGAAGTGGGGGAGGTTTTGATGGAAGCCCTGCCGGGTACCTTACTGCTGGCAATGGCCGCGATGCTATTTGCAACTATAACGGGTATATTTCTGGGTGTCATCGCGGCGGTAAAGAAAGGAACCTGGATGGATACCACGGCGGTGTTTTCCAGCATCGCCGGCATTTCGGCGCCCTCCTTTTTCATGGCCATCATCATCGCATATTTTTTTGGGGTGGTATTGCATGATTATACCGGGCTTAATTTAACGGGCAGCTGGTTCGATATTGACGAGGTGACCGGTGAAAAATACCTGACGTTCAGGAACCTGGTTCTTCCCGCCTTTACACTGGGTATTCGCCCCCTGGCGATCATCACACAACTGACCCGCAGTTCAATGCTGGATGTACTGAGCCAGGATTATATCCGTACTGCCTATGCGAAGGGGCTGCCCCGCCGGAAGGTCATTTTCAGGCACGCCCTGCGCAACGCCCTTAACCCGGTGATCACAGCCATTACGGGGTGGTTTGCCGAATTGCTCGCGGGCGCCTTTTTTGTAGAATACATTTTTGGATGGAAGGGCATCGGCAAGGTTACCGTGGATGCGCTCGAAAAACTGGATTACCCGGTAGTGATGGGATCGGTATTGCTGAGCGCCTGTATCTTCATCCTGATCAATTTTATCGCCGACTGGATGTATGCCGCCGTGGATCCCAGGGTGCGGGTAGTTTAACGGCTGCGGGTTTTATTCCTTACTTTTATACTTTCCTTGCATAACAATTCTTATTATGAAATTTAAATTTCCCCTTTTAGTTGCATTATCCCTTTGTGTATATGCAGCAGTAAATGCACAAAAACCTATTCCCCGAACCGATGTTATCCTGGATAACGCGTATAAGCAGGCGAAGCTCGAAAACAAAAGGGTTTTTGTCATTTTTCATGCTTCCTGGTGTGTATGGTGCCATAAAATGGACAGCAGTATGAATGATATATCCTGTAAAAAAATGTTCCAGGACAATTACGTGACCTGTCATCTTACGGTCGACGAGTCAAAGGACAAGAAAGACCTGGAAACGCCGGATGCGGACGCCTTCAGGGCAAAATATCATGGTGAAACGGCCGGCTTGCCTTTCTGGCTCATCTTTGATAATACCGGTAAACTGCTGGCCGATTCAAGGATGCGCAAAACAGACGATGGAC
>JAYWAZ010000059.1:0-2423 GCA_043781975.1 Bacteroidota bacterium
CCGCGATGATGACGGGATTTTTAATGGTGATCTACCCGCTGGTAAAAAACCAGGTAAGCTGTTATCTTGATGGTTTCCGGCAAAAACAAATTACGCAGAAACAGGCCGTGAATGCCGTGTATGCGATCGATCAAGGGAGTTGAACCATCGTCCTTCTGAAATCCGATGCGGAAGAAATCCCATAATTTATTAACTTCAATAAAATCTGCCCTACTCGCAGATAACTGATTATGTTCTCGAAGACCACCGAATACGCCCTGCGTGCGACCATCTACATTGCGCAAAAAAGTGCCCCGGATAAAAAACTGGGCATTGGGGAAATTGCGAAGGCCATAGATTCGCCCCATTCATTCACCGCGAAGATCCTGCAACTGCTCACCAAGGACAATGCCATTGTCAGTTCCGTCAGGGGCCCCAATGGCGGATTTTATATCACGGAAAAAGCAAAAAAGTTACCTGTACGCGCCATCCTGGAAGTTACCGGTGAAGATGAATTTTTTAAGAAATGCGTATTGGGACTAAAGCTTTGCTCTGAAGTGAAACCCTGTCCCATGCATTACCAGTATAAACCCATCAAGGAACAACTGATCCGGCTGTTCGAAACAAAATCCATTCAAAATCTTGCGGATGAGATAACAAGCGGGGACGCTTTCATTAATATACGTCCGAAAAAATAACCCGTCCTTTTTTAAGGGAACCATTTCCTGTTGTGTAATCCAAACACATTATTAAGTAATTTACAAAAAAATTGACCGCATGAGATCATACCGGTACTGCCTGGTGGTATTATTTGTTTATTGTGCTTCCGGCGCTTTTTCACAACCTGTTTCACAGGGGCCATTGGTGCGATCCTCCGCTAAAGGGGTTTGGAAACATGCTCTTTTTGCCGGTGGTATCATAAAAACAAGTTTCCAGCCGAACGGCTATACAAAGAATGAGCAGGTATCCAATGCCGTAATAGCAAAACCCTTATTGCTGAAAGGAGCTTCACCCGTTGAAGAAGTATTGGCGGGAAAAGACGGATCACCACGTTACCTGCTCGCGGGAAAAGAAATAACGGCTGCCGCTTATTTTGACAACAACGCTTTCAAAGGTTTTCGTTTTACTTTAAAAGAAGATGAAAAGATCTTCGGCACAGGCGAACGTTCATTGCCCTTAAACCGCAGGGGGTACCGGCTCAATTTATACAACCAGCCCAATTACGGGTACAGCACCAATGCGGATAACCTGAATTATTCAGTGCCTTTCCTCATTTCTTCCGATGGATACGGGATATTTTTTGACAACCCTTCAAAAAGCTACCTGGATATCGGCAAGACCGAAAAAAATGTATTGGAATACGGGGCCTCTTCGGGCGAACTGACCTTTTACATCATTCCCGGAAAAAATACCGATGAGATACTGAGGAAATTCCAATCGCTTACCGGAACACAACCCATTCCCGCGAGATGGGTATTTGGAAACCTCATGAGCCGCTTTGGATACCGCAGCGAGGCACAGTTAATGAATACCGTGAATAAAATGAAACAGGAAAACTTCCCCGTTGATGCCGTGATCCTCGACCTGTTCTGGTTTGGCGACAGCATCAAGGGTACCATGGGTAACCTGGACTGGGTGAATAAAAAAGCATGGCCCGATCCCGCCGGAATGATCAGTAAGCTGAAACAACAGGGCATCCATACCATACTCATCACCGAACCTTTTGTTTTAAGGAGCACGCCAAATTATGAACCATCGAAAGACTTTCAGGCGGTGGACAGTACCGGTAAGCCATACCTGCTCACCGATTTTTATTTTGGCAACGGGGGCCTGCTGGATATTTTCAGGAAGGATGTACAGGATTGGTTCTGGAATAAATACAAAGCGCAGATCAATATCGGAGTGACGGGATGGTGGGGCGACCTGGGCGAACCCGAACGTCACCCGGCCGCTGTGCGGCATAATCTGAAAGACCTTGGTTTCAAGCGCTTGTTCCTTGCTGATGAAGTGCACAATATCTATGGCCATTACTGGGATAAGATGTTGTTTGACAGATATGCGAAAGAATACCCGGGCACCAGGTTATTCAACCTCAACCGGAGTGGTTATGCCGGAAGTCCCCGCTACGGCGTATTTCCATGGAGCGGTGATGTGAGCCGTAGCTGGTCCGGACTGCAGGCACAGCTTCCCGTTATGATCGGTATGAGCATGAGCGGGGTTCCCTACATACACGCTGACGCGGGTGGTTTCGCCATGGGCGACCTCGATCCCGAACTGTACACCCGTTGGTTGCAGTTCGCCACATTTACACCGGTACTGAGACCGCATGGCACCGCCCTGGGCGATCTGGTGCCGGAAGTAAAAGACATCCCTTCAGAGGGTGCATTATATGCAGATCCTTATAAGCGTATTGTTCGCCGCTATATTCAAATGCGCTATCAATT
>JAYWAZ010000060.1:0-2421 GCA_043781975.1 Bacteroidota bacterium
ATTCAGTTAAGGAGATCGAAGACTCCGCCGAAATACCTTTCAAAATACCTGACCCGGGATATCATCACTTCTCCATTCAATAAAATGCCCGTGGCGGGAGATAACAAAACCTTGCTAATGCTGGAAAAGGATTATTTCTTTGCGCTTAGCTGGATGATCGCAGAACTGGGCAAACTCAAGGACAGCGGGCTGCGGGTGATCGCCATCACGGAAGCATTACAGCAATTGTCGTCCACTACAAAAACGGCCGCCCTCAGGAAGGCTTATGGGATCACCGGAAGCGCACAACCCACCGTTAAACAGATCCTGGATAAGGCCGACGCCATATGCAAGACCTATTTCATGGAGAAGAACCTGGAAAAATTATTAATAAAATAAAGAATTATAAGCGCCAGGAATATAAATTCTTATAATAAATTTTTGATGAGATTGTCCAATTGCTTCCCATCCGAATTTATATCCACGATCTTACCCGTCTTATCGAGTAAAAAACTGGTGGGTATTTCATCTACGAAATAGCGTTCCGCTACTTTCGAATACCAGCCCCCGTTATCGTTTACCTGGGTATAGGTGAGTTTATCCTGCCGTATGGCTTTTAACCATGGCATTTTCTTGCTGTCAATAGAAACAGCGAACACTTCAAAACCGGCTGCTTTGTATTTCTTGTACAATTTCAGTACATCCGGGTTGGAAGCCCGGCAGGGGCCGCACCAGCTTGCCCAAAAATCCACCAGCACCACTTTCCCTTTGAAGGAAGAAAGGTTCACCATGCTGTCTTTGGCATTGGGCAATGATATCTCCGGCGCCATCTGTCCCGGTCTTAACTGCGATTGAACGTTAAACACGCACACCATAAAGAGTATGCCGCATAATAGTGTTTTCATTTACAACATTGTTTTTTTTGAAATAATGAACCAATGAACCGCAGTATGGATCTAAGTATCTTCATTTTTTAAACAGGTTAAAGAGATTATATTCCACCCGCACAAAGCAGCCCCCTGGTGCGGTACGCTGCAATTTACTGATTAGCGCAATTTTTGCGCCAAGATCGATCCGCATCACGCTGTTGATGATAAGTTGCAGGGATGGAGCAGCGTCCAGATAGCCCAGGCAACTGCCGGCATTGACCTGCCCCAACAATTCTAGCATGGCATTCAAATTCACCTGGCGGTAACTGGTATATTCCTTCGGCAATAACAATTTACCCGCTGACAGGGAATATCCTATTGCATTTCGTCGCGAAGCACCGTAATTGAATATATGATGGCCGCTGTTATCTGTCGCATGCAAAAAAGCAAAAGAAGTGGATAAAGCTATTTTGTTCAACAGTTTGGTGAAAACCATGCCCGTCTCATAACCGCTGTTATAACCATTCAGGTCAATCGCCGGCTGTTGAATAATGCCATTGTTGGTACTGATCTTTTCAAATATCGCCATCCTGAAATGGCTATGCACTTCGTCCTCACTGTAAAACCGGTATTTGCCATATATGGATCCCCCATTGAAACCAAATCGTGTACCTCCCTCGTTACTGAAAAAAACCGCTCCGTGCAGCATCAGTTTTTTACTGACCCCAAACATCAGTTCGGGTATCAGCAGGTATTCCGTCCGGGCGCTCTTTGTCACCTTCATGAAAGCATTGTTCAGGCGTATACCCGCGCCCGAGGTGGCCATATTACTGGCCGACTCGGTAAAAACAAAAAGTTCCTGCGCTTTTAAAGGCTGAACCGTATACAATAAATAAAATACAATGATTCGTTGCATACAAATTAAAAATACGGTATCGCAGTCCCTTTCCCGGTGCTGCGTGCCGCAGTAAATTTAGATCGTCACATGAAAAATACGTGTCCCCGCCGTCAAATGGTCTTTCGTACAACAGGCGCCCGCCACCCCTGTCTTATAACATTCCATCCGGGTGAGGCTGCTGTTCTTCTTATACTCTTTTGTCGAAACAAAGCCCTTGTCGAGGAGCCGCACTGTCTTATCGCCATCCAGCAACTGGCCGCTGACGTTCAAAAAATGAAATACCATACCGTTAACGGTTACATGATCATCATTCGCCACCGTTATGTGATCAAAATGCAGAGTCGCGGTAAAATGGGCCACTGAAAAACCGGCGCCCTCTATCTTCATTTTTAATTTGTCGTAATCCACCGTTTTCCCCGGTTTAAAGGATATATCAAAGGAAGAGTTTTTGATATTGGCCTCCACCCTATCAACAAAATCCAGTGTTTGCAATGCCTTATTGATGGCATTACTGCAAAGGCTGCAGGTGAGCCCGCTTGCCTGAAGATTTACTTTTAAAGTTTGGGCTGAAGCCTCAAAAGATATCACCATGGTGATGATTAAAAATATTTTTGTCATGTTTTCATTATTAAATTTTATACCAGGCCCGTGTTTGCAACTGTATATCCTTGCAAC
>JAYWAZ010000061.1:0-6721 GCA_043781975.1 Bacteroidota bacterium
AACCCTTGCCCTGATATGATCGTCGCTAACGCTTTCACCGATACCGATCGCCATCGCTTCCATGTCGCGCCCCGCCAGGCCACCATAGGTATGCAGGCCTTCATATACCACCACCATATTCCTCGCTTCTTCAAAAATATCCCGATCATTCACGGCCAGGAAGCCTCCGATATTCACCAGCGCGTCTTTTTTCGCACTCATCGTGGCGCCATCCGTGTAAGAACAGATCTCATGAACGATATCTTTTATTGATCGTTGCTGGTATCCCTTTTCCCTTTGTTGTATGAAGTAGGCATTTTCCGCCACCCTGGTCATATCATGAATGATGCGTATGCCGTGTTTTTTTGTAAGGGCCCTCAATGCTTTCAGGTTCTTCATGCTGATGGGCTGACCGCCCGCCATATTCACGCTGGTGGCCATGCTTACATAGGGTATCTTTTTAGCACCGTATTTTTTAATCAGCTTTTCCAGTTTATCCAGGTCAACATTTCCCTTGAAAGGAAATTCACTTTGGGGATCGTGCGCCTCATCAATAATGATGTCCTCGAATTTTCCGCCCGCCAGTTCCTGGTGCAGGCGCGTGGTGGTGAAGTACATATTGCCGGGAATGATATCGCCTTTTTTGATCAGTATCCTGGATAAGATATTTTCGGCGCCACGGCCCTGGTGCGTGGGGATAAGGTATTTGTATCCGTATGTTTCCTTTGCCACTTTTTCGAGGTGATAAAAATTACGGCTGCCGGCATAGGCTTCATCGCCCATCATCATGCCCGCCCACTGGCGGTCGCTCATGGCCGATGTCCCGCTATCGGTAAGCAGGTCGATGTAAACGTCTTCGGACCTTAATAAAAAAGTATTGTATCCCGCTTCCTTCATGGCTTTTTTCCGTTGTGCCGGCGATGTCATTTTCAGCAACTCCACCATTTTTATCTTATAGGGCTCGGCCCAGCTATGTTTGATATTTTTCATCGTTTTGATTTTTGTTTTATTGAACGGATTTCAGTTTTGCGGTAAAATGTCTGAGTGTAGGCGCTTCTTCGATGATCGTTAAACCTTTGATCGCATCCCTGTTCCTGAACACTTCAATGATCACTTCCGCCACATAATCGATATGGCTTTGTGTGTATACTCTTCTTGGAACAGCAAGCCGGACCAATTCCAGTTGAGCCGGTATCAGTTTTTTATTTTCGTCATATTTCCCGAACATGAGTGAACCGATCTCCACGCTACGAATGCCTCCTTTCACATACAGGGCGCCCACCAGGGCCTGCCCGGGGTACTGTTCAACCGGGATGTGCGGAAGGAACTCCTTTGCATCAATGTATACCGCGTGTCCGCCTGCGGGTTGTATCACCGGTACGCCCGCATCGATCAGTTTATTTGTGATGTATTCAATACTTCGGATGCGGTATTGCAGGTAGTGTTCGTCCATCACTTCATTCAACCCGATGGCGATGGCCTCCAGGTCCCTTCCCGCAAGGCCGCCATAAGTTGGGAATCCTTCGGTCATGATCAGGAGGTTCCTGCATTTTTGCGCCAGTGTTTCATTCCTCATGGCCAAAAAACCGCCGATATTGGCGAAGGCGTCTTTCTTGGCACTCATCGTACAACCATCGGCGTATGAAAAAAGTTCCCGGGCTATTTCCGGTACCTGTTTATCTGCATAGCCCGCTTCCCGCAGTTTGATGAAATAAGCATTCTCGGCAAAACGACAGGCATCAATGAATAATGGGATACTATTTTCAGTGCAAACTTTTCTGACCTTTTTTATGTTTTGCATACTCACCGGCTGTCCGCCTCCTGAGTTATTGGTAACCGTTAGTATGCAGAGGGGGATATTGGCCGCGCCTTTTTCGGCAATGAATCGTTTCAATGATTCCACATCCATATTTCCTTTGAAGGGTGCCGGAACAGCGGGGTGTTTTCCTTCCTCACAAACCAGGTCGATCCCTTCGGCGCCGGAAAATTCAATATTGGCCCGGGTGGTATCAAAAAGGGTATTGCTTACAAAATATTTTCCTTTCCCGCCCAGTATGCTGAACAGGATCTTTTCCGCAGCCCTTCCCTGGTGTGTGGGGATCACCAATGGCATTCCCGTTATTTTTTGTACGGTTTCCTCGAAACGGAAAAAGCTGGGACTGCCTGCATAAGATTCATCACCCTGCATGATGCCTGCCCACTGGTTACTGCTCATGGCGCTGGTGCCGCTGTCGGTCAACAGGTCGATCAGCACGTCATTGGCATGGATGAGAAAGGGATTGTAAAATGCTTTTTCTAAAATGATTTGGCGTTCTTCAACGGTATTGAAATAAATGGGTTCTACCGATTTTATCCTGAATGGTTCTATGATCGTTCTCATACCTGAATTTTTAAGTGCGATGAATTTTAAAACGGAGCTAAGCCCATAGGGGAGGAGACAGGATCAGGATGGACGACTGATGATATTTTTCCAGAGTAACATGGTGCAAAGATGGAAATGGCAGGGCGTAATAACTATGATTTACATCATGTTCATTTATTGTAATGGTCAGTACTGCCTGAGATTTACAGGATCGAAAAAGTGCCGGTATGGACGGACTATAAAGCATTCACAAAATACTTTTTTATTGATCGGGTAGCGTAAGTGATCAGGTCAGAATTTAAAATAAACAAACAGCCGGCCAAAATTCTTGCTGTCGTTTTCGATCCGGTGGTAGAGCGGTTTTATGTGGGGCAATTGCAGGAACCTTTCAACTTTTTTCCGGAGCTGGCCGCTTCCCTTGCCGGGAATGATCTCCACCTCACGGATCTTTTTACTGATGGCATCTTCAAATGCTTTTAGCAATGCCTTGTCAATGGCATGGCTGTTATTGTATATATCATGGAGGTCAAGTTTTATACGGGCCATTTTTAATTAAGAATTAAAAATTAAGAATTAATAATTTTCTCAACTCATAATATCATTTTATTTGCATCTCTGTCCTCAGAACCTTCAACCTTCAACTTTCAACTTTCAACCTTCAACCTGATCCCCGCTTTCTCAAATTCTATCTTCCGTTGCTTATACAGGTTACCGGTGGTCATCTTGAAAGTTTTTTTGCTCATGCTGAAGAAGGAATAGATCTCTTCGGGCGAACTTTTATCATGGTAAGGCAGGAACCCTTCATTTTCCATCAGCAGCCGGAGGATCTTTTCAGTTTCATCTTCCACACGGTCATAGCCGGGTTTCCCGATGGAAACATCTATTCGCCAGCGGTCAGCGGAGGACTTATTTTCAGGGTATATCTTTTTTATGAAACCGGTAAATCGGTCACCCGAAGTGATGTCGCGGTAAATTTCATTGTGGTGCAGCACACCGGTATGCCTGTTATTGATGATCACCACGTACCCGATATCGGTGCGACGGTAAACGACCAGGTCAACCAGGTCCAGTTCTTTTACGGTAAGCGTTTCATTGCTTAAGAAAGGTTCTATTTTTTCGGTGGCGGCTAAACGCCCGGTCTGTTCGTCCAGATATATCTTCACCAGGTATTCGCCGTTGGGCATCATGTCCCGTTGTTGTTTCGACCTGGGGACAAAAAGGTCTTTCATGAGCCCGTTATCGAGGAACGCTCCCTGCGGCGTTACGGTCACCGCCCTTAGTTTTACAATATCTCCCAGTATGCCTTTGGGTTTTTGCGTGGTGGCGATGAGGCGGTCTTCACCATCGTGGTATAGGAATACGCTCAGTTCATCTCCGGGTTTTGCACCGGCGGGAACAAATCGTTTGGGTAACAGGATACCTTCGGCGCCATCATCCAGGTAAAGTCCAAAATCCACTTCCCGGGCCACTTTCAAAACATTGTATGCTCCAACTTTTATCATATGTTCTTTTAATGCGGCAAAGGTACGCCCTTTGGCCTGTCGGCGGTGATTTTGAAACTCCCGGTTGGCGGTTGAAAACCCCGAACGCGGGTTTCATGGTGTATATTTTACCGCCGACAGGGTCTGCAACCGCTGTAGGGGTGTTGAAGCGCAGTAGGGCTTAATTCAGTACCTTCGCAAAGAACAAACACCGCGATTTTGAAGTTTACAGCATTTGGATTTGACGAAAGATTGATGGAAGGCATTGACGCCTCTGGTTACGAAGAAGCCACCCCGGTACAGGAACAGGTCATCCCGCTGATCATGGCGGGAAAAGACGTTATCGCGTCGGCACAGACCGGCACCGGTAAAACGGCCGCTTTCCTGTTGCCCCTTATCCATAAGATCATAACGGATCCCCACGAAGACCATACCAATAATGCATTGGTGATCGTGCCTACCCGGGAACTAGCCATACAGATCGCACAGCATATGGAAGGACTTTCTTATTTCACATCGGTAAGTTCCATAGCCGTTTATGGTGGTGGCGATGGCAATGCCTTCGTGCAGGAAAAAAAGGCCCTGAGCCATGGTGCGGATGTGGTGATCTGCACGCCCGGGAAAATGATGGCCCATATAAAAATGGGCTATGTGAAATTAGGCGGCTTGAAGTACCTGGTGCTGGATGAAGCGGACAGGATGCTGGATATGGGCTTTTATGATGATATCATGTTCATCATCGGTAACCTGCCTAAAAAAAGGCAGAACCTTTTGTTCTCCGCCACCATGCCCCATAAGATCAGGGATATGGCCAGGAAGATATTGCATCAGCCCGCTGAAGTAAATATCTCTCTCAGCAAGCCCCCGGAAAAGATCGTGCAGGAAGCATTCATCGTGTATGATACCCAAAAAATTCCATTGGTAAAAATCTTGCTCCGTAAAAAAAATTTCAAGTCGGTACTGATATTCTGCAGCAGCAAAATAAGCGTGAAGCAGCTTACCCGTGAATTGAAACGAAGCGGTCTGCCGGCGGATGAGATCCACAGCGACCTGGAACAAAGCAAAAGGGAAGAAGTGCTGATGCAGTTCAAAAGCGGCCGGCTTCCGATACTGATCGCTACGGATATCCTTAGCCGTGGTATTGATATTGATAATATCGACCTGGTGATCAACTATGATGTACCTCATGACGGGGAGGATTATGTACATCGTATCGGCCGTACGGCCAGGGCCGAAGCGGAAGGAACCGCCTATACTTTTGTAAGCGTGAAGGAACAGCGAAAATTAATGGCCATTGAAAAATTGCTGGGTAAACCGGTGCCACGGGCCGCCGTCCCCGCAGAACTGGGCGAAACGCCGCAATACAATCCTGCCGGGGGTTCCAGGCATGGGGGAGGCGGTAACAGGAATTTCAAAAGGCCCATGCGAACGGAAGGAAATAGCGGCAACCGGCGGCCTCGCTGATGAGCGGATCGTTTTTTCCCGGTTTATGAACTCCCCTGTCAGTTTTCTGCTTTGGCTGAAATATATTTGTATAAACAAATTTCCATCGATCCCGTTCCAGCCATATTAGCCAATCCCATTGAATACATTACAGGAGTCAGTACGTTAAAAGGTGACCTGTTGCGCAGAGAACTCGGTATCTCCACTTTCAGGGACCTGCTCGAACATTTTCCCATACGGCATGTAGATAAGACCCGGGTGGATAAGATATCCTCACTTAATCACAGTAATGAATATGCGCAGGCGGCCGGAACCATTACCTCGATAGAGGTTATGGGTGAGAAAAGGGGGAAGCGGCTGGTGGCCACCCTTGAAGACGAGACCGGGGAACTGGAACTGGTTTGGTTCCAGGGGATCAGCTGGATACAAAAAACCCTGCATACCGGTCAACGTTACCTGGTATTTGGCCGCCTGGGTTTTTATATGGGCCGCCCGCAGATCGCCCATCCCGAGATCGAAACATTCACGCCCATGAAGGCGGATGGGAAGCACTTCCTGGAGCCGGTTTATCCCTCTACTGAAAAATTGAAAAGCAAGGGCCTGACGGGTCGTGCGATCGGTAAATTCACCTATGCATTGCTGCAATTGCTTTCTGAAAAGGACCTGCCCGAAAATCTGCCTTCGCCAGTTACGGACCGTTATAAATTCATCCGCCGCTTTGATGCCTACCGGCAGATCCACTTCCCGGCAACTGAAAAACATTATGCCCATGCATTGCGCAGGTTGAAATTTGAAGAATTATTTTTTGCCCAGTTAAGACTTGGATTGATCAAAAGCAACCGCCATCGTTTCAGCAAGGGACAGGTATTTGGCCGGGTAGGCGATCTGTTCAATACATTTTACAAAAAATACCTGCCCTTTGAACTCACCGGGGCGCAGAAAAGGGCACTCAGGGAGATACGAAAAGATACAGGCAGCGGCCGGCAAATGAACCGACTCTTACAGGGAGACGTGGGCAGCGGAAAAACCATCGTGGCCCTGATGATGATGCTGATCGCGGCGGATAATACGCGCCAGACGGACGGGGCGGGATTCCAGAGTGTAATGATGGCGCCTACCGAAATATTGGCACAACAGCATTACAACAGCATCACTGAATTATTAAAAGATATGCCGGTTTGTGTAAAATTGCTGACGGGCTCATCTGTTACAAAAGAGCGGAAGGCGGTACTGAAAAGTTGTGAAGACGGTTCTTTGAATATCCTGATCGGTACGCACGCCGTGATAGAAGACAACGTGGTGTTTAAGAACCTCGGGTTCGCCGTTGTGGATGAACAGCATAAATTCGGAGTGGCGCAGCGGGCGCAATTGTGGAAGAAGAATGAGGTACCACCCCATGTGCTGGTGATGACGGCCACGCCCATACCCCGAACGCTGGCGCTTACGGCTTACGGTG
>JAYWAZ010000062.1:0-2402 GCA_043781975.1 Bacteroidota bacterium
CAAAACATGGAAAAAACTGGGAAAGGAAAATGGAATACCCGAAGGAGATCTGGGGCGCATTGGCCTGGCTTTTTCTCCAAGCCAGCCTTCGCGGGTATATGCTCTGATAGAAGCCAGCAAAAATGGTTTGTACAGAAGCGATGACGGCGGTTTTAAGTGGGAACTGGTAAATAGCGACCCAGCCTACGTTACTACCCGTTCGTTTTATTTCCAGGACCTGAGGGTAGATCCGCAAAATGAAAACCGGGTGTTTAGTTTATACCAACCCATCGCCATGAGCGAGGACGCGGGCAAAACATTCAGGATAATAGCGCCCAATGAAAAGATCCATGCGGATCATCATGCGATGTGGATCAGCCCTACCAATCCTTCTTTCATCCTGGATGGCGGTGATGGAGGCCTCTCTATAAGCCGTGATAAAGGAAAGACATGGAAATTTGAAGAACAACTGCCTTTCGGGCAATTTTATCATATCAATGTTGACAACCAGATGCCTTATCACGTGATGGGCGGATTACAGGACAACGGAAGCTGGTGGGGGGCCGCCTATACACTCGTAAACGGCACCATCCCCAATTCAGCATGGCAGGATGTAAATGGAGGTGATGGCTTTGATGTGGCGCCGGATGCTGAAGATCCGAACTGGGTGTATTCAATGAGCCAGGGAGGAGAGTTATCCAAATACAATGTCGCAACTGGTGAGAGAGCCAGGATCCAACCGCCGGCTCCCGATCTGCAAACAAGGCTTCGATTCAACTGGAATGCAGCGCTGGCGATTGATCCGCTGGATGGAAAGACTGTGTATTATGGTAGCCAATTCCTGCATAAAAGCACCAATAAAGGTTTAACCTGGGAGATAATTTCGCCCGATCTTACCACCAATAACAAAGAACTACAAAAACAGGATGAAAATGGAGGACTTTCCATTGACATAACCGGGGCAGAAAACTTTACAACCATACTTACCATCGCACCATCGTATAAACAAAAAGGAGTGATTTGGGTTGGCACCGATGATGGCAATGTTCAATTAACACAGGATGGCGGAAAAACATGGACCAATTTCCGCGGAAGGATACCTGGACTTCCGGTGGGCGCATGGATAACACAGGTAAAGGCGTCGCAATACAATGCCGCCGAAGCTTTTGTTGTTGCCAATGATTACCGCAGGGGAGATTTCAAACCTTATATTTTCAGGACAAAAGATTTTGGGAAAACATGGACGAAGATGCTTGATGGCAACAACATCAAAGGCTATGCGTTGTGTGTTTTACAGGATCCCGCAGAACCCAACTTGATCTTCGCCGGTACCGAACACGGATTATGGATAAGTTTTGACAATGGAACTTCATTTGAACAATTTAAAAATGACTACCCTTCTGTATCTACTTATGACCTTGCGATCCAGGAGCGTGAAGCCGACCTGGCCATTGCAACTTTCGGCCGGTCGTTGTATATCCTGGATGATATACACCCGTTGAGGAAGATGGCCGCATTTAAAGGACAACTCCCGGCAAAGCAGCTTATCGCTTTTGAACCGCCAGCGTCCTACATGGCAAACTACAAGATCTCCAGTGGCTATAACAGCAGCCCATGGGGAATGTACGAAGGAAAGAACCGGAGCAGGGGGGCAGCGTTTTCTTTTTTTGTAAACCCTTCTTTAAAAACTGACAGCAGCAAATCTCCAAAGACACCCGTTACGGTTGTTGACACTACACAAAAGCGAATGCCACGTGAAGGTCGTGAAGACATTACTACGATGACAGTAGATTCTTCCAGGGGCCGGTTGGGTATGAGAGCACAGAGTGACTCCGCAACCGTTAGGATCTTTAATGAAAATAACGAACTCATCAGAACCCTGAGGGTAAAAGCAGATACTGGATTTAACCGGGCCTATTGGGGTTTCGAAATGAGGGGTGTGAGAAGGATCATAGACCCTAATAGCACCCGCGGTGAAGGCGGAGGCGGGGGTGGACGATTTGGACGCTTTGGAGGTAGCAGGGGAGCCGAACCACCGGGCCAGCCTGTTTACCCAGGTACCTACAAAATGGTGATCAGCTTAAATGGCGTTTCTGATTCTACCCTAATGGTAGTGAAAGATGATCCCAATGTTCAGGTATCAAGAGAATTATATGATGCAAGGATGAAAATATTAAAGCGGCTTGAAAAAAGTACAGCGAAATTGTCATCGGTGATTGATCAGCTGGCAGAAGCAGATGAAACCATCAAAAGAGTGGATGCCACATTATCGGCACTGGACGGAAGACAAAGCGGGACATTGAGAAAATGGAATACTTCCATGACCGATTCAATAAAAAATATCCGTGATTATATCTTCGGAAAAAAACAGGAAAAACAGGGTTTTGGAACGCCTTACCAGGTTACGGTGAACGGAAGATTAC
>JAYWAZ010000063.1:0-2397 GCA_043781975.1 Bacteroidota bacterium
GCTTCGCCCCGGATATGGATGGTCTTCAGGAGGTCATCTTCGCACAGGCCTTCCAGTGTGCTGAGGCAGCAATCCCATCCTTTTTCCCAATAGGCCTTCAGTGCCTGCCGGCCTGTATCGTTTATTTCAAATTCCGCGTCCCGGTCGCGCCATTTCTTTTCGCCGTCAGTGGTCAAAAGATCCGTCCAGCGGCTGATCATGTTCCCCGCCATATGTTGTATCATTTGGGCGATACTGTTGCTTTCATCATTGGGCCTGAAATGAAGGTCCTCATCGTTGGATAGCTGATCAAATGTTTTATCGCCGAGTTCCTTGTAGTATTTTAAGCGTTTAATGACGCTGGTTATGTATTCCTTACCGAGGGACATATTTTATTGTTTGATGTTTATTGTTTACTGTTTATTGTTTGGTTGTTTAGCACTATCAACTCATAACTTTTAACTCAAGACTTCAATACCCCTCAGCGTCATCATCCCCTCGTTTATCTCCAATGGCGATGACCTTTTTCTTCCTGATCAGTATCAGGTCCGTTCTTCCGATATCTCCGCGGGCCATGATCTTATAGCCCATATTTTCAAGTTGATTCCTTACCGCAACAGGGAAATCGCGCTCCACATACACAGAATCGGGTAGCCATTGGTGATGGAATTTCGGTTTGTTAACAGCGTCTTCCGCATTCATGCCAAAGGCTGTAATATTCAGTATGGTCTGAAAAACACTCGTGGGGATGGTGGTGCCGCCGGGTGTACCCAACACCAGGAAGGGCCTTCCTTTTTTAAGTACAATGGTAGGGGTCATGCTGCTGAGCATTCTTTTACCGGGGGCAATAGCGTTCTTTTCATTGCCAATGGCGCCATACATATTGGGCACGCCGGGCTTAACGCTGAAATCGTCCATTTCATCATTCAAAATAAAACCGGCGCCGCCCACAACCGTTTTGCCGCCATAGGTATTATTGAGTGTAGTGGTAACCGATACCGCGTTCCCCAAATGATCCACTACGCTCAGGTGAGTGGTTTGCTCGCTTTCTTTGATGATGCCGGCTTTTGTGATGTCGCTGTTGCCCGCTTTTCCCGGCAGGTAATCACTCATCCTTTCCTGCAGGTAGGGTTCACTCATCAGCTTTGTTACGGGTACTTTCACAAAATCAGGATCGCCCAAAAATTCAGCCCGGTCCGCAAAGGCCCTTCTTTCCGCTTCGGTCATCAGCTGAACCGATGCGGCGGTCTGGAATCTCATTCCTGCTATATTCCTGTGTTCAACGATCTTCATCAATTGTTCCAGTATGATGCCGCCACTGCTGGGCAGGGGCATGGTGACGATATGGTATTTTCCATAATCAAATTCAAGGGCTGTTCTTTCTTTGGCGGAATACCTTTTAAGGTCATCCCCTGTGATGATGCCCTTTCCTTTTTGCATTTCAGCAACGATGAGCCTGGCGGTCTCGCCTTCATAAAATCCTTTTCTTCCTTTATCACGGATACGTTTAAGTGTTTTGGCCAGGTCTTTCTGTATTAAGATATCACCCGCTTTCCAGGGAGTTGCATTTACAAAGACGGTGGGTGCATTATTGAATTTTAAAAAATCAGACCGGTTATGATTCAATGAAGCCGCCTGTGCAGCGGTAAGTGCAAAACCATTCTCCGCCAGATCAATGGCAGGTTGTACCAGTTTTTTAAAGGGCATGGTAGCATATTTCATACAGGCGAATAAACCGGCGATGACACCGGGAACACCGGAAGCGAGGTGCCCGTCCTGCGATAAGGACATTACAGGGTTACCCGAAGTATCAAGGTACATATCCCTGGATGCCAGTCCGGGTGCCGTTTCGCGGTAATCCACCGTAATATTTTTACCGTTACCCAGGTGTAATACCGTAAACCCGCCGCCACCGATATTGCCCGCCCCGGGGTAGACCACGGCAAGCGCCAACTGTGTGGCAATGGCCGCGTCAATCGCATTTCCGCCCTGCCTTAAAATAGTAAGGCCCACCCTGCTGGCCAGGGGATGGGCGGAAACCACGGCAGCATTTTTGCACGTGATCTTTTTTTGTATCGTATAATTAAAAGGGGAATCTCTTTTTAGTTGTGCATGGACAATTTCAGTACAAATTACCAGCAGGAAGATTCCCGGAGCCCATTTTGGAAAACGCATGACCGATTTTTATTCGAATTTAGTTCATTACGGATGAATAATAAAAGGCAGGCCACAATTAATAAGGATAAACGGATGGTGAAAGTGAAAGGCTTTCTTTATTTTCACATTTTGGTAGTTAAAACCCTATTGGAAGGCCAGACGGAAATATTTTTACCACGATTCACTCATACATTATGACGATATTATTCAGTAAACGACGGGTCAGTACTTTTTTGCCGCCCTTTAGGATATTGTTGATGG
>JAYWAZ010000064.1:0-2396 GCA_043781975.1 Bacteroidota bacterium
GCCTCGGCGGCGTCATAATGGCTGGCCCTGATCTGCGGTACCCAGGCGCCCACCGGCATGCCGGGGATCTTTCCCCGGAAATTGGCCCAGGTCTTACCGCCATCCTTCGACAATTGTATATTACCGTCATCGGTGCCCACCCAAAGAATATTTTTATCTTTTAAGGAAGGTTCGATGCAGATGATGGTGTTATAATTCTCGGCGCCGGTGATGTCTATCGATAAACCGCCATTATCATCCTGCTTCTGCTGTTCAGGGTTATTGGTGGTGAGGTCGGGTGAAATGATCTCCCAGGTAAGCCCCTTGTTGCTGCTTTTATGCAGGAACTGGCTTCCGTAATAAATGATATTGGATTCATGGGGGTCCTGCGCAAAGGCGGCATTCCAGTTAAACCGTAACCTTGTCTTCAGGTCGGGCGCGGGTGGTTGCAATGCCATTCTTTCGCCTGTAGCAATATTTTGTTTGCCCAGCTCACCTCCCTGGCTCATCGAGTACACCCAATCGTTATCATCGGGGTCGGGAGATACATCAAAGCCATCACCGCCACCGACATTGTTCCAGTAATAATTCCGGATGCCGCCGTTTCGCCAGGCGTAAGAAGGACCCTGCCAACTGCCGTTGTCCTGCATGCCGCCCATGACGTTGTACGGGATCTTATTATCCACATTGATATGATAGAATTGTCCAACGGGCAACTGCTCATCAAATTTCCAGTTGCGGCCCCTGTCGCGGCTGATACCGATGCCACCGTCATTTCCGTCAAGGATAAAATTAGGGTCCAGGGGGTTTATCCAGAAAGCATGATGGTCGGGATGTATGCCGCTGTAAGGGATGACCGTTTTAAAGGTTCTTCCGCCGTCCTCGCTCATGGTAATGGTTTGTTTGATATTGTAAAGGCGGTTCTCGTTCTTCGGGTCCACGCGAATGTCCTGGAAATAAAAGGCCCGGTTGGTCACTTCGTCTTTATTGCTGTTCACCAGCTCCCATTTGAACCCACCGTCATCCGACCGGTACAAACCGTTTTTTGTGGCTTCAATTAAAGCGTATACCCGTGACGGTTCGTTGTATGAGATGGTGAGCCCGATCCTGCCCAGGTTGCCTTCCGGTATACCATCGTCCTTTCCCAGTTTTTTCCAGTTCTTTCCGCCATCGATCGTCATATACAATCCGCTTCCGGGGCCGCCGCTGTTGAAACTCCAGGGTGTACGGCGGTGCTGGTACATGGCCGCGATCAATTTGTTGGGGTTGGTGGGATCCATCACCAGGTCGGCGCAGCCGCTGGTATCATTGGTGTGTAAAACCAGATTCCAGGAATCGCCGCCATCGGTTGTTTTATACACGCCCCTTTCCGGATGTTCACTGAAGGGGTTGCCGATGGCTGCCAGGTAAACGGTATTGGGATTCGCAGGATCAATGATGATGCGGTGAATATTCCTGGTCTTTTCCAATCCCATCATCTTCCAGGTCTTTCCCCCGTCGAGGGTTTTATAAACGCCGCCGCCGATATTCAGTGAATTGCGGGGATTACCTTCACCGGTGCCTACCCAAACAACAGAAGGATTGTTTTGCTGAATGGCGACAGAACCGATATTCAGAATAGGCTGATCATCAAACACGGGTTTCCAGCTGGTGCCCGCATTCTCCGTTTTCCATACACCGCCCGATGCCGTACCCAAATAAATAAGATCAGGGTTGGTGTATAGCGCGTCAATGGCGGTAACACGGCCACTCATGCCCGCTGGCCCAATGCTGCGGGGCTTAAGGTTCTTGAATTGATCAAGCGAAATTTTCTGTGCAGACGCAAGAGTGATCATGCACAGGAATAATACAGCCAATGCCGGTAACTTCAGGTATTTCATTGTCGGAGGTTTGAAACATGAAGATGCAAAAAATTCGGAAGGGAAGCAAATGAAATGTATGGGCGGATGAATGAACGATCACCCCACTGTTGTTTTAAAAATCATGGCGGCGTATGATGTTCTATTTTGAGCTGTTGACCTGGCCGGGGCCCTTTTCATTTTCTCCCGCCTTATCAAAATCCAGGATCACCGAATTGATGCAATATCGCAATCCCGTTGGCGGGGGCCCGTCATCAAATATATGGCCCAGGTGCGAATGACACCTGCCGCAGCTCACTTCCGTTCTTTTCATGCCGAAGCTGTTATCGGGCGCATAGATGATACTATCCTTGCTGATGGGTTCAAAAAAGCTCGGCCACCCGCAACTGCTTTCAAATTTTCCATTGCTTTTGAAAAGAGGATTACCGCAAGCAGCGCAATGATAGGTTCCCGGTTCAGCATGATCCCAGTATTTTCCGGTGAAAGCCCTTTCGGTACCCTTTTCCCTGGCAATATGGTACAACTCTGCCGGCAGGATCTTTTTCCATTCCTCATTTC
>JAYWAZ010000065.1:0-2394 GCA_043781975.1 Bacteroidota bacterium
CTATTCCCTTTTTTTGATAGCCTGAAAGCCCAGATCAAGCCTTTCCGTTTTGCTTTTCTTTCTGACACCCACATCGGCTCACCTGACGGTAAAGCAGAAGAAGACCTTCGAAGGTCCGTGAATGATATCAACCAACGCAATGACGTGGATTTTGTGGTGATCACCGGCGATATTACAGAACTGGGAACAAATGATGAATTGCCACGGGCTAAAAAAATACTGGACTCCCTGAAATTAAAATATTACATCATTCCCGGTAACCATGACGATGGCTGGAGCGAAAGTGGCGGCATGACTTTTCTTACCACTTTTGGCAGTGATCGTTTTGTATTTGATCACAATGGTATCCGCTTCATCGCATGTGCATCGGGCCCCTATGTAAGAATGAGCGACGGGCATATCCCCAGGGATGCTATTGCCTGGATGAAGAAAATACTGGATACCACGGATGTGAATATGCCGGTGATCTTTTTAAATCACTACCCGATGGACAACCAGATGGACAACTGGTATGAAGTGATCGATATGTTCAAGAAAAAAAATACGATCTTGTTTTTGTGCGGACATGGCCATGCTAACAAGGCGCTGGACTTTGAAGACATACCGGGCGTGATGGGCAGATCCAACCTGCGTGCTAAACAAAATGAAGGTGGCTATAACCTGGTAGATGTAAGAAACGATTCCATTCTATTTACCGTAAGGAAACCGGTATCGGGCGAAATGAAAATGTGGACGGCTGTTAAAGTGGAGCGCCATCATTATGATCTTTCAAAAAAATTTCCACGGCCGGATTTCAGCATCAATAGCCAATATCCCCACACCAGGGCAAAATGGATCTTCAGCTCAGATGCCAATGTAATATCCACACCCGCAGTAATCAACGACCTGGTGATATTTGGAAACCAACAAGGAAAAATAACGGCTTTGTCATTGAAAAATGGAAAAGAAAAATGGACCTATAAAACCGGGGGTTCAGTTTATTCGTCTCCGGCGGTTGATAAAAACAGGCTCGTCCTGGGAAGTGCCGACGGATACATATACTGCCTCAATGACAATGGAAAAGAATTGTGGAAATTAAAGACAGGCGCCGCTGTGCTGGGATGCCCTTTGATCCGGAACGAGGTGGTTTACATCGGCGGCAGTGATCATATTTTCAGGGCTATCGAACTGCAAACGGGTAAAGAGATATGGACTTATGCAGGGCTTAACGGCCCTGTAGTAAGCACACCCGTTTTATACAAAGATGACGTGATCTTTGGAGCTTGGGATACTTATTTATATTCACTTGATAAAAAAACAGGAGCCTTGCACTGGAAGTGGAGCAACGGTTCCAGCATAAGAAACTACTCTCCTGCCGCTTGTGTACCCGTGATCAAAGATGATGTGGTCTACGTGGTGGCACCCGACCGCTACCTCAGCGCCATTGATGCCACAACAGGGCAAACGCTATGGCGCACCAATCAGTCAACGGTGAGAGAATCACTTGGGATATCGGAAGATGGAAATTATGTTTATGGAAAGACCATGAATGATACGCTGGCTGTTTTTGCAACAGGACGACAATTACAAAAGGCTGCATGGAAATTATATGTCGGATATGGTTATGAGCATACGCCATCGAAGCTGATTGAAAAAGATGGTTTCCTATTTCTTGGAACCCGTAATGGAGTGGTATACGCTGTAGACGTTCGACAAAAGAAAACGGCGTGGGCCCATAAGATCGACAACGCCATGGTAAATACCCTTAACGTAATTGACAAAAAAAATATCATCGCCTCCACTATGGATGGTAAAGTTTTACTACTGCAATCAGAATAATAACCATTGCGGACTGTTGTGGGCGTACCGCAGCGACTCATCGACATAATTGGGTGTAATTGGGATGGTAAATTAACACTTATTGAACGGGTGTTAGAGTAGAATTAAATATATTCGGCTTCCAATTTATCACTACCATGAAGAATATTTTACCTGCCCGGAAACTGTGCGTTGCCGTCTTACTGTTTAGTACCTTGGGCTGCTATGCACAGCGGTTTGACAGTGTTCTTTCCAGGCTTAACAATGAATTTAAACAGGAAAAGATCTACCTCCATTTTGACAGGAATTTGTATAGCCCCGGAGAAACCATATGGTTGAAAGCCTATCTTTTTACCGGCAACTACCCATCACTTGTAAGCAAGACCCTATACGCAGAACTGCTGGATGAAAACGGAAAGATCCTCCAGCGGAAAACAGCTCCCGTCATGGCGTCAAGCGCAGCAGCTGCATGTGATATCCCAATAGGTTTAACCGGCTCTGGAGTGTACATAAGAGCCTATACACGGTGGATGCTGAACTTTGATTCTACATTTATATTTACGAAAGCTATACCCCTTGCCACTATAAGAAAACCTG
>JAYWAZ010000066.1:0-6665 GCA_043781975.1 Bacteroidota bacterium
TGTGCTTACCATTCGTATAATTTTTTCGGAGCGATGTTTTTCTAACCTAACTTTAGGCTGAATAGTAACCATGACCTTTTCAGACACCATTTCTCTTTCCTGGCGCAATATTTCGGGCAACAGGTTGCGCACAGCCATCACCGTCATCATCATGGCGCTGGGTATTTTTGCGCTGATCCTTATTATCACGGCCATCCAGGCAGCAAGCAACAGTCTCACTTCCAGTTTTTCCACCATGGGCGCCAATTCATTCAGTCTTCGTTACAAGGAAAGAAATATCCGCATCGGCGGGGGAAGGCAGAACAATGTGAGCAAAGTGACCAAGTCGAATTTAAAGGTCAAAAAATCGAATACGGGCAAAATAATCACTTATGATGAGGCCAGGGCCTTCAAGGAACAATATCTTTTCCCGGCTAAAGTGAGCCTGGCGATCCGTGGACCCGGGGGCATCGTAGTGAATAATGAGCGTAAAAAAACGAATCCCGACGTCAATGTCATCGGCAGTGATGAGAATTACGTGGAGCTGAACGGGTATACCATCGCCTATGGAAGGAACCTCACCGCTACAGACGTGGAGTCGGGCAGGAATATTTGCCTGTTGGGAAGCGGGGTCGCCAAAAAATTATATCCCGAGAATCCTGTGGTCGCGGTTGATAAAGTGGTGAGCGTGGACCATATTCCCTACCGGGTGATCGGGGTACTGGATGAAAAGAGTTCCAGTGCTTTTTTTAATACCAGCAAGGTCATCATCACCTCTTATAATAATATCCGCCGTTTGTATTCGATGCAAGGATCCTCCTTTAACGTGGGGATCATGGTGAGTGACATTCAATTGATAGATATCGCCATCGGCGAAGCAAAGGGGGCGTTCCGGCCCATCCGTAAACTGGATGTAAAGGAAGATGATAATTTTTATATCGATAAAAGCGACAGCATCGCGGAGACCCTGCTCAGTAACCTGGGTTTCCTGGAGAAGGGAACGATCGGTATCGCTTTTATCACCCTCATCGGGGCCGCTATCGGCTTAATGAATATCATGCTGGTGGCAGTCAATGAACGAACCAAGGAGATAGGGCTTGCCAAAGCTCTTGGGGGAACCAGGAAAGACATCAGGGCCCAGTTTCTCTGGGAATCCATATTGATCAGCCTGATGGGTGCCGTTACCGGGATCCTTGCCGGGATATTACTGGGTAATGGGGTGGCGCTTTTATTGCATACGGGTTTTGTGGTGCCCTGGGCATGGGTGGTGACCGGGATCTTTGTGTGTTCGTTCGTGGGACTGGCGGCCGGCCTCTATCCCGCCCACAAGGCCTCAAAGCTTGACCCCATCGTGGCTTTGCGCTATGAATAGGCCGGCATTCTTCCCGGCTGATTGGCAGCTGTTTAAAAATGACGGAAGATTGGCCCTTTTTTTAATAATAATTTATGTAAAACAGGGGTTTTAGCATCGTTTAAAAAATAATCAAAAAATTCAAAAGGCAAGTTGTTGCATTCAATTATTTTATTAACTTGTGCGCTCACATATAAAATGAAAAGGGTTCGTGGCAGGTCGCTTACTTACTTTTTCAGGGGAATGGTATAACCAATTATTAAAAACTTAATTAAATTTTCACTAATTAAAATTTGAATGTTATGGCAGAAACAAAACCAACTGCAACTGTAAAACCAACCACTTCAGTTCAGGTAAAAAAATCCGGGAATGCGATCTCTCTTTTAGCCCCGGTTCTATGTGTCATTGTAGGATTCCTGATCTGGCGTTTTATACTGGGTAACCCGGATAATTTTGCAAAAACGACGGAACCCGGGTGGTTTTGGCCAAAATATGAAGGACCCAAAACAGCCCTCAGCAAAATGTACCTTGGCGGTATCATCGTTCCCATCCTGATCGGTTGTTTCCTGACCGTACTCACATTCGTGATCGAGCGTTTTTTAACCATTTCCAAAGCCAATGGTTCCGGAAATAACGCCGACTTCATCCGCAAAGTGCAGTACCATCTTGCCAATAAGAATATCGAAGCCGCATTATCAGAATGCGATAAGCAAAAAGGTTCAGTAGGCAACGTGATGAAAGCCGGCTTGCACCGTTACAGGGACATGACCAACAATACTGAACTAAGTACCGACCAGAAAGTGATGGCCATACAGAAAGAAGTGGAAGAAGCCACTTCACTGGAACTGCCTATGCTGGAAAAGAACCTGGTATTCCTGTCAACCATCGCTTCCGTAGCCACCCTTTTGGGATTGCTGGGTACGGTATTGGGTATGATCAGGGCCTTCGGTAACCTGGGCGACGATAGTGGCGGAGGAGCTGCTGCCAACCAGCTATCCGTGGGTATTTCCGAGGCACTTTATAATACCGCATTGGGTATTGGCACTTCGGCGATCTCCATCATCATGTACAATATCTTTACCACCAAGATCGATGGAATAACTTATGGAATTGATGAATCAGGTTTTACTTTAACACAAAGCTTTGCTTCCCTCTACAAGTAATTGTATGGAACTTACCAGGTTTTGCATCTAAAAGTAAACATCAAAATTCAGCATAATGCCTAAAGTTAAAATACCACGTAAGAGTACAAATATCGACATGACGGCGATGTGCGACGTTGCATTTTTGCTGTTGTCGTTCTTTATACTGGCAACCAAGACAAAGCCGCCGGAAGCCGTAACGGTCAACAATCCCAAATCGGTTTCTACCAAGATCGCCAAAGAAAATGCGATACTGGTTACGCTGACCAAGGAAGGTAAGGTGTATTTATTGCTGGGCGATAAGGCCCATAAGGACGCCATCATCGATGATATCAATACCACCAAGGGACTTGGTTTGACCACGGCCGAAATTTCCAAACTTAAAAAGCAGGATTATATCGGTATGCCATTGAATAAACTGAAAAGCATGCTTGATATGGAAGAACCCATTCCTGCAGCAAAAATGGACGGTATTCCTACTGGCGATAGCACCAATAATGAACTGACCGACTGGATAAGAAGTGTATCCAATGCCTTCAGGGGTGAGGATATCAATACCCTGAACCTGCTGGTAAAGGGGGATAACCTGGCGAAATACCCGGCTTTTAAGAATATTAAAGCGGCATTCAAGCGGAACGATATCTTTAAGTTCAAGATAGTGACCAACCCCGAGGGAGTACCTGCCGATTCAGAACTGGCCAGGAACCCGCCAAAGGCTGAGGGTAAATAATTCAGTTAAATCATCCTGCTACAGCGGGATATAAAATATACAGATATGGCAGAAATGGATACTTCGTCGGGTGGTGGCCATAAAAAAGGCCCCGGCGTCAAGAAAGCGAAAAAATTATCTACCAGGGTGGATCTTACCCCGATGGTTGACCTGGGATTCTTATTGCTCACCTTCTTCGTGTTCACCACTACCATGAGCCATCCAACGGCCATGGCCATGAATGAACCCAAGGATGATCCCACCAACCAGCTTAAGGTAAAGAACTCCGGCGCGATGACCCTTTTATTGGGAAAGGCTGACCAGGTGTACTATTATTATGGTGAACTGACCGACCCCAATACCCAGTTCAAGAGCAGTAATTTCAAGGAGATCCGACAATTGATTGCCGATAAGCGGAATGCCACACCGATCGGCGACCTGATGTACATCATCAAAGCCGATAAGGAAGCCACTTTTAAAAACGCCATTGACATACTGGATGAGATGACGATCTGCAACGTGCCCCCCGGCCACTATGCGGAAGTGGACATGTCGGACGGCGAAGCCAAGTTGATCAATTTGACCGAACAGGCTAACGGGATCAAGTAAGGGTTTTATGGAATCATTTGAATTTTGAATCTAACTAACAAAGTCTTTAACTATGGATATAAACAAAATATTAGGCGCCGATATCCTCGATATCATCTTCGAGGGAAAAAATAAGCAGTACGGCGCTTATGAACTCCGTAAAACTTACAATAAACGCCTCACCAAGGCGCTGGCGATCACTGCGGCCATTGCGTTGTTGGTTTTCCTGAGCTCTGTTTTTTACAACATAATGGGCAGGAACAAGAAGCAAAGCTTTGATGTGGTGGATACCCAGATGGCCGAGATCAAGAAAAATGATCCAACGCCGCCACCGCCACCGCCACCGCCGCCACCAAAACCACCGCCACCACCCGAAGTGAACCAGGTGAAATTCACGCCTCCAAAAATTGTAAAGGATGAGGAAGTGAAGCCCGAGGAAAAGATCGAGGAGATCAAGGACGACCAGAAGATCAGTACAAAAACCGTGGAAAGTGAGAATAAGGAACAGATCATACAGGCCCCGGTAGAAGACAAGGGTACACAGGTAGTGGAAGTAAAGAAAGATGATGACGAGAACAAGATCTTCAACAAGGTGGAAGTGGAAGCCGCTTTCCCCGGAGGAGATGCTGCCTGGCGCAATTACCTGCAGAAGAACCTGAACCCCGAAGTACCGGTAGAGAATAACGCTGATGCAGGCACTTATACCGTTATCGTAAAGTTCGTGGTAAGTAAGGATGGTAGCTTAAGCGACGTGAGTTGCGAAACCGATCCCGGTCATGGCATGTGCCAGGAAGCGATCAGGGTAATCAAGAAGACCAGGAACTGGACACCGGCCATACAAAACGGGCGTAACGTGAATGCCTATCGCCGCCAGCCCATCACTTTTCAGGTGGAATCGAATTAATTTTTCAGGACATTTTACATAGTAATCCCGCTGAATTTCAGCGGGATTTTTTTTGTCATTTACAGTTTACACCTTTTTAAAAAAGTGTAAACTGTAAATGACATTAATTTATGGAAAAAATCGCACCCGCCATTTTAATAAAAACTAACGTTATGGCAGAACTGCAAATAAAAGATCCCGCCGGCAAACATAAAAGGATGAATAAAAAAAGTACCCGGGTGGATCTTACGCCCATGGTTGACCTGGGATTTTTACTCATTACTTTTTTCGTATTTACAACAACCGTGGCAAGGCCCACCGTGATGCATATTGACATGCCATATGATAAGACCACTGACAGCAGTTCGGTTTGCGCGTCCTGTGCGTTGACCGTATTGTTAGACACCAGCAACCGGATCAGGTATTATGAAGGAACGCTTGAAAATAACCCGGCAATAAAGGAAACAGGGTTTTCGGCACAAGGGATCAGGGAACTGCTCTTACAAAAAAAGAAAGCGGTAAAATCAGCAAGGGGTAATGAAGATGCATTTGTTCTGATCATTAAACCTTCAGAAAATTCCACCTTTCAGAATTTTGTTAACATCATCGATGAAGTGGCCATCAGCAATATCAAACGGTATTATATCGATGAATTGAGTGAAGCTGATAAGAAATTACTGAGGCCAATAAAGCAATAATGGGTTGACTGCATATAAATCAGGCGAATCTGTTTAATCAGTCTAATCCTGGTTTATCTTTGCCCCATGCCGAACAAGCTCTCCGGATGGGATGATACGATCGTTGCACTGGCCACGCCGCCCGGTGTAGGGGCCATTGGGGTGGTGCGTTTGAGCGGTCCTGCGTCCTTCAGCATCATCAATGCGCTCTTCCCTTCGAAAGATATTGGTAAGCAGGTTTCCCATACCCTTCATGTTGGTTTTTTAAAAGACGATAAAGGACTTGATATCGATGAAGTGGTGATATCACTGTATAAAACTCCCAAAAGCTATACCGGCGAAGACGTGGTGGAGATCAGTTGTCACGGTAGCCCCTACGTGCAGCAGCAGGTGATACAGGCCTGCATAGGCAAGGGTGCAAGGTTGGCAAAGCCCGGGGAATTCACTCAACGGGCATTCCTCAATGGCAAACTTGACCTGACCCAGGCGGAAGCGGTGGCCGACCTCATTTCCTCCAATACATCCGCATCGCAAAGGGCTGCTTTGCACAATATAAGGGGCGGGTTCAGCGAGGTATTAAAACAATTGAGGGAAAACCTGATACAGTTCTCCGCACTCATCGAACTGGAACTGGATTTCAGCCAGGAAGACGTGGAATTTGCCGACCGGAAAAAATTCTATGAATTGATTGAAGGAGCGGGCATCACCACCTATAATTTATTACAGTCTTTCCAATTGGGGAATGTGATCAAAAACGGGATCAGCGTTGCCATCATCGGCAAGCCCAATGCGGGCAAATCAACCTTGCTGAATACATTACTGAATGAGAACCGGGCGATCGTGAGTGAGATTGCCGGCACCACCCGCGATACCATCGAAGAGGTCATCAATATCGATGGCATCCTGTTCAGGCTGATCGATACCGCGGGCATCCGGGAAGGCAGCGATGATATCATTGAACTGACCGGCATGGAAAGAAGCAGGGAAAAGATACAGCACTCCGATGAAGTGATCTATATTTTTGATGTGAATACAGAAACGTCTGAAGCGTTGGAAACTGCCATTGCCCTGATCAAAGAAAAGAATACAAATTATTTACCCGTTGGGAATAAGTCCGACCTGTTGGGGGATGCTGCTGCCGCTGAAAAATTTGCGGGAACCGATATCCTTTTTATTTCGGCCAGGGAAGGGCATCATGTTGACCTGTTAAAAAAGCAACTGGTAGATAAAGTGATAAAAGGAAACCTGATGACCGAAAATACGATCATCACCAATGCCCGTCATTATGAAGCTTTGCAGAAAGTACAGGAGTCCCTGGATGCGATCCAAAAGGGGC
>JAYWAZ010000067.1:0-6621 GCA_043781975.1 Bacteroidota bacterium
AGCATTTAAGTTAAACAGAAAAAGAAGTGGGTTCAATGTCATCCAATGCGCTTTTCTTTTTCTTCGTGGAAAGGAAAGAGTACATGGCCGGTATCACAAACAGCGTAAGCACCAGCGAAAATAAAACCCCACCAACTATTACGATACCCAGGGGCATTCGGCTGGTGGATGCATCACCAAGCGATAAGGCCAGTGGAAGCGCACCCAGGCTCATGGCCAGGCTTGTCATGATGATGGGCCGGAACCTCGACACCGACGCATCGATCACCGCCGGTATCTTTTTATTGCCGGCCAGTTGTTTTTTATTGGCGAATTCCACGATCAGGATACCGTTCTTGGTTACCAGACCGATCAGCATGATCATCCCAATCTGGGAGAAAATATTCAGGGTCTGGTTGAACAACCATAACGATAATACCGCTCCTGCCAAAGCCAGGGGTACAGTAAACATGATGGTGAACGGGTCGACGAAACTTTCAAACTGTGCAGCCAGTACCAAAAAGATCAGTACCAGGGCAAGGATAAAAGCAAAGGAGGTATTGCCCGAACTCTCCGAAAAATCCCTCGATGCACCGCTAAGGGCGGTAGAGAAAGATTCATCCAGTAATTTCTTGGCTATGTCCTGCATGTCCTTGATGCCATCACCAACCGTTTTGCCGGGTTGCAGTCCCGCAGAAATGGTGGCCGACTTATACCGGTTAAAATGGTAAACAGTTGGGGGGGTCACTTCTTCCGAAAGGGTGATGAGATTCTCAAGCGCAATGGCTTCGCCGCGTTTATTACGGACATAGATACTGTTGAGATCCGCAGGGTCATCACGGTCTGACCGCGCTACCTGTCCCAGCACCTGATATTGTTTTCCGTCCTTGGTAAAATAACCCATGCGGCGGTTGCTCATGGCCAGTTGCATCGTTTGTGAAATATCATCGATACTAACGCCCAGGGTACTCGCTTTCATCCGGTCGATATTGACACGGAGTTCGGGCTTATTGAATTTAAGGTCAACATCAACACCCAGCAGCGCTGTACTTTTATTGGCTTCTTCCAGGAATTTCGGTAATATTTTTTTTAACTTCTCCCCGTCTACATTTTGCAGAACAAACTGTACCGGTTGCCCGCCGCGGCGATTCACTGAAATGGTTTGTTCCTGTATGGCAAAGGCACGGCCCTGGTTGAACCGGGGCATGGTTTTATTGACCCAGTTCACTACATCCTGCTGGCTGCGTTTTCTTTCAGAAGGGCTGGACAATACCACCCTTACAAAACCCGAGTTCGAAGATCCGGAGCCTGTAAAACCTGGTGCGGTAAGACTCACCATGTATCTTTTTTCGGGGATTGAGTCGAGTAAAAAATTGGAAAGCTTGTCCATGAATTTATCCATGGCGTCATAGGATGTGCCTTCGGGGGCGGTTACCGACAGGCGGAAACCGCTTTTGTCTTCCATCGGCGCCAGTTCACTTTGTAAGGTCCTTCCAAAGAAATATATAATGGAAAAACAGGCCAGGATGATCACGAAGGCCATCCATCTCCATTTCATAAAACCGCTTAATGCGCTGCGATAGTCATTTTCAAGCCGGCGGAAAAAAGGTTCGGTAACGGTATAGAACCAGGAATGTTTATGTGCCTTACCGGCAAGAAATACGTTCAGCACCGGTGTAAGTGTAAGCGAAACAAAAGCGGATATCAACACGGCACCGGCCACTACGATGCCGAACTCACGGAAAAGCCTACCCACAAATCCCTGCAGGAATATGATGGGTAAGAACACGACGGCCAGCGTGATGGAAGTGGCAATGACAGCAAAATAAATTTCTTTTGACCCTTCTTTGGCTGCCTGCCACTTGGGCATGCCTCCTTCAATCTTCTTGTAGATGTTCTCGGTGACCACGATGCCGTCATCCACCACCAGCCCGGTGGCGAGTACGATGGCCAGCAGGGTAAGCACATTGATGGTGAATCCACAGAGGTACATGATGAAAAAGGCGCCGATCAGGGAAACGGGGATATCGATCAGCGGGCGGATGGCGATAAGCCATTCCCGGAAGAAAAGGTAGATGATGAGCACCACCAGGATGAAAGCGATCATCAGCGTTTCACCCACTTCGCTGATGGATTTGCGGATGTACTGGGTCTGGTCATAGGAAAGTTCCAGTCGGATATCCGCCGGCAGATCTTTTTTTATCTGGTCAAGCCGTTTGGTTATTTCATCGGCAATTTGAATGTAATTGGTGCCGGGTTGCGGGATGATGGCAATGGCGATCATGGGGATGCCGCTCTCTTTTAAAACACTTTCTTCATTTTCGGGACCCAGCACGGCTTCCCCCACGTCTTTTAAGCGTATATCCGTTCCATTTATATTCTTTACGATCAGGTTATTGAATTCATCCTCCGTGTTCAGCCGCCCGAATGTACGGATGGAGAGTTCAGTGGCGTCGCCGGATATCTTACCCGAAGGAAGTTCCACATTTTCTTTCAGGAGGGCGGTCTGCACATCATTGGGCGTCAGTGAATAGGCGCTGAGCTTCGACGGGGAGAACCAGATGCGCATGGCATACTTTTTTTCACCCCAAACGGTCACATTGCTTACACCCGGTACCGTTTGCAGGCGTTCCACCAGGTTATTGTTGGCAAATTCCGTTATCTGGAGGGAGTTGCGGATATTGCTTTGCAGTAACAGGATCACTACGGGGTCGCCGCTGTTGTCGGCTTTAGATACTACAGGCGGCGCATCCAGATCGGATGGAAGGTTACGGGTGGCCTGCGATACCTTATCTCGGACATCATTGGCTGCTTCTTCCAGGGCGGTACCCAGTTCAAACTCAACGGTGATATTGCTGCTGCCCTGTGAACTTTGAGACGAGATATTTTTGATGCCTGAAATGCCATTGATGGCTTTTTCAAGCGGTTCGGTGATCTGGGTTTCGATGATATCGGCATTGGCGCCGGGGTAGGAAGTGCGAACACTGATATTGGGCGGATCAAGCGCCGGGTAGTCGCGAACACCCAGGAATTTGAAACCAATGGCGCCAAACACCACGATCATGATGTTGAGCACGATGGCAAATACGGGTCTTCGTAAACTGAATTCTGAAATATTCATACTACACGGAGTGCTTTACTTGTTTATTTTGTTTATTTCGACCTTTGCATCAGGTTTAAGACTCATCAGGCCCGTGGTAATGACAGTGTCACCAACCTTAAGCCCGTTTGTGATCTGTACAAATGATGAATCCCTTATGCCGGTCGTTACCTCAGTAAATGTTGCCAGTCCATTATGATATACGATCACTTTTTTTCCGCGGGCCTGGGGCAGTATAGCCTGGGATGGGATCATGATCGCGTTCGTATCGGGATTAAAATCACTGATCACTTTGGCAAATACACCGGGTAATAATTTCCCGTCGTTGTTGATGACCAGGGCCCGTACATTCAGGCTTCGCGTATTTTCCTGCAGTCCGGATTCAGCTGCGATGATCCTTGCCGAATATTTTTTTGGATTGCCTTCGATCGTAAATTCAACCAACTGACCCTGCTTCATGCCATTGGTATATTTTTCAGGAAGGGTAAAATCAAGTTTTAACTGGCTGTTCTGGCGGATCGTGGTAATGGTGGTCTGCGGTGTGATATAGGCGCCGGGGCTTATATTCTTTAATCCCAGTGTTCCGCTGAAAGGAGCGTGTACCTCAGTGCGCTGGATATTGGTTCTTACAATATCCATATCGGCACGGATGGTATTGACCTGCAGTGCGCTCAGGTCATATTCCTGCTGGCTTACGCCGCCGATCTTCAGTAATTCGCCCATACGCCGCACCGTTTGTTCGGCTACCGCCACCTGGACGTTCAGTTTTTTTAATTGCGCTTGCAGGTCGCCATCGAAGATCTTTGCCAGTAAAGCGCCCTTACCCACAGTTTTCCCTTCATTTACATTCAGGTAAACCAGCCTGCCCGAAACTTCAGTATGGATCTCGGTGGCTTCATTGGCGATGATGGAGCCGGGGAGTTCGGTCTTATCGCTGATGGCAATGATCTTTACTACATATGCTTCAACTTTAGGAACGGGTGCTTTGGCCGGGGCGGGGGTCTCCTTCTTTTTATCCTCACTGTTGCAGGATGAGAGCAGTACAAGCCATAAAGGGAGAAGGCCAAAATAGATTAAAAGACGTATAGCTGGTTTCACCTGTTATTAGTTTGGTTCGGGCGATAAATTTAAGTTTTATTCAGTACCGGAACTGTTTTTTTATATGATCGGTCAGGTTTGATTTCAGCTTCTTACCTGCACCGTATGTTTGATCCTGTTGGCCTGGTGCACCAGTTCCTGTTTTTCTTTGCTGAGGATTGTGATATGTCCCATTTTACGCCCTGGCCTGGTCTCCTTTTTTCCGTAAATATGTACGAATACATTTTCGATCTGTAAAATTTCATGCAGCCCTTCATAAATCGCGGGCCCGCTGTATCCTTCTGCCCCCAGCAAATTTACAATGGCGGCTGGTAAAATATGCCGGGTGCTTCCCAGGGGGTATCCCAGCATCACCCTCCAGAGCATGTCGAACTGGGATGAAAAATTGGCTTCAATGGTATGATGGCCGCTGTTGTGCACCCTGGGAGCGGTTTCATTGACGAAAACATTGTCGTTCGCATCAACGAATAATTCAATGGCGAATATACCGGGGCTTTGCAGGTCTTTCACCACTTTACGCGCAACAGCCTCCACTTTCCATAACACTTTATCCGGCAGTTCGGCGGGGCTCACCTGGTATTCCAGCACATTCTGCCTGTTGTCGAAGATCATATCCACGGCAGGATACATGGCATCATCACCCTTATCATTAACCGCGATGATCACGGCGATCTCATTTTTTATAGCGATCATTTTTTCCAGCACGGCCGGGGCATCAAAGCCTTTGGAAATATCTTCTTTTGCAGCAATGATCTGCACACCCCTGCCATCAAATCCTCCCATGGCCAGTTTATGTACTGCGGGTAAAAAATCAACGTTGTTCTTTAGTTCATTCAGATCCTGTGTGATCAGGAAATCGGCAGAAGGGATTTTGTTGTCCTTATAAAACTGCTTTTGCAGGATCTTATTCTTGATGGTCCTCAGCGCGGATGGTTTGGGATAGATCCTCACGCCTTCCCTTTCCAGTTTTTCCAGTGCGTCTTCATTTACGCTTTCTATTTCGATGGTAATGGCGTCCAGGCCCTTCCCGAATTGATACACGTCTTCAAAATTCTTTATATCGCCTTTAGTGAAATGGTGACAAAGATGCGCTGCGGGACAGTCTGTTTCATTTTCCATCAGGTAGGTTTCAACAGGGTAGTTGGCCGCGGCCTGTAAGAGCATTCTGCCCAATTGTCCGCCGCCGAGGATTCCGACTTTTATCATTTGGCAAATATAAAATGTCCTAAGGAAGTGTATCGAAGTTTTATTGTATGATTTTTTATGGGGCTAAAGCGCTGCAGTTCGTTGTTTTGTAATCCTGCCCTTCAATTGCCCCTTGAATTGCTCCGCCCTTCAGGGCTGAGGACATAATAAAAAAACAGCGGGCTTTAGCCCAATAGATTTTTAACTTCTTACATTTTTTTATTAATTATCTTTGTTTCCACAATGATCCCCGATTATCCACATAAAATTTTTGCTGATAAGCGCAACAACTACTCCCTGCTGATGTTGACGTTGGCCATGGATTCGGCATTTTAATTTGAAACCCGGCAATTTCTTCCTTATTTTCAAATTAATTACAATGGAAACAACCACCGCCCCCTTATCAAAAGCAAATACCACACCTGATTTTCTTCCTTTACAGGGAACCGATTACGTGGAATTTTATGTTGGCAATGCTAAGCAGGCCGCCCATTTTTATAAAACGGCTTTTGGCTTTCAGTCGCTCGCCTATGCCGGTCCCGAAACGGGCATGAAGGACAAAGTGAGTTATGTGATCAGGCAAAATAAACTCACGTTCGTGTTGACCACGCCCCTGCGCCCGGGTAATCCCATTGCCGATCATATCCATAAACATGGCGACGGTGTTAAAGTGCTGGCATTGAAAGTGGAGGATGCGAAATATGCCTTCGAGGAAACCACTAAAAGGGGCGGCAGGGCTTACCTGGAGCCCACCACGCTGAAAGACGATAACGGTGAAGTGGTGCTGAGCGGTATTCATACTTATGGCGATACCGTGCACCTTTTTGTTGAACGGAAAAATTATTCGGGTCCATTCATGCCGGGTTTCCGCGAGTGGAAATCGAACTATGCGCCCGCCGAAACGGGTCTGCTTTATGTGGACCATTGCGTGGGCAATGTGGGATGGAACCAGATGAACCCCTGGGTGAAATTCTATGAGGACGTGATGGGCTTTAAAAACATCCTCAGTTTTGATGATAAGGACATTTCCACGGAATACTCGGCCCTGATGAGCAAGGTGATGAGTAACGGAAACGGGTACGTTAAATTCCCCATCAATGAACCGGCGGAAGGAAAAAAGAAAAGCCAGGTGGAAGAGTACCTTGATTTCTATGCCGGCGAAGGGGTGCAGCACGTGGCCATCGCCACCGACGACATTGTAAAAACGGTTACCGAACTCCAGAACCGCGGCATCGAGTTCCTGACGATTCCGGACAGCT
>JAYWAZ010000068.1:0-6592 GCA_043781975.1 Bacteroidota bacterium
ATTGCAAACACAAAAAGAAGAGATTGACAGGAAAGCAAGCAATGTAGAGTTGCTGGGCGAGATCGGCCGCAAGATCACTTCTTCCCTATCGGCTGAAACAATCATCGGTACGGTGTATGATAATGTGAACTCCCTGATGGATGCATCAGTATTCGGGATCGGTATCTATAATGATGCATTAAAAGCAATTGAGTTTCCGGCAACCTATGAAAACGGTCAGGCACTTCCCTATTATTCCAATTCAATAAATGATGAGAACCGGTTTGCTGTTTTGTGTTTTATACAAAAAGAAGAATTCATTATAGGCGACCTGGAAAAAGAATACCAGGATTATATGCAGCATATCCCCAGGCCCGTTGCAGGCAAACCTCCGGTATCACTCATCTACCTTCCGTTGAAAGTAAAAGACAGGATACTTGGCGTTATTACCGTACAGAGTTTTCAGCAAAATGCTTTTTCTGATTACCATCTTTATATGCTCCGTACCATTGCCATTTATGCAGCTATCGCCCTGGAAAATGCGGAGTCGTATAAAAAGCTGAACCTTACCGTTGATAGTTTAAAACAAACACAAAAACTACTTATCCAGTCCGAGAAAATGGCAAGCCTTGGTGAACTTACCGCCGGCATTGCCCATGAGATACAGAATCCTTTAAACTTCGTCAATAATTTTTCAGAAGTGAATAAAGAGTTGTTGGCCGAAATGAATGAAGAAATTACAAAGGGAAATTATGAGGAAGTTAAAGGAATTGCTAAAGATGTGACAGAAAATGAAGAAAAAATAAACCACCATGGCAAACGTGCAGATGCTATCGTAAAAGGCATGCTGCAACACAGCCGCAGCAGCAGCAGCGTAAAAGAACCAACAGATATTAATGCATTGGCAGATGAATACCTGCGATTGGCCTATCATGGATTAAGAGCAAAGGATAAATCATTTAATGCAACCATGAAAACTGATTTTGATAAAACCATTGGTAGCATCAATATCGTTCCGCAGGATATCGGCAGGGTGATACTCAATTTAATTACCAATGCATTTTATGTGGTTACAGAAAAGAAAAACCAGAATGCCAAAGAGTATGAACCAACAGTTACAGTAAACACAAAGAGAATTGCAGACAGCGTGATGATAAGTGTTCGGGATAACGGGAACGGCATTCCTCAAAAAGTACTTGATAAAATCTTTCAGCCATTTTTTACGACCAAGCCTACCGGCCAGGGAACGGGGCTGGGCCTATCCCTGAGTTATGATATAGTTAAAGCACATAACGGGGAGTTGAACGTAGAGACAAAAGAAGGAGAGGGATCTGAATTTATAATTAATTTACCGGCATAAACCTTAAATTCATCAAATGAAAATTTTAGTAGTTGACGACGAAAAAGACGTGCAGGTTCTTTTTGAACAACGCTTCAGGAAGGAAATAAGGGATAAGGAAATGGAATTCGTATTTGCCTTCTCCGGCGAAGAGGCGCTCGTATATCTTAACCAGCATGAACACGAAGCCGTATTGATATTGTCTGATATCAATATGCCCGGCATGAGCGGCCTGCAGTTGCTGGAACAGATCAAACAAAAATACCACAAGCCACCACCAGTAGTAATGATGATCACTGCTTATGGTGATAAAGAGAATTATGATACCGCCATGCAATTGGGTGCAGATGATTTTCTTACCAAGCCACTTGAATTCAGTATTTTAAAAGAAAAATTAAAAACCATACACTGATGTCGAAAATATTAGTCGTTGATGATGAAACAGACCTGGAAGTGCTCATCAAGCAAAAGTTCCGCCAGAAGATACGGGATCACCAGTATGAATTTGTATTTGCCATCAACGGCAAACATGCATTAGAGCAATTGGAACAGAACCCCGATGTGGACGTTGTGCTCAGCGACATCAACATGCCAGAAATGGATGGACTCACTTTACTTACAAAACTGAATGAGCAAAACGGTTTATTCAGATCCGTGATCGTTTCTGCCTATGGCGACATGGAGAATATCCGCACCGCCATGAACCGCGGCGCTTTTGATTTCATCACCAAGCCCGTGAATTTTGAGGACCTTGAACTCACGATGGAAAAGACCATCAGGCATGTACTGCAGATGAAGGAGACCATGAAGGCCATCAAGGAAAATAATATCCTGAAGATGTACGTGGATGAGACCGTACTGAACTTCATGAGCAGCCGCGAATTTGAATCTTCCTTGATTGCCAATGAAACATTGGAAGCGACTGTAGCTTTTCTTGATATCTGCAGTTTTACTTCCATCAGCGAAAATGAACCTGCTGACACCGTTGTTACCTTACTTAATAAATATTTTGATGTGATGGTAAAAGAGATCATTGCACAGGGAGGTTATATTGATAAATTCATCGGAGATGCTGTGATGGCTGTTTTTCGTGGCGATTATCATTTAGACCGGGCGATCGACGCCTGCCTTGCCGTAAGAAATAAAATAAGGGCCCTGCCCGCGTTAGCAAATATTTCATTTACACCGCAGGTTTCCATTGGCATCAATAGCGGCGAAATGATCTCGGGTAATATCGGGTCTGCCAGTCTCCGGCGTTTAGATTATACTGTCATCGGGGATACCGTGAATACGGCGCAACGCCTCCAATCGGTTGCCGGCCCTAACCAGGTGGTGATCAGTGATACCTCTTATGAAAGAGTAAAAGAGTCATTCAACTGCCGTAAAGCGGGGGAAGTGAGTTTGAAGAATAAAGCCCATGCAGTGAATATTTATGAAGTGATGGACTGAGGATATAGAGATCATGAGCCAGAATTCAAGTATTTCACTTAGATCTGGTTCCAAAAAATTTGAACGCTGGCTAGTCCTGTGCACAACGAAGCGAAGTTTTTACTTCGCTTTTTTATATCTTGTAAAAAAAATATCATGGCAACCGAAGTCACCTGCCCCAAATGCGGTCACCAGTTTGAACTCAATGAAAGCCTTAAGAACGAGGTAGAGGCAGCCCTGCGCATAAAAATGCTCGACTGGCAGAAAAAAAAGGAAGAAGAATTTGAGGATCAAAAGGCTTCCATCGAAGCCAATGCTCAAAAGAAAGCGGTGGAAGCCTCAGCGATGAAATTAAAAATGTTGGAAGAAGAAACCCGGCTGAAAACGCAGCAACTGCAGGACGTGGAGAAAAAACAACTGCAATTGCTCAGGGACAAAACAGCACTCGAAGAACAACAGAAAAATTTTGAACTGGAACTTGAAAAACGTTTTTTGGAAAAGAGGAAGGAACTGGAAGACAGTACCATCAAACGGGAGCAGGAATTATTTGACCTCCGGATAAAAGAAAAAGATACGCAACTCGAAAGCATGAAGAAGACCATAGATGACCTGAAACGAAAGAGCGAGCAAGGGTCCATGCAGTTGCAGGGCGAAGCACAGGAATTATTGCTGGAAGAGATATTGAAAGAGAATTTCCCTTTCGACCTTATTGAAGAAGTGGGCAAGGGCGTGGAAGGGGCCGATTGCATACAAACCATTCGCAACCACGGCGGCCACCTCTGCGGGAAGATCATTTACGAAAGCAAACGCACCAAGGGCTGGAACAACAGCTGGTTGGATAAATTAAAAGCAGATAAAAGAAATAGGGGAGCCGATGTGGCCATCCTGGTCACCCAAACCTTTCCAAAAGACATGGACCGCTTCGGTGATAAAGAAGGAATCTGGGTTTGTAATTTCAGCGATGTGGGTGCTGTTGCTCATTTGTTGCGCAGCGGCATCATCAATGTGTATGAGGCACAGAAAAAACAGGAAGGTAAGGGAGACAAGATGCAGATGTTGTACGATTATATGACGGGCAATGAGTTCCGCGGGCAGGTGGAAGCCATCGTAGAGGGATTTATGTCAATGAAACAGGGTATCGCACGGGAAAGGATACAGATGGAAAAGATCTGGAAGGAAAGAGAAAAACAACTCGAAAAAGTATTGCTCAGCACCAGCGGCATGTACGGCTCGGTCAAAGGCATCGCGGGCGCTTCGGTAGGTGATATCCCCTTGCTTGAAGGGACCGATGATGAACCCTTGGATGAAAACTGAATTCCCTCATCGATCCGTTAAAACCCAGGTGAGGTAATTATCATTGAAATGAAGGAAATGAACATTCAATTCCGTTTCATTTTTGAAGCAACACTGAACGATCCCCTGCCCCGCATCGCCCGCAATATTTTTTATTACAATGTCTTTCTTAAAATCAATGGCCCCGCTGCCCCACCACTTGTAAACAGACTCCTTCACGCACCAGCCAAGCGTTGCCCATTGCCCACTGCCAACTGCCCACTGCCCACTGCCAACTGCCAACTGCCCACTGCCCACTGCCAACTGCCCACTGCCAACTGCCAACTGCCCACTGCCCACTGCCCACTGCCCACTGCCCACTACCCATTCTTCTTCCCCCAGAAACTTATATTGTACCTGTTCAATTTTCTTACTTACCAGTTCTACGTCCACCCCTACCCGGTATTCCCTGCTCACGATGGCAGCAGCGTAATCACCGCAATGAGAAATGGAAAAATGAAATGGTTCATCGGCCAGGAAGGGTTTTCTGGTGTCGGCGACCTGTATCAGTTCAACCGGGAACCCCGGAAAAAGTTCGGTCAGCAACAAGCGCCCCGCCAGGTGTTGCAGCCTTTTATGCCAATGGGTGATCTCTCTTTGCACCGGCACCTGCTTCAAAAAGAAATTCTCGGGTTCCGCTATATGCCAAACCCCTATTTTTGTTACTGCGTTAATATTTTGTTGATAAACCAGCGGCATGGGTTGAATTGAATATGACCCGGTGAATGGCGAAAATTTTAATTTTACAAATAAACAAATAAAGAATGATACTGAGCGATAAACGTATCCTGGAGGAAATGCAGAAAGGCACCATAAAGATCGTTCCTTACGACCGCGAGGACCTGGGCAGCAACAGCTATGACGTGCACCTGGGCAAATACCTGGCAGCCTATACCAACAGGGAACTGGATGCGAAAAAACACAATACCATCGAACATTTTGAGATACCGGAGGAGGGACTTGTACTGCAACCCCATGAATTTTACCTGGGCGTTACGGAAGAATATACCGAAACACACGCACACGTTCCCTTCCTCGAAGGCAAATCAAGCACGGGACGGCTCGGCATCGACATACACGCAACCGCCGGCAAAGGCGACGTGGGCTTTTGCGGTAACTGGACGCTGGAGATCTCCGTGAAACAACCGGTGCGGGTATACGCCGGAATGCCTATCGGACAACTGATCTATTTTCCCGTGGATGGCGAGATCGAAGTGAAATACGATCAGAAGAAAAATGCGAAATACAGCGGACAGCATAATAAACCGGTGGAAAGCATGATGTGGAAGAACTCCTTTTAAACCGGCGCCGGCCTTTTCAAATTTATTTAAACAAAAAAGAATGAATCCTTATCTCCATAAACGCTTCCTCCTGGTGGCTATGATAGTGTTCTCCCTAATTTCAGGGAATACCGCCGTTGCGCAATTACAGCCCAATGCGGCCGATTCTTTCATGAACTTCATTAAGGCGAATAAAGACAGGGCCTCGGTCTATATCACGAAGAATGATACGATCATCGCGTTCCTGAATGAATATAAACTGATGCCACTGGCCAGCACCTTCAAGATCATGGTAGCGGTTGAATTTGCAAAACAGGCGAGCAGCGATGTCATCAACAAGAACAGTTATGTTTCGCTCCGTGAACTGGACAAGTATTATCTGAAGGGAACTGACGGTGGTGCACACCCCGCATGGCTCGACTATGAGAAAAAAAATAAACACAACAAGGGCGACAGTATAAAGCTGATCGACGTGGCGCGGGGCATGATCATGTTTAGCAGCAATGCCAATACCGAATACCTGATGGACTTGCTGGGGCTTGACAATATAAAAAGTAATGTCAGGTTGTTCGGAATAAAGATACATTCATCCATGTATCCCCCGGTCGCATCGCTATTGATGTACCAGAACCCCAGAAAGATTGCCGAAGCCAAGATATTGAAGGCCATCAATAAATTTTCGGACGAGCAATACAGCAAGCACATTTACGCGTTGCACCTGCAGTTAAAACACGACAATCTTTTCAAATCGGGATTTGACCCGGAAGACCTGACTCTTAAAATGCAGAAGAACTGGAGCGACCGTTTGCCGGCTTCCACCACGAAGGATTATGTGCACCTGGCCAATATTTTAAACAACCGCAAATTCTTAAATGATTCGGCCTACAGGATCATTGAACAGGTGATGGAATCTCCGATGGAGAACAGCAGTTTCAAATCTGTATTCAAACACTATGGCGCCAAGGGTGGTAATACCGCCTTTGTGCTGACCCATGTGCTGTATTTCAAATCCCTCACCAACAACAGGATGGAAATGGCCATTTTCCTCAACAACCTAACCCCGGAGGAAGAAAAAAAATTACAGGGCTGGCTCGACCCCTTTGAAGCGCAGATCATATTTGATGCAAACTTCAGGAAGAAGCTGAATTTTTATTAGTTGGCAAGTGGCGAGTAACGAGTTGAAACCCACTTGCCATTTTCCACTACCTAATTCCCAAAACTATATCCTCCCAAA
>JAYWAZ010000069.1:0-2364 GCA_043781975.1 Bacteroidota bacterium
CCCGGTGCTGTGCTTTATTAAAAGTGAAGTTTAATTTAGGATCCAGGTCAGGATCGTCGGTAAAGTGATTTATGGTAGGGGGGATGATATCTTTCGTAACTGCCAGTATGCACGCCAGCGCTTCAACAACGCCTGCAGCGCCGAGGCAGTGGCCAGTCATGGATTTGGTAGAACTGATATTGAGGTTATAAGCATGCTCTCCAAATACACTCAGTATGGCTTTTGTCTCTGCAATATCTCCCAAAGGGGTTGATGTGCCATGAACATTGATATAGTCGATGTCTTCCGGTTTCAGGTTGGCATCTCTCAATGCCGCGATCATAACATTTTTTGCGCCCAGTCCTTCGGGGTGTGGCGCCGTTATGTGGTGTGCATCTGCGGTTGCCCCGCCACCTGCTACTTCGCAGTAAATATTAGCCCCCCTTGCCAGTGCGTGGTCGAGGGATTCCAGGATCAATATTCCAGAAGCTTCTCCCATAACAAAACCATCCCTGTCTTTATCAAAAGGCCTGGACGCTGTTTTAGGATCATCATTCCTTTCGCTTAAAGCTTTCATTGCATTAAAACCACCTACACCGGCTTCTTTGATAACGGCTTCACTTCCTCCGGCAACAATAATATCAGCCCGGCCTATTCGGATGTTATCAAATGCTTCGATAATGGCATTGGTACTGGATGCGCAGGCGCTTACCACGGCGAAGTTCGGGCCCCTGAAACCATGCCGCATGGAGATTTGGCCGGCAGCAATGTCCAGTATCATTTTGGGAATAAAAAAAGGATTAAACCGGGGCGTGCCATCACCGCGGGCGAATTCCATAACATCATCCTGGAAAGTAGCGATACCGCCAATGCCACTGGCAAAAATTACACCCACCCGGTCAACATCCACATTGTCTTTGCTTATGCCTGCATCTTTTACTGCCTGGTCACTTGCAATCAATGCCAACTGGGTAAAGCGATCGATTTTCCGGGCTTCTTTTCGGTCAAAATAATCGGTAGGCTCAAAGTCTTTTACTTCGCAGGCAAATTTGGTCTTGAATTTTGTGGTATCAAATTGAGTGATATTGTCAGCACCGGATACGCCGTTGATCAATCCATCCCAATATGCTGGTACAGTTTTGCCTAATGGCGTTATAGCACCCATTCCGGTTACAACAACTCTTTTTAATTCCATAAAAGCTTGCCTGCAATAATTATAATAGATAATTACTTAGCATGTTCTTCTAAGTAGGTAACAGCCTGTCCCACAGTGGTAATGGTTTCAGCCTGCTCATCAGGAATTGAAATATTGAATTCTTTTTCAAATTCCATGATCAATTCTACGGTGTCCAAACTATCGGCACCTAAATCGTTAGTAAAAGAAGCCTCAGGGGTGACCTCTGCTTCGTCAACACCTAATTTGTCAACAATAATTTTTTTAACTCTTGACGCTATGTCTGACATGATAGTAAAGTTTAGTTTAAACGGCTACAAAAATATACTTTTTGTGATAAAAAAAAATAATAAGTAAGAACGCCTTTTTTAGTTAAAAATAAGAATCATTCAACACCTTTGTTGTCCCTAAAAAAGTTATGCCAAAATTCACCAATAAACTTGCCGCAGAAAGCAGTCCGTATCTTTTGCAGCATGCGCACAACCCTGTTAACTGGTATCCCTGGGGAGATGAAGCATTGCAAAAAGCCAGGGAAGAAGACAAGCCCATCCTGGTAAGCATTGGATATTCTGCCTGTCACTGGTGCCATGTGATGGAACACGAAAGCTTCGAGAATGAAGAGACGGCGGCATTGATGAATGATCATTTTATCAATATAAAAATTGACAGGGAAGAAAGGCCCGACCTTGATCATATTTATATGGATGCGGTTCAGGCCATGGCGGGCAATGGGGGATGGCCATTGAATGTATTTCTTACGCCAGCATGCAAACCTTTTTACGGCGGCACTTATTTTCCGCCTCAACGGGCATATAACCGGGCGTCCTGGAAAGAGGTGTTGCAGGGAGTTTCGCAATTGTACAATGATAAAAGACAGGAAGTGGAAGCGCAGGCGGAAGAACTTACGCAATATATTGGCAGGACTGTGGTTAATGCTCCTGCAAACCATCTTTCAATTTCAACCCGGGAAGAAATTTTTACAAAGCTACAGGTAGATGAGATCTTTAACAACATCATGAAGCAGGCGGATACAAAATGGGGAGGTTTTGGAAATGCGCCAAAGTTCCCACAAACTTTTACGATCAATTATTTATTGCGATATTATCATTACACAAAAAATGAGCAGGCGTTGCAGCAGGCGGTGCTAAGCCTTGATAAAATGATACAGGGTGGACTGTACGACCAGGCTGGTGGAGGTTTCGCCCGGTATT
>JAYWAZ010000070.1:0-2354 GCA_043781975.1 Bacteroidota bacterium
GGGGCGACCAGTTCATTGTCGATATACTTTACGCTGGATTCTTTTCCGTACAACAATATCCTTTTTCCGGGAATATCCAGCACCATGGAATCATCAGCATGATAGTTGACGGGCGCATCCAGTGAATCCTTCGACGTTTTGAAGCGTATCGTATCTACAGTAGCGATGATATTGGTATCCTGTTTTTTTCCGGCCCCGGATAATTTTTCTTTTTCAACCAGTTCCAGCCGCTGGTTTTTCTGAAGCCTGGATGAGTCTGCCAGCCTGTTTTTAATGGCCAATGATCTTACCGGGATGGTATCGGGCGTTAAATAACTGTGAAAATGTATGTTGAAAAAACCAGTTCCCCTACCATATAACGTTATCACCAATAACAATAGCAACGGTACCCACGTCAAAATGTATTTTGCCTTACCTTTGTACTGATAGTTCATAGTAGCGTTGGCAAAAATAGCCATTTAGTCCCGATAGCTACCGGGAGAATTTGTGAAAACTTGATTTATTACTAACCCCCGATAAACCTGGTCGACATGTTGAGGAACAAAGTGCCTTTATTCTTTTTATTTGCTGCTTCACATTTGTTAATATTATCCCATGCTTATTCCCAAACGCCTAAGAAATTAAAGATCATTATCGTGGATGCGGGGCATGGAGGTACGGATGCCGGCGCCACCGGGCAATATGAAAATTCCCTTCGTTCCAAAGAAAAGGACATAACACTTGCTATTTCAAAAAAACTGGTGGCACAATTACAAAAAGACCTGCCGGATGTAAAAACGATTCCAACACGGACGACGGATATATACCAGGATCCAAGGGAAAAAGCAAGGATCGCCAATGACCTGGGAGGACAACTTTTCATCTGCATACACGCCGATTCCGGTCCGCTTAAACAGGGACGCCGGCAAATCGGTACCCGTAACGTTACAAGATACAGGATCACCTACAAGGGAAAAGGAAAAAGAAAGAAGAAGATCTCCACGCCCTATGAAGTGGTGGAACCCGTTTATGAATATTTTAAGTTGCCCCTCTCGATCAACGGAACAAGTGTATGGATATTTGCGGCACACAAAACGAGTGATAAGCTAAAGGCGATCATGAACGGCATGGAAAATTTCGATATTGAAACAGATGGTACGGATTCTACCTATAACAATTTTGACTTCAACTCACCCGAAGGAAGAACCATCGCCAACATATACATGAAACGCTACCAGGAAAAAAGTGATCTGCTTGCAACCCAGGTGAACAATGAAATTGAAACCACCGGAAGGCGTTCATTGGGAGTGAACCAGCGCCAGAAAGGGATATGGGTTTTACAGGCCACCAAAATGCCCGCCATCCTGGTGGAGACCGGCTTTATCAATAACCCCGAAGATGAGGTTTACCTGAACAGTGAAAAAGGACAGCAGGAACTGGCAGAAGCCATTTCAAAAGCAGTGGTACATTACAAAGAGCAGATAGAACATCCAGACAAGAATCAAACCACCTCAATTACCCAAAAAACAATAGAGGAAAAGATCAGTAAGCCGGCATACGAAAGCCGTGAAACGAAAGAAATACAGGTGTTAAAAGTATCAGGGAACAAGATCAATGTAAAGTTATACGATGACGGCGAAATTGATAATGACATTGTTTCTGTATATTTCAACAAGGAGATGGTGGTTAATAATAAAGCGCTTACAGAAAAGTCATTTGATTTTACCCTTAACCTCGTCGAAGGCAAAACGAATGAACTGGTGCTCTATGCCGAAAACCTGGGGAATATTCCGCCCAATACCGCATTGATGGTAATAACAGACGGAGTCAACAGGTATGAAGTACGTTTATCAACCGATCTCAGAAATAATGCCTCCGTTAGATTCGAATTAAAAAATAATAATTAATTTACCGCTGATTTTAAATGCAGTTGTAGCAGAAAGCAACGACATTTACAATTTGGCCATATAAAATGAAAATTTCAAACGAAACTAAGGTCGGCGTACTCACGGCATTGGCGATAACATTGCTGGTATTGGGCTTTAGCTTCCTGAAGGGCAAGACTTTCTTCGCAAAGAACCGTACACTTTTCGCCAAATACACCAATGTACAGGGCCTCGCCAATTCTAACCCGGTAATGATCAACGGGCTGCAGGTGGGCACGGTATTCAGTATTACCACGGATAAGAACATGAAAGTGATCCTGGTGAACATGAATCTGACCAAAGAAGTGAATATCCCCACGAATTCCATCGCTTATATCAAACCCAACCCGTTGGGCACTACCAGCATCGAGATAAAATTAGGGGATGCCCAAACCTATATTCCTAAAAATGATACGATCGCCACTGAAAAATCCGCCGGCATCTTTACGG
>JAYWAZ010000071.1:0-6555 GCA_043781975.1 Bacteroidota bacterium
TATCGAATCATGAGCAACTACAAATTCCTTATCGGCGAACCAGGCAAAATCATGAATGTTGTTTTGTTTATAATGAAGCGTTTTTGTTTCTTTTGCAGAACTGATCTTCTCAGCTTTTTTCGATCTCTGGTTATTGGGGGATTTGACTGTTGACGACTTATCGGTGAACCGCCAGATCCTTGTTCGTAAAAATATTTTTTCCTCCTCATCCTGTAGATCACCTGTTGCAGCGACCAGGTAATTTTTAGGCACTGTAATCTGCACTTCATAGTTACCGAACTCGCTGTAAAACTCACCCTGGTCGAGGTAGGGGATGGGGTGCCAGCCCTTACTGTCGTATACAGCGGGTTTGGGATACCATTGGGTAAGCTGGTACGACTGCCCGTTATGTCCACCTCTTGAAAAATTATCAGGTAGCTTTACATGGAAGGGTGTTTCTATCCTTGTGCTGGCACCGGGAGCGAGGGGTTGTGGCAATATCAGCTGGACAATATCCTGGTGCTGCGGATGATCAACTGTCTTTGCGGTGATGCCGTTCACTTTAAACTCCAGGCGGTTGATATAACCCCGCTGATCGTTGTCACTGAAATAAAAGGCCGTGCTGCCGTTTTCCAGCGTCTGGTCGGTGAAAGCGGTCCTGTCATTCTTATAAGCGTTGGGCCAGAGATGGATCCAGATAAAATGCAGCGTATCGGGTGAGTGGTTATGGTAGTCCATCCTCACATATCCATCCAGCGTGTGTTCGACATCGTTAAGAGAGACATCGATTTTATAATTGACCTGTTGTTGCCAGTAAGAAGAAAGTTGGCTGTTGGCTGTTGGCAGTTGGCAGTAAAAGAGAATAATTAATAGGAAGATCCTTTTCAAGACAAGATTGTTTTTTCAAAAATAATAAAAACGGTGCAATCCGCGTAATCAGTAAAATCAATATAATCAGCGCCTGCCTGCCGGTAGGCAGGATTCATTTACCTTTTCCTGAAACGATGATGCGAAGGGTATGTAACATGATCCTGAAATCCAGGAGCAGGGATACATTTTCAATATACATCAGGTCATAAGGCATCCGTTCGATCATTTCATGCACCGACGAAGCATAACCGAATTTGACCATACCCCAACTGGTTAGTCCGGGTTTTACTTTGAATAAATATTTATATTCGGGGTGTTCCTCAACGATCTGGTCAATATAGAATTTACGCTCAGGCCTTGGTCCAACGAGGCTCATTTCACCTTTCACGATATTCCAGAGTTGAGGCAATTCATCCAGCCGCCATTTGCGCATGGTCTTTCCCCAATTGGTTATCCTGGGATCGTTATCGTAACTGAGTTCAGGACCTGTTTTTTCGGCATCGGTCAGCATGCTTCTGAATTTTATCATGATGAACGGCCTGCCTTTGAACCCGATCCTTTCCTGCAGGTATAGCAAGGGGCCCTTTGATGAAAGCTTCACCCTTATCGCGGTATAGAGGAACAGGGGCGATAAGATGATCATACCCAGCAGGGATGTGCTAATATCCAAAAGCCGCTTGATATTTTGCTGCCATAACGGTAACAGTCCCGAATGGAGATCGATCAGCGGAACATCCAGTATATTATCGGTTCTTACGGCCCCGCTGATGATATCAACCGTATCCGGCGTGATCTTTATGTTTACGTCCTTATCGCTGAGCTGCTGTAAAATGAGTTCAAGCTGGTTCCTTTCTTTCTTTTCTATGGCTATGATCACTTCTTCAACCCTGTTTTCAGCAATAATGGATGCTATATTGGTTGCATTGCCCAGGTCTTTTATGGTTGCCGGAAGCGATGAATGTGAATTCCCATTGGCATTTGCATAGCCCGTAATGCGGTAACCGGTCTTCTCTTTATTGCCCACAATGGAGTTGTACAATCTGGCGGCCTCTGTACCCGAACCCAGAATGAGGGTGTTAAAAAAAACCTTGCTGCCATTCAGTTGCGCCTTTGCTTTGGCTAAAAAAAGAAGCCGGATGCTGTAAGTGAAAAATACCTGTACACAAAGCAATGAGAGGAATTCCTTATAATAAATATTGTAATCACCTGCCGCGTCGTAAAAAATAAAGAGAAAAAGTATACCGATGCTGCCGATGAATGTAGTCACCGCCGTATTGATGAATTCGGATAACCTTGATTTATGGTACAGATTATGGTAACTGCCGGTGAGGTGGTAAAAGGCCAGCCAGGCCAGCGGGAAAATAAAAAAACCAATATAGAATTTAGGGCCCGGCACGAAGGGTTCACCAATGATATGTTTTCGTAAAAAATAAAAGCTTACCCATGAGCATACAGCAGCAATAAAGTCCCCGGCAGCGTACCAGCGTATATGTATTCTGGGTTGATTCAATGCGAAAATTATAAATAAGAAATAACAGACCCGGGCGCCTTAATGCAGGCTGGTCTTCCCGATCTTTTCCAATATCTGGTGCGCCACTTCCATCGCCCTGAAACCATCCACTACGCTTACCGGCGTTTGGGTATTATTAATGACAGCCGCAACGAATTCTTCGAGTTCCATCCTGATGGCATTCACTTCCTGTACCGGAGGATTGGCGATCGCAATGGTCTTTTTGCCGCTGTTGGTTTCAATATCAAACGTGAATACATTTTTTTCTCCCGGTGTATTCAGCTTGATGATCTCGGTCTTCTTTTCCAGGAAATCAATGCCGATATAGGCGTCTTTCTGGAACAAACGCATCTTTCTCATCTTTTTCATTGAGATCCTGCTGCTGGTAAGGTTGGCCACGCAGCCATTGTCGAACTCTATTCGCACGTTGGCTATATCGGGGGTATCACTCATCACCGCCACGCCATTGGCGCTGATATAATTCACATTGCTTTTTACGAGGCTTAAAATGATGTCGATATCATGGATCATCAGGTCCAGGATCACGCTTACATCGGTACCACGCGGATTGAACTGTGCCAGCCGGTGCACTTCAATGAACAATGGTTGAATGACCTGGTCCTTTAAGACCAGGAAAGCAGGGTTGAACCTTTCCACATGACCGACCTGGAATTTGATGTTGGCTTCCTTTGCAAGTTTTACCAGTTCCCGGGCTTCATCCATCGTGTTGGCCAATGGCTTTTCCACAAATACGTGCTTACTTTTTTTAATGGCCATCTCACAAAACTCGAAATGAAAAGTGGTGGGTGCCACAATATCGATCGCGTCGCAGGCATCCATCAGTTCTTCGGCGTTTTCAAAACGCGGCAGCAGGTATTTTTCGCTCACCGCTTTCGCATTGGCGTCATCGGTGTCGCAAAACCCTACCAGTTGAACGCCTGCAATGGCCGCCCAGTTGTTCAAATGAAATTTTCCCAGATGGCCGGCTCCAATGACTCCTACTTTCAGCATAACATCGGTTCTTTGATCAAAGATAATTTTCGGTTCCCGGTCTGTCGTTTTTTGTTACCAACACCCGTTCAGGGCAATAAAAAAAGTCTTCTTGCCGAAGACACTGCAGTTAAACACCGTAAATAAAACTAGGTATCTTCCCAGAATCCCATTTTCCCGAATTTTTCAATGCGTTGGGAGATCCTTTTTTCGGGGGGAATGGCTTTTAATTCCTTGATGACCGGCAGCAGGTAATTTTTCAGGATATCCGCTGCTTCCTGGTAATCCCAGTGGGTTCCGCCCAGCGGCTCGGGTATCACGCCGTCAACAAGGCCGAACTTCAGCATATCGTCACCGGTTAAACGAAGTTGTTCTGCTGCGGTCTCCTTCTTGTCCCAGCTGCGCCATAGAATACTGCTGCAGCTTTCCGGGGAGATGACGGTATACCAGGTATTCTCCATCATGAATACCTTGTCGCCCACGCCGATGCCCAGGGCGCCACCGCTGGCGCCTTCGCCGATGATCACGCAGATCACGGGAACCTTTAAGCGGATCATCTCGTAAATATTACGCGCAATGGCTTCCCCCTGTCCTCTTTCCTCTGCTTCCAGCCCGGGGTAAGCACCCGGTGTATCGATCAGGGTGATGACGGGCTTATTGAATTTTTCAGCGAGTTTCATCAGGCGCAATGCCTTCCGGTAGCCTTCGGGATTGGCCATGCCGAAATTGCGCAATTGCCTGGTTTTTGTATTGCTTCCTTTTTGCTGGCCGATGATCATAATGGTTTCTCCTTCAAGCTTGGCGAATCCGCCTACCATCGCTTTGTCGTCCCTCACATTCCTGTCGCCATGCATTTCAATGAAATCAGTGCACATGTTCTCAATGTACTTGAGCGTATAGGGCCTGTCGGGATGCCGGCTCAGCTGCACTTTTTGCCAGGGGGTTACATTGGCGGTGAGGTGTTTTTTTGTTTCAACGATCCTTTCTTCGAGCATGGCGATGGCCCCGCTCATGTTGGTCTTTGATTTTTCGGAGGTAACTTTTAACTGTTCGATCTGGTCGTATAATTCTTTAATGGGTTTTTCAAAGTCAAGGAATTGTCTGTTTTTTAGTTCCGGCATGTAATAAGTTTGCGTAAAAGAATAACAATTTAGTGATATAAAAACTCCTATTCACTGTAAGATAGTTTGTAAAATTAGGGCTTACAATTATTTTATAAAAGTTTTGGACGCCAAAGGTAAAAAAACCTATCTTTGCCGTCCCTAAAAAACGGGTACTATTGCTCTGATTTGAGGGAAAACCGATGGATCGGTAGTTCAGTTGGTTAGAATGCTGCCCTGTCACGGCAGAGGTCGCGGGTTCGAGTCCCGTCCGGTCCGCAAAAGAAACGCCTTGAGATATCTCAGGGCGTTTTTAGTTCCTTGGGCGATACAATTAATTTTAATGATCCTGCAATAAAAAGGGGATCAATAGTTTATTTCTTTCATTATTGTTTCGTTCATCACAAGTGCCCGATCCAACAACCGCCTTATTTAATGAAAACAACCTGAACCGGCCTTTCATTAACGCATTCACAACCCTTTTTAACATAACCAAAACATATATTAGCCGAATTTTGTGCCGTTCAAGCATTATTAAAATCAATATCAATATGATCAGTAAGAAATCCGCTTTAAAAAAGGTCTGGTTCTATTTCACTTCCCTCCTGATCTTCATTCTTCATTTGCCCTTTGTTTTTGCAAAGGGGAAAACGGCCTATGTTACAAGCCCTTCACCGTTGAAGATGGAATCACTGATACCTGCCGATTCGATTTTGAACAGTTTGAGGTTAAAGGTTCAATCCTCGGCATCGGGGATCTACGACAGCCTGCGACTGAACCTCCTGGGCCTGTCGAAACAGGCATTTGATTACGCCATGCATGGATATAATTATCTGTTGGAAACGGGTAAACTGGTCAATGACCATATCATCTCGATCGTGGATTTCAGCCTGCCCTCCGACAAGAAGCGGTTATTTGTGATCGACCTCGATCAGAATAAAGTACTTTTTAATACTTATGTAGCACACGGTTCAAATTCAGGACTGGCAACCGCCGAACATTTTTCCAATATGCCTCACAGCAATCAAAGCAGCCTGGGTTTTTATGAAACACTCGGTACCTATACCGGCCACAATGGTTATTCATTGCGCCTGGAAGGGCTTGAATTGGGTATCAATGACAATGCCAACCGCAGGGACATCGTGGTGCATGGGGCCGCTTATGTGAATGAAGCGCTGGCGCAATCACAGGGGCATATCGGCCGCAGTTGGGGCTGTCCCGCCATTCCGGAAAATTTACATAAACCCATCATTGATAAAATAAAGAACGGTACCTGTATGTTCATTTACAGCCCTAACCGACAATACCTCGACCATTCAAAGATCTTGCATCCGGCTGCCATGTACACCTCCCGCTAAAGGATTCAAGTACTTGAAACGAACTGTCCTCCTGAATTATGGGAGGATTTTTTTTACCATAAATTGATTTGTTGCAATACCTTCACAAAAATTTTTTCCATGAGTTTACGCAAGCTATTGACAGGAACGGGTGTAGCCCTGGTAACGCCATTTAAAGCCAGCACCCATGTTGATTTTGACGCACTGGGAAGGGTACTCGATCATGTCATTGACAACGGGGCGGAATATGTGGTTACTTTGGGAACAACGGGAGAAACACCCACCCTGGATAACGAGGAAAAGATCGATATCATTCACTATACCTGTGAAAAGGTAAATGAACGTGTACCCGTAGTCGTTGGTATCGGCGGCAACAACACCCGGGAAGTGATGGAGAACCTGCAAAGCTTTCCGCTGGAAAAAGCGGTAGCTGTTTTAAGCGCCAGCCCTTATTACAACAAGCCTTCACCAGAAGGGATCTTCCAGCATTATAAGAACCTGGCCAGCGCCAGTCCCAAACCCGTCATCTTATACAATGTACCCGGAAGAACCGGCAGCAATATCAATGCAGAAACAACTTTGCGCCTTGCAAGGGAAGTAGACAATATCGCCGGTATCAAAGAAGCCAGCGGTAATATGATCCAGTGCATGCACATGCTTCGCGACAGGCCCGATGATTTCCTGGTGGTGAGCGGTGACGATCATTTAACGCTGCCGCTGATCGCCTGTGGCATGGATGGCGTGATCAGTGTGGCGGCGAATAGTTTTC
>JAYWAZ010000072.1:0-2348 GCA_043781975.1 Bacteroidota bacterium
TGCTGGCCAATGTCTTGTAAAGGCGCAGCACGCCCAGGCATTGGTCGCCATGGGCCTCAATGTCATTGACCTGGGCCTCAGTACCACCCCCACCGTTGAAATGGCCGTTAGCTTTGAAAAAGCGGCCGGCGGTATCATCATTACTGCAAGCCACAATCCAAAGGAATGGAACGCATTGAAATTATTGAACTCCAAAGGCGAGTTCATCAACGCTGAGGAAGGAAAACGGGTATTAAAGTCGGCACAAAAAGAAGATTTCAGTTTTGCCACCGTTGATAAACTGGGCAAGTATACAAAAGATAAAACCGCACTCTCAAAACATATTGATGCCATCCTGCAATATGAACTGGTGGATACCAAAGCGATCAAAAAGAAAAATTTTAAGATCTATATTGACGCCATCAACAGTTCGGGCGCCATCGCCGTACCGGAATTATTAAAAGCGCTGGGTGTAAAAGATATCGTGGTGCTGAATGAAACAATGAACGGCGACTTTGCCCATAACCCCGAACCATTGCCCGGGCATTTGTCTGAACTCAGCAAACAGGTACTCAAAAACAACGCCGACCTGGGTATCGCCGTTGACCCCGATGTTGACCGCCTTTGTTTTGTTTGCGAAGACGGCAGTATGTTCGGTGAAGAGTATACGCTGGTGGCGGTGGCAGATTATGTATTGGGAAAAAGAAAAGGGAATACCGTCTCCAACCTGTCGTCAACCAGGGCGCTGAAAGATATTACCATACAGCATGGCGGCGAATATTTCCCCAGCACGGTGGGTGAAGTGAACGTGGTGACCATGATGAAATCCGTGAATGCGGTAATTGGAGGGGAAGGCAACGGAGGCGTCATTGTGCCCGACCTGCATTATGGCAGGGATGCGCTGATCGGTATTGCGCTTTTCCTTACACAGCTTGCCCATAGCGGAAAGACCGTGAAACAATTACGCAATACCTACCCCGACTATTTCATCAGTAAGAATAAGATCGCCCTGCAAAACGGACTGGATGTGAAAACCGTTTTCGAGAAAATAAAGGACAAATACAAAAACCAGCCGATCAATACCGATGACGGGCTGAAGATAGAATTTGACAACGACTGGGTTCATTTGCGGACCAGTAATACCGAGCCCATCATCCGTATCTATGCCGAAAGTAATTTTGAAACAACCGCCGATAATATCGCCAGGCGGTTGATGCAGGATATCGGGGAGATGATGTAAGTAGTTTATAGTTTCCCATTTTCGGTTTTCCGTTAAGCGCTCACGAAAGTTGGCATAATGCTTTGAATTGGTAAAACAGAAAACACAAAACAAAGAATGAACAGGATCTATTTCGACAACGCCGCCACCACCGCACTTGACCCAAAGGTGCTGGAAGAGATGATGCCATTCCTCACAGAAAAGTATGGCAACCCCTCCTCCATCTATTCCTATGGTCGCGAATGCCGCATGGCCATTGAAACGGCAAGAAAGACCGTAGCGAAGATCCTGCACGCACACCCGGCTGAAATATTTTTTACCAGCTGCGGCACCGAAAGCAGCAATACCGCCATCACAGCATCCGTAAGAGACCTGGGCTGCAGGCATATCATCACCTCACCCATCGAGCACCATGCCGTTTCCCATACGGTTGACTACCTCGATAACCTGGATATCGCTAAAGTGAGTTATGTAAAATTATTGCCGAACGGGCATGTTGACCTCGATGACCTGGAGAAGTTGCTGGCGGGTAGTGAAGAAAAGACCCTTGTCACCCTAATGCACGCCAACAATGAGATCGGGAATATCCTGGACATCCATGCCATTGGGAAATTATGCAAATTATATAATGCCATCTTTCACAGCGATACGGTACAAACGGTTGGCCATTTTCCCTTCGACCTGCGAAATACGCCGGTGCATTTCATTACCGGCTCGGCCCATAAATTTCACGGTCCAAAAGGGATCGGCATCCTCTACATCAACGAAAACGTAAAAATAAAACCCTTTGTGCACGGCGGCGGACAGGAGCGCAACATGCGTGCCGGAACCGAAAATGTTTATGGTATCGTTGGTTTCGCCAAAGCGCTTGAAATGGCCACGGCTGCATATGAAGCGGAAAGCGCCTATATCGGTACGCTGAAGCATTACATGCATGATGAATTAAAAAAACACATCCCCGGTGTAACATTCAACGGCGATGTACTGGGAAGAAGTTTGTATACGGTACTGAGCGTTAGTTTTCCAAAGACCGAAAAATCAGAGATGATCTTATTCAACCTCGATATCAACAATATCTGCGCCAGCGGCGGAAGCGCCTGTACTTCCGGCGCCGACCAGGGCAGCCATGTTATCCGCGCCATCAACAATA
>JAYWAZ010000073.1:0-6531 GCA_043781975.1 Bacteroidota bacterium
GTGATCGTGGTAGATTATACTTATCTGGGCGGTAACCTGACACATATGACCTCAACGGATATGACGTCATCGGAACTGATCACTGACGCGGATATTGATTATTACACCAATATCAAACCCAAGAATTACATGAACCTGCAGCCTGATGAAGGTGATCAGACCGACTTTAATCATTTCGCCGGGTATACACAGTTTTTCAATTTTGGCACCAAACCACTGAATGCGGTAAAGAAAATGATCGTACGATACTATTCCGGTAATGTGGCCGTGGATTCAGCGGTATCTACTTTCAGTACATATATCATGAGCCGCGATGGTTATGTGATGAATGTTTATATGCTGGGCGACGATCAGCCGAGCATTCCGGCGGAAGCAGGGAAGTTGAAGTTTTCTTATAAGTGTAAATAAGGTATGTAGTGTTTCAAAATAAGTTGACTGTTTTAGTGATTCCGGTTGCTTAGGTGGCTGGTTTTTTTTGGCTATGAGGTCAAAGGAGAGAAGGGGAAAAGAGTTAAGGCCGATCTCTTTTATACTCTTAGCTTTGCATATCGCTTAATCAATCTTCCCCACCATATTCCCCGGCACCACCCATTCATCAAACTGTTCGGGCGTAACATAGCCTAATTTCACCGCCATCTCTTTTAACGTAGTACCTTCCTTATGCGCTTTCTGTGCGATCTCGGCCGCTTTGTAATAACCGATCTTCGTATTGAGCGCTGTCACCAGCATTAAGGAATTATCGACATGCTTTTTGATATTCGCTTCGATGGGCTCCAGTCCAACGGCACATTTATCATTGAAGGAAACGCATCCGTCGCCGATCAGCCGGGCGCTGTGTAAAAAATTATAGATCATCACCGGTTTAAAAACATTCAGTTCAAAATGGCCGTTGCTGCCGCCGATGCCGATGGCCACATCATTGCCCATCACCTGTGCGGCGATCATGGTGAGCGCCTCGCATTGGGTGGGGTTCACTTTTCCGGGCATGATGGAAGAGCCCGGCTCATTATCGGGTATAAATATTTCACCGATGCCGCTCCTGGGTCCTGAACTTAACATCCGGATATCATTGGCGATCTTCATCAAACTGACAGCCACCGTTTTTAACGCGCCATGCGCTTCCACGATGGCGTCATGCGCCGCGAGCGCTTCAAATTTATTTTCCGCAGTAATGAAGGGCAGTCCCGTTAAAGCCGCGATATGTTTCGCCACGTTCCCGGAATAATCCGGTGGTGTGTTGATGCCGGTGCCCACGGCGGTACCGCCCAAAGCCAGTTCACTCAAATGCGCCAACGTGTTCCTGATGGCGTTCAATCCATGGCTTAACTGTGAGGCATAGCCGCTGAATTCCTGTCCTACGGTCAGGGGTGTGGCATCCATGAAATGCGTGCGCCCGATCTTCACCACGTGCATGAAGGCCTTGCTTTTCGCTGACAGGGTATCCTTTAATTTTTCGATACCGGGAATGGTGGTCTCCATTATAATTTTATAGGCCGCGATGTGCATGGCCGTAGGAAATGTATCGTTGCTGGATTGTGATTTATTGACATCATCATTGGGGTGCAGGAATTTTTCCTTGTCCCCTAATTTCCCCCCGTTCAATACATGGCCGCGGTAAGCCACCACTTCATTCACATTCATATTGCTTTGGGTGCCGCTACCGGTCTGCCATACCACCAGTGGAAACGCATCATCCAGTTTTCCTTCCAGTATCTCATCGCATACCCTGCCGATGAGGTCGCATTTTTCTTTGGGCAGCACCCCGGCGTCCAGGTTGGTGAGCGCCGCCGCCTTCTTTAAATAAGCGAAGGCCCTTATGATCTCCCGGGGCATCCTGTTAATATCCTGTGCTATCTTGAAATTGTCAATGCTGCGCTGGGTTTGCGCGCCGTAATAGGCATCCGCGGGAACTTTTACTTCACCCATGGTGTCTTTTTCTATCCTGTATTCCATAAAAAAGGGCGTTGATTTGCGATGCAAAAGTACAGCAAAAGGGTAAGAGTTTGCAGGCATATACTTATATTTAAAGTATCATCTTAAGCCTGGCATATGAAATCCTGTAAGACACTGTTCGCTTTTTTACTGCTTTGTTTTTCTTCAGCCGCGCAGCTGAAGATCGCCTGCGTTGGCAACTCCATCACTTCGAGTGCGGGGCCCGACAGGCTGAAGAATTCCTATCCCGGGCAATTGCAAAATTTACTGGGCAAGGGTTTTGAGGTCAGGAATTTTGGCGTCAGTGGCCGTACATTATTGAGCAGGGGCAATTTTCCCTATATCAATGAACCCGAATACAAAGCAGCGCTCGACTGGCTGCCCGATCTGGTCACCATCAAACTGGGTACCAACGACAGTAAGCCGGTGAACTGGATCTATAAGTCCGACTTCGAGAAAGATTATACTGCGATCATTAACGCTTTTAAAACCCTTTCTTCCAGGCCAAGGATCATTTTAATTACCCCGGTGACCGTCTTCACCAATAAAGTTGCGGGTATCGACTCATTAAATGTGCAGCGGGAGATCTTTCCCCTGGTGAAGGCCATCGCCCAAAAAAATGATTGCGAGTTGCTTGACCTGTGGACTCCCACTTCCACACACCCGGAGTTTTTTTATGACGGGGTGCATCCCACTACTGCCGGAGCGGGCTTTATCGCCCAATTGATCTTCGCATACCTGCAAAACCACCCGGGCAAAACAGTTAGCCATACACGAAATAATGTACGGGAAAAGATATCCATGGACCGCAACTGGAAATTTCATTTCGGGGATGCTTCAGATACCCGCAATGATTTTGATTACAATATCAATTACAACCTGGCCAAAGCGGGCTCGGCCAGGGGATCCATCGCCCGGGGTTTCAATGATTCCTCCTGGCGCAGCCTCGACCTGCCGCATGACTGGGCGGTGGAACAGGATTTTGTGAATATCAAAGACGAGGGGTTGCAGGACCATGGCTTTAAAGCGGTGGGCGGACTTTTTCCCAAAACAAGCATCGGCTGGTACCGGAAAACATTCTTTGTTCCCGCAAAAGATTCTGGCAATAAATTCAATATTAACTTCGACGGCGTTTTCAGGAACTGCGTTGTTTTTTTGAACGGGCATTACCTGGGCAGTAACGTAAGCGGATACAGCGAGTTTTGTTTAGACGTTGGCGATTATATCGACTTTCACAAAAAAAATGTGCTGGTGGTAAGGGTAGATGCCTCGCAATACGAAGGCTGGTTCTATGAAGGGTCGGGCATATACCGGCATGTGTGGCTTGAGCGATTTGCTCCCGTACATATCGCGGAGTATGGCACCTATATAAGCACCACCGATAAAGACAGCATGGCCACAGTTTCCATTGAAACAAAGGTTCAGAATAATTCATCCGACAGGAGCCGCTGCAACCTTGCCTATTACATCATGGATAAGAATGGCATCAGGATCACGGGCTCCACGGTTGAAGGTATTTCGGTGAGTGCGGGAGATACGAAAAAGATACAATACCAGTTAAAGATCAAATCCCCGCAACGCTGGTCGCTCGAAGACCCTTATTGTTACCAACTGATCACGCTGGTTAAAAAAGAGGATAAGACCATTGACAGTACTTCCACCATATTTGGTGTGCGTACCATCACGATGGATGCGAATAAAGGTTTGTCTTTAAATGGTAAGCCCATAAAAATACATGGCGTTTGTTGCCACCAGGATCATGCGGGCGTAGGCAGCGCCCTGCCCGATGCATTGCAATATTACCGCATCAGGTTGTTGAAAGAGATGGGCGTGAATGCATATCGTACATCCCATAACCCGCCAACACCAGAGCTGTTACAGGCATGCGATGAACTGGGCATGCTGGTACTGGATGAGAACCGGCTTATCGGAACCTCCACGGAATACATGAGCCAGTTTGAAAGGTTGATACAGCGCGACAGAAACCACCCTTCCGTTTTCATGTGGAGCATTGGCAACGAGGAAGGATGGATACACGCCGGTGATATAGGAAAAAGGCTGGCGCTGACGTTGATAGAAAAACAGAAGGAACTGGATCCTTCACGAACCTGTACCTATGCGGCCGACAATGGCAACTACCGCCCGGGCATTAATGAAGTGATACCCGTAAGGGGATTCAATTACCGTATTACAGCGATCGATGATTACCACATCGCCAGCCCGGACCAGCCCATTTTTGGAAGCGAGACGGGAAGTACGGTCTGCACCAGGGGAATCTATGTGAAGGATACCGTTAAGGGTTATGTGCCCGATCATGACATCACCTATCCCTGGTGGGCCAGTACGGCCGAGCAGTGGTGGAAACCCAATGCGGGCAAGGACTGGTTCATGGGCGGATTTGTCTGGACCGGCTTTGATTACCGCGGTGAACCCACGCCTTATGGATGGCCCTGCATCAATTCGCATTTCGGGATCATGGATGTATGCGGCTTTCCCAAGAATAATTATTACTATTATCAAAGCTGGTGGAGCGATAAGGATGTGTTGCAGATCAGCCCGCATTGGGCTGCGCCGGTTTCTGGCGACAGCGTTGATGTTTGGGTCAACAGCAATGCGGAGTCCGTGGAATTGAAACTAAACGGCAAAAGCCTGGGCAAAAAAACGATGGAAGCAAACGGTCACCTGCAATGGAAAGTGAAATATGCGCCCGGTAAACTGGAAGCATTTGGAACGAAGAAAGGGAAGAAGTTATATACTAAAGTTGAAACAACCGGTAAGGCTTACACGATCAAACTATCACCCGACAGAACGATGATCAATGCCGACGGGGAAGATGTATGCGTATTGAATGTTTCCGTAACCGATGATAAGGGCAGGGAAGTAGCGGACGCGATGAACCAGTTGTACTTTGATGTGCAGGGAAATGGCAGGATCATAGGCGTGGGCAATGGTGACCCTTCCAGTCATGAAGCGGATAAATATATTAACGGCAAATGGCAGCGTAAACTATTCAATGGTAAATGCCAGGTGATCATCCAATCGGATGGGCATGAGGGCGCGTTAAAAATACGGGTATCTGGCGATGGGCTGGTTGAGGGAAATATGAGTATCGCTTCAAAGGGCTTTTCGCATAAAATGTATGTTGCGGAAAAAGCCAATTAAGAACTGGTTCAGTGAGTGGTTAGTGAGGACACCAACCAGGGTGATCAGAATTTTCTCATACTGTCTTGTCCTGAAATAGGTTTACACAAAAAAAGTGTAAAATGGAGCAACAAAACGGATTTGCCCGGAAGACTTATTACAGCCAGGAGTTGAAACATCAGATTTGCAAAGACCATATTGATAATGGTCTTTCATTACGAGAATGCGTAGATAAATATGATCTTAGTTGTCACTCACTGGTACATGATTGGCTAAGAAAACTGGGATACATAGCTGGTTATGATCGGCGCACCAGAACTGCGTACCTTGGTGTTGAAAATTTTGAAACATTGCCAGATAAATCCAAAAAGATAAAGCCCTCAACGCCAGAGCAACAGCAGATTGCACTTCTAAAAAAAGAACTGGAAGATGCTAAAATATTAACTGAAGGTTACAGACGTATGATAGAAATAGCAGAAACTGAGCTCAAAATTTCTATCAAAAAAAAGCCCAATACCAAGTAATCCATGAATTAAAATGCAAGTACGTTAAGTTTGGTCTATCTCGTATTTGCAGGTTATTTGGTATCACACGCCAGGCATATTATCAGCATTCATGGGAGGTGGAGAGTTTACAAACTTCAGAACTTTTAATTATCAAGAAGGTAAAAAGCATCAGAGAAAACCATAAAGCTATGGGCACTCGTAAGCTGTATGATCAGCTTCAGCCATTTATGATAGAGCATGGGATTAAGATAGGAAGAGATGCTCTTTTCGACTTATTGGCCGCTAATGGCTTATTAGTTAAGAGGCGGAAAAGGCGTATCCAAACTACATTTTCCAGTCATTGGCTTAGAAAGTATCCAAACTTAATAAGAGATTTTATTCCCAAAGGGATTAATCAATTATGGGTAAGTGATATTACTTACTGGAAAATAAGAACAGGAGATCACATCTATGTTTCTTTGATAACTGATGCACACTCACGTAAAATAGTTGGCTACAATGTTGCCCAAACTATGGAAGCAATCGAGAGCGTAGCAGCGCTGCATATGGCCATTGCAGCCCTTGATGGGGCTGCCAGGCCAAAGCAGCTTATTCATCATAGCGACAGAGGGATACAGTATTGCAGTGGTAAATATGTAAAGCTATTACAGGACAATGAAATAAAAATTAGCATGACTGAAAATGGTGATCCATTGGAAAATGCAATTGCTGAAAGAGTAAATGGAATCATAAAAGAAGAATACCTAAACTTTTATAATACTGACACATTAGATGAAGCAAAGAAGCAACTGATTAAAGCAATAACACTATACAACAATGACAGGCCTCATATGAGTATTAGCAATCAAACCCCAAATAAAGTGCATTCCAGTAATCAAAATAATTGCCAAAGACTTTGGAAAAACTATTACAAAAAATTGAATACTTTTGAACTAGAAAGTGTAAACCTCAA
>JAYWAZ010000074.1:0-2335 GCA_043781975.1 Bacteroidota bacterium
AACACCGCCATGATCATGGCCACCGTTTCATTATAGCGTTGCCGCAGGAACTGTGGCATGGTGAAGATGCGGTTGTTGAGGTAAATGGGCATGAAGAAAACGGCAACGATGATGAGTGCCGCGGCGGCGATCCATTCGTACGCCGAGATAGCCAGGCCCAGGCGAAATCCATTACCGCTCATGCCGATGAATTGTTCGGCCGAGATGTTGGAGGCGATCAGCGATGCGCCGATGGCCCACCAGGTAAGCTGACCTTCCGCCAGGAAAAAATTCGCAGCGTTCTGTGACGGCGCTTTTTTACGGCGGTAGATATAGTATCCGTATCCGGCAACCAAAATGAAGTAGACGAGAAAAATAATATAGTCGGCTTTTGTCATGGTATGAGCGGTTTTACTAAAATTAAATGTAACTAAAATATCCGTTTTTGTGCAATTGTGTTCGTTGTGTCCCGGCGGGGCTTCATTGCATTGGCAAGGCAGCGCGGCATGAAACCCCCCTGAGACAAAGATCTCAATGAGGTAAAAGTAAAAACAGTGACCATGATCGTTAAGGTTGAGATCCTTCGTTCCTCAGGATGACAGGACACACCTCCTCACTTTAAAGGAATTAGGAAAAAGGTCAATCGCCTATTCTTTGAACCATCGGTTCTTTGGGATAATATTATTCTCCTTGAATTAAAGAGTAGAACCTGCCTGCGGCAGGCAGGTTACCAATGTTGAAGTCACAGTAGTGCAAAAGATGAACATAGCTGTACGGCAGGAACGGGCTATAATCGTTCCTGCCTTGATTTTTTGTTTCTTTTGTATCAAGACAAAAGAAAGATAAAAGCCGGCGCAGCTGAACTTGGGAAGAAGCAGGGTGGAAGTATGCGGGAAAACCCTGCTGAGACAAATAGGCTTGTTTCTAATATTATGGTTATACACATTATATCCCATTTAATCCACTTATTGAATATTTATGGTCAATTACTTTTTTATTAATAAATGCTTTTATACATTTATATCATTAAAAATAATTTCATTCATCATTAAACCTTCATTGCTTATCCCATTCTAAATTCGCATGAATACTAACGCCATTACTACCCCGTCTTACGAGGTGATCAGCAGGCATGCATTCGGAGATGTATTGCTGAACACTTCCACCAATCAAAAATGTTTCTGCGCCACCCGGACTATTCAACCCGGCGAAACCATCAGCCGGTTTCATGCAGGCACCACGCAGTCGCACGCCACTTACCTGACCGTACAAACGGGCCTGGACAAACACATTACCCTGCAGCCCGAGTTCCTGCAATACATCAATCACAGTTGCGAGCCCAATGTGTTCTTCGATACCAAATCGATGGAGTTGGTTTGTCTAAAACCAATGCAACCGGGTGATGAACTCGCCTTTTTCTATCCTTCCACCGAGTGGGATATGGCACAACCTTTTGTTTGCAACTGCGGCAGTAAGGATTGCCTGCAGCTCATCAACGGCGCCGCACACCTCGACAGATCAACTTTAAAAAAATACAAGCTGACCGATTTTATCAAACAGCAGGTAAAACAAATGCAGCTGTTGTAACGTTCATCACTCATGTCTCCATCTAACCCATTCCTGTCAACGGTTCCCTTAAACCAGTTATATGTTTGGGTGCTGGCTCCTTACGTGGAGAGCGATGACCCCAATATCAATTATTACTACGATTTTTCCCAAAGCATCGCTGAATACAGCCGCGCCTTCGATGAACTGGGTGTTGCCTGGAAATGGCAACCCGTTACCATGAACAACTATGCTTCAGTGATCAAAACGATCACCAAAGAAAATGAAACCGATAACAGGACGCACCTGGTCTTCAATCTCTGCGACGGAGATGAGGTAAATGGAGCTCCGGGCATATCCGTTGTACGACTGCTCGAAGAAAAAGGATTGTTGTACACCGGGGCCGATGAATATTTTTACGATATCACCACTTCCAAAATTCCCATGAAAAAGGCTTTCGATAATGCAGGTGTTCCAACCCCGGCATGGGAAGCGATAACGACCAGGGAGCAAAACCTGGACGGCATCATGGATAAGCTGGGTTCGCCGGTAATTGTAAAGCCTTCGGTTTCGGGGGGAAGCATGGGTGTGGGGATAAGAAATGTAGTGAATAACACAACGGAACTGAACGAACAGGTGCAACAGATGTTCAATGGTTACCGCGGCTGGCAACTGACCAGCGACGGTATCATCGCCGAGTCCTTTATCAACGGCCCCGAATTCACTGTGCTTATCGTTGGCACTTATGATGATCCGGGCAAGGCCAAAATATATGAACCGGTGGAGAGGATCTTTCATCCTTCATTGCCGG
>JAYWAZ010000075.1:0-6520 GCA_043781975.1 Bacteroidota bacterium
ATCCAGAAATATATCATTGATCACGAAAAGATACTGGCGCAGATCGCCGAAAACAGGAAAAAGCCGGTAAAACAAAGCAAACTGCAGGAGCGGATGCAAGCCATGCAGGAAAGTAATAAGAAATTGCAGGATTTAAAGAACAGGAACCAGAAACGTTAAAGAAACTGTTAAATTGAATGTCCTGCAGCCTGCAAAAGGGTTGCAGGTTTTTTTTAACCCGGTAACAACGTCTTTGGCACGGGATTTTATTAACTTTAGTATACAAAATAATAAAATGAAAAATTTGGTGAATATTGGACTGGGAATATGCCTGATGTGGGCTGCCAATCCAGCTGTGGCGCAAAAGACCATTTCTGAAGGGATGATGGTATATGATATGGAAATTCAGTCGGGTAATGTCTTACCGCGTAAAGGCGACGCATTGGACGGCGCAAGCACCACCGTTTATTTAAAGGGTAACAGCAGCCGCAAGGATATGGTCAGTGCATTGGGTAATGAGTCTACCATACACGAGGCCAAGTCGGGCAATGCCGTGATATTGAAAGAATTCAGTGGCCAGAAATTGATGATCACGCTGACCAAGGACGATTGGCTGGTAAAAAATAAGGGGTACTCCGATATTCATTTTGAACTTACCGATGAAACGAAGACCATTGCCGGGTTTGCTTGTAAAAAAGCCATTGCAAAAATGGCCGATGGGAAAAGTTTTGTGGTGTATTATACCCCCGACCTGGTAGTGGCCAACAAAGAATATGATCCAACATTTTCAAATTTACCAGGACTGGCCATGCAATATGAAATTGAATCGGGGAAAATGAAATTCAAATATACCCTTACTAAGATCAGTTTTGATCCGGTACAGGTATCAAAATTCGATTTCCCCAAATCGGGATACAGGGTAATGACCTATGAAGAGAATCAGCAAATGAAAAAAGGGAATCGCTGAGAGCCTGAAAAAAAGGCTTACAAAAAACCCCTTTGAGAAGAAGGGGGCAGTTATTAATGAGGTCTGATGATCAATTTTACACCTGTATAACCAGGCCTGATCTCCGGCATGGTTATCACCTGTTTGTAAGGGATAATATATACCGTGTTGCCCTTCTGGTATGTAACCAATGCATTACTGAATAAAGTATTTCCCAATGATTCCTGCTTTACCAGCAAACTGCCCGTATATCTTAAACCGGATCTGAAGTTTAATGAAATGGCGTTTTTTAAAGAAGAAGGAGTAACAATATTGAGACTAACCTTAGTCCTGCTCTTTCTGCCAATACCCCTGTCACCCAAAGCACTGTAAGCAATGCCCGTAAGCACAACTGAAACCAGTAACATTTTGGCCATTTTCATCATTGGTGTTAATTTTTCTGTACAAATATATTGAAAATATATTGGAATCCGATTACCATTCATACTTTCTTTTTACACTTTTTTAACGTTTTTGTTTAAAAATTGTTACTGAAACTTGTATAATTCTTTAAAAGTAGTTAATTTACAATAACCTATACCGAATGAGCAAATATCCTTACCGACAGGACCGCGATGAATTAAGGGAGTTATTGCAGCAGTTTGATAACCTCAGGACCGGTAAAACCAACTCCTTCATAGAAGAGGATTCATTTGAACGCATTATCGATCATTTTGATGAAAAAGAACAACTGCCCCAGGCCCTGGAAGCGGCAGAGTACGGTATTCGCCAGTATCCCTATTCCTCCACCTTATTATTAAAAAAAGCCGACCTGCTGATCGTCCTGCGCCGGTATAAAGAGGCCCTGCACATACTGGAACAGGCCGAATTGCTGGACAGCAAAGACACCAGCCTGTATATTCTAAAAACAGACGCCTACCTGGCGCTTGACCAGCAGCAAAAGGCCGCTGCCGTTTTAGAAGCCGCCCTTGATGATTTTGAAGGAGAGGAAAAGATCGACCTCTTATTTGAACTGGCTGATGTTTACGACGATTATGAGAATTTTGAAAAGGTCTTCGATTGCCTTAAAATGATACTGGAGCAGGAGCCCAATAATGAAGAGGCATTGTATAAGATATGTTTCTGGACGGATTTCACCGGCCGTAATGAGGAGGGTATCCGCCTGCACCAGAAAATAATCGAGGAGTTTCCGTTCAATGAACTGGCCTGGTTCAACCTGGGAGCGGCCTATCAGGGCATAAAACTCTATGAAAAGGCCATTGATGCCTACCAGTATGCCGTTGCTATTGACGAAAAATTTGATTATGCCTGGCGCAATATGGGCGACGCTTACATTCGCTTACGCAAATACAGGGACGCGGTAGATGTGTTGGAAAAAGTACTGGAACTGACAAGGCCGGAAGACGTTATTTATGAGGCCATCGGCCATTGCTATGATAAGATGGGAAATTACGCCCAGGCCCGGTTTAACTACCGCAAGGCAAGCCATTTGAATAATGATGACAGCCAGTTGCATTATAAGATAGCCTGCACCTACATGAATGAAGGGATATGGGAAAGCGCCATCAAAAACCTTGAAGTGGCCATGCGCATCCACCGCTTGCAACCTGAATACAACCTGGCCATGGGCCAGTGTTTTATGGAACTTAATAAACTGGAGGATGCGATCACCTATTTTGGGAACGTGGTACGCGTAAGGCCCAGGAACCTCAATGGCTGGATCGAATTGCTGAAATGTCTTTATAAGGCGGAATTATTCGAGGAAGCGCTGGAATATGCAGGATTCGCATTTGAACAAACAGACGGCAAGCCCATTTTTGTTTTTTATAAAAGTGCCGTTTTATACGCCATGGGCAAATCAAAAGAAGCCCTGCTGCAACTCGAGCAGGGTATGGAAAGAAATCCCAGGCTGATCAAGAAATTCATTGAAATAAACCCTTCCATTCTTCAAAACCAGCAAGTAGTCGATATTATTGCAAGGTTTAAAAAGCGAAGATCCATCTAATGGGCGGTCGATGCTTCCCGGTTTGCTCCTTTCTCGTTTACTGATATTGTTTTTACTGCACAGGGGTTATCTTTGCAATTCCTAAACCAACCAATATGAATTTTAACCTTTCACAAATTCCAGAACGTAATAAAAAACCCAGGGAACATGGCATCACGATGGTTATGGATAAGGGGCTGAGCACAGAAGAAGCAAGAAATTTCATGAGTGTTTCCCATCCGCATGTAGACGTGGTAAAGCTTGGGTTCGGGACTTCGTTTGTTACACCTAACTTAAAAGAGAAACTAGAAGTATACCGTTCCTATGATATGCCTGTTTATTTCGGTGGAACCTTGTTCGAGGCGTTTTTGGTACGCAACCAGTTTGAAGATTATATCAATGTTTGCAAAGAGTTTGGCGTAAGTTATATGGAAGTCAGTGACGGCTCGATCAATATTCCGCACGCGGAAAAATGCGGGTATATCGAAAAGCTTACGAAGCACGGTACCGTTTTGAGTGAAGTGGGCAGTAAGGACGCGGCCCATATCATTCCCCCTTATAAATGGATTGAACTGATGAAAGCCGAATTAGAGGCAGGCTCTACTTACGTGATCGCGGAGGCCCGGGAGGCCGGTAATGTGGGTATTTACCGTGGCACCGGTGAAGTACGGGAAGGACTGGTACAGGAAATATTAACGCAGATCCCCGAAGAAAAGATCATCTGGGAGGCGCCCCAAAAAGCGCAGCAGCTGTACTTCCTGGAACTTATTGGATGTAATGTGAACCTGGGTAATATTGCCCCAACCGAAGTGATACCCCTTGAAGCCATGCGTATCGGTTTACGCGGCGATACCTTCTTTTTGTACCTCGATAAAAAAGAGGCCTGATGAAAGTGTATGGTATCATAGGATATCCATTGGACCATTCCTTTTCACAACGATATTTTACAGAAAAATTTCAGCGGGAATCCCTTATGGATTGCCGCTATGAAACTTTCCCCATTAAGTCCATTGATGAACTGGCCTACATACTTGAGCAGCATCCGGGCCTGCTGGGATTGAATGTTACCATTCCCTACAAGCGATCGGTATTACCTTATCTTAATGATCTTTCTTCCATACCCTCAGGGGTACACGCCTGCAATTGCATCAGGGTAAAGGACGGTAAGCTGATTGGTTACAATACGGACGTGACCGGGTTTGAACGATCGCTGTTGCCTCACCTGAAAGACCATCCTGGCAGCGCATTGATCCTGGGAAATGGCGGAGCCGCCGAAGCGGTAAAATATGTACTTCGGAAATTAAATATTCCTTTTACAACGGTCAGTAGGAAAAAGCAGGAGGGGACGGATTTATCGTATGATGAACTCAATGAAACCATCATAAAAGACAATAACCTGATCATCAATACCACGCCCCTGGGAACTTTCCCGGATGTTAACGCCTGCCCCGATATACCTTATTCCGCTTTAACCAGCAGGCACCATTTATTTGACCTTGTCTATAATCCTGAAAAATCCCTGTTCCTTCAACAGGGAGAACAGCAGGGGGCCGGTATCCAAAACGGATACGAAATGCTGGTCATCCAGGCTGAGGAGAGCTGGAAAATATGGAACGCCGGGTAGGGTTATCAACCCCTGATAAGGGTATTCATTTTTTCCGGGACCGCCACAATTTTTTTTGCTGCATAGTCATAGCAAACCATGGTTGTTCTTGCATGTGCTAGCAATACCTGCTGTTCATTCCGTGCCGCAGATAACTGGTAGATGAGCTCAAAACTCACCCTGGTCATTTCGCCGATACCTATCTTTATTTCTACCAGGTCTCCGTAAAAAGATTCATTTTTGAAATCAACGGCAAGCTCGCTCATGATCAAGCCAATGCCTTCAACATTCAATTCGGTATACCCCAGCTGCCGCAACCACTGCATCCTTGATTCATGAATGATGGCAACGAATGCGTCATTGCCAACATGATTGCCGTAGTTGATATCGGTTATCCGTACGGGTACACTGATGGATGCGATATAGTGTTCGGGCTGTTGAATTTTAATTCTTGCCATTGTTATTATTTAAGAATTCGATCAGCTTTTCCATCGCTTTTTTACGGTGGCTGAATTTGTTTTTTTCGGCCATGTCCATCTCCGCAAAGGTCTTTTCACTGCCATCGGGGATAAAGACCGGATCGTATCCGAAACCATTCGTCCCGCTCCCGGTGGTTGTGATCTTCCCGGGGCAAATGCCTTCAAATAAAAATTCCCTGCCTTCCAGCCACAATGATATCACCGTTCTGAAACGGGCGTTCCTGTTCGTTGCACCCGTTAAATTCAATAAAAGTTTTTCTACGTTCTTATCAAACGCGTTATCCGGACCGGCATAACGGGCGCTCTTTACGCCGGGAGCGCCATCCAGGGCCTCTACTTCGAGACCGGTATCTTCACTGAAACAATTCTTTCCGGTCAGTTGGTAAATTGTTCCCGATTTTTCAGTGGCGTTGGCTTCCATCGTATCGTGCGGTTCGGGAATATCGATCAGGATACCCGCATCTTTCAATGACAGTATATTGAAGCGATTGCCCAATACATATCGCACTTCATCCACCTTGTGCTGGTTATTGGACGCAAAAATGAGTGTTTCCATTTGTAAAAATAATTATTAAAACAGTCCCTTAATTTTAAAAGCTCACGACGTTAAAATTAATCAAGTGCGAACAACTGTTTCAGGCTGGCCCATAATTTCGTTTTTTCTGCCCGGTCATTTACTATAACGGTCAAGCCCGGGGAAGCAAGGTAGGTCTGGTTATTGTATTGCTGTACCTGGTAGTACGGAAATTGAAGGGGCAATTCCAGGGCAGCGGGTTCTACTCCGAACAGTATTATTTTTTCTGCCCCCAGTTGACGGGTTATTTCGTTGTAGGAAATTTCGGCGATCTGTGAAAGATTCAGCAACGCGATATCAGCCATGGAAAGTTTGCAGGCAGTTAATATGCCTAATAAAAAATTCAATTGATCATCGGGAAGATAGACCGCTTCCGGCGCTTTGACGATGATGACTATCCCTTTCCGGTTATCCCCCAAATATGAAATGCCGGCAGGCTTAGGGTCCGAAACCCGGATGCGGGGTTCCACTTCAACCAACGTTTCTTTATACAATTCCTGTATAACAATAGCCGGGATCCGGATATCATTTAAACTCATAAAATCATAGTTTATGGTGTTGTTTTTTCGTTTCTTTGTCGTAAAATTAGTGATTATGATTGCAGCCGCCGATATAAATATTACAAGGGTTGGGCGTAGTAAGCTACCCGATACCAATCTGGAGAATATACCTTTTGGAAAGTATTTTACCGATCATATGCTGGAAGTGGATTATGAGGATGGCGAATGGAAGAATGCGGAAATAAAACCATATCAGCCCTTGTGGCTGGCGCCATCACTTGCGGCCCTGCATTATGGGCAATCCATTTTTGAGGGAATCAAGGCCTATAAAAATGACAGCGGGGAAGCCTATATTTTCAGGCCTGTGGATAATTTCCAGCGTTTTAATGTTTCGGCCGAGCGGATGCAAATGCCCCAGGTGCCGGAAGAGATATTCATGGAAGGTCTTCGCATGC
>JAYWAZ010000076.1:0-6490 GCA_043781975.1 Bacteroidota bacterium
AATTGAGATAACCGGAACAAATGGCGAAGGGTTCATCACGGCTGTGAATGTAGTGATACCCGCGCACCTGGTGCTGAAGGATTTTGCGGGTACCCGAAACGTGATCTCCGCGTCTTCCTGCGGCATCTGCGGAAAAACTTCGCTGGATGAAGAGCAGACAGGGCGGATCTCAAATGAGGAAGTATTGGATCCATCCTTCATTGCGTTGATGTTCGACAAAGTGAGCGTTCAGCAGAAGGCCTTCCTGCAATCGGGGGGAACCCATGCTGCCGGGGCATTTACAATCGAAGGGGATTTGCTTTGTGTTCAGGAAGATATCGGCAGGCATAATGCAGTGGATAAAGTGATAGGGTATCTGATCAACCATCATTTACTGAACAAGGCCAAATGCATGACGGTGAGCGGAAGGGTTTCTTATGAGATCGTGCACAAAGCGAAGGCGGCCGGCATTTCTTTCCTGGCAGCGGTATCTGCTCCTTCCACGCTGGCGGTTGATGAAGCGGAGGAGGCGGGTATCAGTTTGATGGCGTTTTGCCGGGATAAAAAATTAACCGTGTATTCAAACCCGGGGCAGGTGGCGATGGATCATGCAGCAATGATAACGGGTCCTGTTAATACTAAAGCACATGTCGAAAAATCTTAGTGATCTGTCGGGCCGTAAGGGCAAGGGGCTCTCGAAAAATCTTTTCGAGGAGTTGGGTATTGCCGCCACCTCCACGGGTACGCCCGGCATGGAAGCCATGGAAAAACTCCGTAATGAATTCCTGGTTGGTAAGGCCAATGTCTATGGCGCCGTTTCCTTTTATGATTTTATGAAGCCCGAAAACAAGGGCAAGAAAGTTTATGTATGTAACGGCAGCGCCTGTATGACGGCAGGGACCCAGGAAGCATTGCAGTCGGCCCTGGGAAAACATTTTTCAGCCGGTGAGATCGGGGAGATGTGCTGCCTGGGCAGGTGCCATGAGAACAGCGCCTTTCACCTGGGTGGAAAGAATTATTCGGGCGATGACATCCATGAGATCGAAAAGATCAGGAAAGGTATACTGACGACACCCGATCATTACCATGTTGGCTCCAGGGGCACAGCGGTTTTGACAGCGGAGCATGGCCCGGTGAATGATTTTTATAAGATATTCCTGGGTTGTCTTGACAAGACCCCGGAATCGCTTTTGGAAGCACTTAAAATTTCGGGTCTGCGTGGCCGTGGGGGCGCAGGCTTTTCAATGGCCTTTAAACTCGACTCCTGCCGCAACGCCATATCCCATTCAAAATTCATTGTCTGCAATGCGGATGAAGGCGACCCCGGCGCTTATTCCGATCGCTATATCATGGAGCAGCGTCCGCACACGATGCTCATGGGCATGATGATCGCGGGATACATTACGGGTGCCCCTTATGGCGTGGTATATATCCGGGGAGAGTATCCCGAATCAGTGGATATCGTAAACGCGGCAATTGAAACATTGCGCCGGGAGAAACTTATCGGGGATCATATCAATGGCTCCGCATTTTCTTTTGACTTTAAAGTGATCAAAGCGCAGGGCGCCTATATCTGCGGGGAAGAAACGGCATTGCTATCCTCCATTGAAGGGCAGCGCCCCGAAGTAAGGGTAAGGCCGCCATACCCCACGCAGCAGGGACTATTCAATGAACCCACCGTGGTGAACAATGTAGAGACACTGGCCAACCTGCCCTATATCATGCAGCAGGGCGGTAAGGCATTTGCAGCCATCGGCACTGCGAGGTCGACCGGCACGAAACTGATCTCGCTCGACGGCTATTTCAAACGGCCGGGCATATACGAAGTGGATATGGGTACCCCACTAAGCATCGTCATCAATGAATTGGGCGGGGGATTCAGAAAACCGGTAAAGGCCATGCATATCGGCGGTCCGCTCGGCGGGCTGGTCCCGGTGAGCAAGATTGAAAATCTTACAATTGACTTTGACTCCTTTGCAAAGGAAGGGTTCTTACTGGGCCATGCATCCGTGGTTTGCATCCCCGAAGATTACCCGCTGATCAAATACCTGGAACACCTGTTCCGGTTCACGGCACACGAAAGCTGCGGGAAATGTTTTCCCTGCCGCATCGGTTCCACCCGGGGATATGAAATACTGGAAAAAGCACAGGGATCGGATTATCAGATAGATCGGAATTTATTCAATGACCTGATAGAAACGCTGGAGATCGGTTCATTGTGTGCATTAGGCGGCGGATTACCGTTACCTGTAAAGAATGCACTACAATATTTCGAAAAAGAACTTTCCCCTTATTTTAAAAATTCCTGACCATGGGTATCGTATACAGAAAAGAAGATAAACATACGCAGCAAGCCAATGGCAAGACCGTTTTATTCGGTTCAGGCAATGGCCATTCTGAAGCAGGGGTTGCTTACATTAATGACCAGCCTTTTGAAATAAGGGAAAGTGAAACGATAATTTCGTTTATAAGAAGAAATTTTGGAAAAGATGCCATTCCCACTTTATGCGACGCGCCAAATTTAGATCCCTTTGGTTCCTGCAGGGTATGCAGCGTGGATGTAGCCCTGAAAGAAAACGGGCCGGTGAAAACCATGGCTTCCTGTCACACTCCGGTCATTCCCAATTCATACATCTATACCGATAGCGAACGCATCACACGCTTGCGCCGCAACATCATTGAACTGGTACTCACCGATCACCCGCTCGATTGCCTTACCTGTGAAGTGAACAATAATTGTGAGCTGCAGACCGTTGCCGCTAAAGTGGGGATCAGGGATGTTCGTTATCCCGCCGGGAAGAACCACCTGGATAAAAAGAAGGACCACAGCCACCCCTACATGACCTCCGATTTTTCGAAATGCATCAATTGCTTCCGCTGTGTGCGTGCCTGTGATGAAGTGCAGGGCGAGTTCGTGCTGAGCATGGCCGGGCGGGGATTCGACAGCCATATCATAAAAAGTTACAACGATTCTTTCTTTGATTCCGATTGCGTGAGTTGCGGCGCCTGTGCGCAGGCCTGTCCCACTTCCGCGATCTCTGACGTGTTTGAATCCAAATCGATCGTCGCCGATAAAAAGGTGAGGACCATTTGTACTTACTGCGGCGTGGGCTGTAACCTGGATGTAGCCGTAGTGAATGGGAAGGTGAAATCCATACAGGCGCCCTATGATGCTGAAGTGAACCAGGGCCATACCTGCCTGAAGGGCCGCTTTGCATTTTCATTCTATAACCACCCTGATCGTTTGCGCACGCCATTGATCCGTAAGAATGGTGAATTGGTGCCAGCCACCTGGGACGAAGCCTATGATCTCATTGCAAATAAACTTACACAGATCAAAAATGATTTTGGTCCCGACCAGATCGCCGGTATTTCCTCTGCCCGCTGCACCAATGAAGAGAATTACCTGATGCAGAAATTTATCCGGGCGGTCATCGGAACCAATAATATAGACAGTTGTGCCCGCGTATGCCATTCACCCACGGCGCTGGGCATGCAGCGTGTATTCGGCACCGGTGCCGCCACCAATTCTGTCATTGACCTGGAATATACCGATTGCATCATGGTGATCGGCGCCAATCCAACCGATGCCCACCCTGTTACCGGCGCCAAACTGAAGCAATTTGCGATGAAGGGCGTATCCATTGTGATCGATCCGCGAAAAACGGAACTCGCCAGGTATGCCACTTATCATTTGCAACTGCGCCCGGGCACTAATGTAGCCGTAATGAACATGCTGTTGTATTATATTATTAAAGAGGGGCTGGAAGACAGGGAATTCATTGAAACAAGAACAGAGGGATACGAGGAGATAAAGGCGCATGTCCTGAAAATGGATATCGATGCGTTGGAAAAGATAAGCGGCGTTGATAAACAACTGGCGCGTGCGGCGGCTATCGCTTATGCCAGCGCACCCAATGCCATGTCATTTCACGGGCTGGGCGTAACGGAACATTCGCAGGGTACCTATACCGTTATGCTGATCGCTGACCTGGCCATGATCACCGGAAATATCGGAAGGCGTGGTGTGGGCGTGAATCCCTTACGCGGGCAGAATAATGTGCAGGGTACCGCCGATATGGGCTGTCAGCCGCACCAGGGCGCCGGCTACCTGGACGTCACCAATCCCGATATCCATCATTTGTATGAGGAATTCTATCATGCGAAACTTCCGCTGCATGCGGGCTATAAAATTCCGCAGATGTATGACGCGGCGTTGAATGGAAAATTAAAGGCGCTTTGGCTGATGGGAGAGGACAATGTACAGACCGATCCCAATTCATTGCACGTGATCAACGCGTTGAGCAAACTGGAACTGCTGATCGTGCAGGAAATATTCATGACCGAAACAGCAAAGATGGCGCACGTGGTATTGCCCGCTGCTTCGTTCTTTGAAAAGAGCGGCACTTTCACCAATGGGGAACGCCGCATCCAGCGTGTACTGCAAGTGGTAGAACCCATTGTAGGTACAAAGTCCGACGGGCAGATCATCGTGGAGATCATGAACAGGATGGGCTATGCGCAGCCGGATTATGACCCGAAGACCATGCTCGAAGAGATATCACAGATCGTGCCGTTCTTTGCCGGCGTGAAGTGGGATGAACTGGGTGATAATGGCAAACAATGGCCGGTATTGCCGGATGGGAGCGATACGGAGATCCTGCACATCGGTACTTTTAAAAGGGGTAAGGGCAAATTTCAAATGGCCAGTTTTAAAGAATCCGAGGAGATCGTTGATCATGGGGCTGAATTTCCCTACATACTTACCACCAACCGGGAACTGGAACATTATAACTGCGGCACCATGACGCGTCGGACAGGCAATGCCGTTATTGTGACAGATGACGTGCTGATGATCAATCCGACGGATGCCGCCAGTCACCTCATTGCGGAAGGTGATATGGTTTGCGTGATATCCGCCCGCGGCAAGATCGACGTAAAAGCGCACATCACGGATGAAGTGAAGGCGGGTGTACTTTCCTCCACCTTCCATTTTCCCGAGGTGAAAATGAATGACCTCACTTCCAGTGTCAGCGACAGCGAGGCCATGTGTCCCGAGTACAAGGTGGTGGCGGTGAATATCCGCAAGAGCAAGGGGAAGTATAAGACCGAATTAAAGAACGCCTGAGTCCGAACTCAAACAAATGAATAATATCACCAACGAGATCAAGACACACCGAACGGCAAGGGCGCAGGCGATTGTGCGGGTAAGCCTTCCCGGGACGATCGATGCATTAAATAATAAACTTATTGCGGGAGCTGATGTATTTGAAACAAGCCGGGTTGCCAGTTTGTTTGCCATTAAAAAGACCAGCGACACCATTCCCGCCTGCCACCCCGTTCCCATTGAATTCGCTTCCATTACGCACCGGATTGAAGGCCTGGATATCATCATTGAAACTGAGGTGCAGACCATTTACAAAACAGGTGTTGCCATGGAAGCACTACATGGGGCATCTATAGCGGCGCTCACGGTGTACGAGATGCTACGATCATTTGATGCGGGTGTGGAAATAACAGGGATCAGGTTGCTGGAAGACAAAGGAGGGAGGGCGCAGTACAGCGATGCCTTAAGCCGACCTGTTAAAACGGCCGTGGTCGTCTGTTCCGACAGTATTTCGGCCGGAACAAAAACCGATTTTTCCGGTAAGGCCATCATCAGCAGGATCGAAAAATATGCGGTTGTCATTGAAGATTACAGTATCATTCCTGATGAGATAGAATCGATCCGGGAAAAAGTACGATCGCTTTGTGATGATAAGATCAGTCTCATCATTCTTACCGGCGGCACGGGATTGTCGGACCGTGATATAACGCCTGAGGCCATACGCCCCATGTTCGACCGCGAGATACCCGGTATCGCCGAAGCCGCGAGGAGTTACGGGCAGGAACACATGCCTTATTCGATGTTGTCGAGAAGTGTTGCCGGCTTGATAGGAGCCACGCTGGTATTGGCCCTGCCTGGTTCTACCCGGGGTGCGGAAGAAAGCATGGACGCGTTGTTCCCCTACCTGCTGCATTATTTCAGGGTAATGGAAAATGCGCCGCATGATTGAGGGGTGAGATAAAGCCTCAGGAAAAGTACATCCCTATCCCGGGTTGTTAAAACTATCCCTGATCTTTTCCATGAGATTCGTCTCCAGCATGCGGCTGGCGATGCGGATCATGTTGGTGAAGGCCCTGGCCTTGGAGATACCATGGCCGATGATAATGGGTTTGGCTACCCCCAGTAATGGTACGCCTCCGTATTGTTCAAAATTAAAACGGTTGAAGTGTTCGTCATTGATATGGCGGCGCTGAACAATATCATAAATGCTCTCAGCGAATTTCAGGATCACGTTGCCCGTAAAGCCATCGCAAACCAATACATCAGCCTTCGGCATAAGCATATCCCGGCCTTCGATATTGCCGATGAAACGGATCTGTTTGTTTTCTTTTAAGAGTGGATATGCAGCCTGGGCTAAAATATTTCCTTTGCCTTCTTCTTCGCCTAAATTAACGAGGCCAACCC
>JAYWAZ010000077.1:0-17608 GCA_043781975.1 Bacteroidota bacterium
GGAACCAGCCAGGCGATGTCATCAGCGGTGAGCTTATTTCTTTCCATTAACTCATAGCTTACATCCGCCATACCCTTTACGGCAAATTTAAACACCGCGGGTCCTTCCTGGTATACATAATGTTCTTTCGCCAGCACGCTTTCTACCGATGCCGGTTTTACCGATCCCCCCGCCTTCATGTGCAGGTATTGCCTGCCGCTGCCATCGCTTCTTAAAATACTGTCCAGAACGCCATTGCCTTCATCGTTTTGCTCCAGTAACACCGCGCCGGCCCCGTCACCAAAAATGATGCAGGTGGCCCGGTCGCTGTAATCGATGATGCTGCTCATTTTGTCGACACCCACCACGATCACTTTTTTATACCGACCACTTTCAATAAAGGCAACGCCCGTGGTCAATGCATACAGGAATCCCGAACAGGCCGCACCGATATCAAAACTAAAAGCGTTATTGATCCCCGCCTTATCACAAATGATATTGGCCGTTGCCGGGAAAACCATGTCGGGGGTAACGGTGGCGCAGATCAGGCATTCTATCTCATCCAGGCCGATGCCACGCTTTTGGCAGAGTTCCAAAACAGCAGGTACGGCCAGGTCGCTGCTGCCAAGCCCCTCGCCCTTTAATATCCTTCTCTCTTCCACACCCGTGCGGCTACGTATCCATTCGTCATTGGTTTCCACCATCGTTTCCAATTCCTTATTGGTAAGCCGGTAATCGGGTACATAACCTCCAACGGCGGTAATGGCAGCGGTGATTTTTTGCATGCAGCTCTCTTTTTGTTGATGTTTTTTAAACTAAATACGGGAAAAGTAAAAATACAGAAAAAACCTTACCCTTATTTTTACGGCGGATGCTGCCAAATTATCCTTATTTTCGCTACCGACAGGAGATTGATTATGTACGCATATTTGCAAGGAAAGTTTACGTATAAAAGCCCGGCACAGGTTTATGTGGATGTGAACGGAATAGGGTTTGAAGTCAATATCAGCCTGAATACGTACACGCAGATCCAAAACCTGGAAGAAGGCAGGTTATTTACCTGGTTGCAGGTCAAGGAAGACGGGCATGTTTTATATGGTTTTTTTGACAGGCAGGAAAAGGACATATTTGTTATGCTGATCGGTGTTTCGGGTATCGGAGCAGCTACTGCAAGGATGATGTTGTCCTCACTAAAACCCGAAGAAGTTAACAGGGCCATTGCGCAAGGCAACGTTAGGCTTTTGGAAAGCGTCAAGGGGATAGGAAGAAAAACAGCTGAACGCCTGGTGCTTGAACTGAAAGATAAAATGGGGAAATTGTCATCCGATGCCTCTATTTCCGCTCATAAAGGCAATAGTTTGGAGCAGGATGCGTTAAATGCCCTGGTTGCCCTTGGGATTTCCCGGCAACAGGCAGAGCAATCAATCCAAAAGATTATCCTGGCAGAACCATCTGTATCACTATTAGAAGATTTGATAAAAAAAGCCTTAAAAGCCATTTGATAGAATTCTACGTTAACTGATTTACCGGATGTTGCTTATTAGAAAAAAATTCTCAAGACTGCCTGGCTATATCTTATTGGCGGTGACGCTTCTTGTTTTTAACAGCGGAATCGTTTCGGCCAAATCCCTACACCCTACCCGCCTTTCTGACGCAGGAGATACGATCGTGCCCAATTACAGGGACAGTTTGCATTACCAGCTTCACGACCGCCGCGGAGATTTTGTTTCCGATTACAGGCGCAGCACTTTTGATTTTAAAAATCCTTCCAACCTCCGGGATTCGGTGGTCTATGATTCCAAAACGCGCCGTTATATCGTGTATGAAAAGATCGGCAACAAATATTACCGCAGCACCACTTCCTACAGTTTTGATGAATACTGGCAGTTGCGGGGAAGGCAGTCGGAGATAGAATATTTTAAAAAACGCTCCAATACACTCAACCTGCTCAACCGGGGCCGTATCAAACCCAAATTATCGCTCTACGATAATTTATTCAACCGGCTTTTTGGAAACGGTAAGATCAATATCACACCCCAGGGAAATGTTGACCTTACGGCCGGCTACCAGGGGCAGAACATCCAAAACCCAACCCTCCCCGAACGCGCCAGGAAGAACGGAGGTTTTGATTTTGACATGCAGGCCCAGGTGAACGTGAACGCGGATATCGGCGGCAAGTTAAAATTCCCCATCAGTTACAATACGCTGGCCAATTTTGGCCAAGACAATCAATTGAAACTCGATTACACCGGAACCGCGGATGAGATCATCAAACGTTTTGAGTTGGGAAATGTCAACTTCCCTTCCCGCAGTACCCTGATACCGGGGGCCCAACAATTATTTGGTATAAAGACGCAGTTGCAGTTCGGTAAATTATTCCTGACCACTGTACTGGCCAACCAGAAATCGCAACGGCAGTCGGCCAACCTCCAGGGTGGTGCTGCCTCACAGTTATTTGAACTCAAAGCCGATGAATATGAAGAGAACCGGCACTTCCTGCTGGCACAATATTTCAGGGCCAATTATAATAAGGTGATGTCGAATTTACCTGCGATGATCGCTCCGGTGAAAATATTGCGTATGCAGGTTTGGGTTACCAACAGGAACGGAACGACCACCGAAACAAGGGATGTGGTGGGCCTGACCGACCTGGGCGAAAACGGAGGACCCTTTCCACCAACCAATGGTTCAAATCCCACTTACGGCACGATCATATCCAACCCTGGAAGCCGCAGTCCTTCCACGGTATTCAATACACTCATTAACCTGGGTTTAAAACCCGTGCAGGATTTTGAAAAGACCTTTGCCCGTAAACTGGATTCATCACAGTACACAGTCAATGGATCAGCAGGATTTATTTCTTTAAGTCAGCCTTTGCAGACGGATGAAGTGCTGGCCGTGGCCTACCAGTATTCTTATAATGGCAAGATATTCCAGGTGGGTGAATTTTCTGAGGACCTTCCACCCGACAGCGCCTCAGCCAACCAGAAAGTTTTGTTCCTGAAATTATTGAAGGCCACTTCACAGCGGCCCAACCTGCCCATCTGGCAACTGATGCTGAAAAACGTTTATGCCATCGGGTATGGTACGCTTACACCCCAGGATTTTAAACTGGATGTGCTTTACCAGGAACCGGGACTGGGATGGAAGCGATATGTTCCTTTCGGTGATAAGAACCAGGGCTCGCCGATCATTTCACTGATCAACCTCGACCGGTTGAACAACCAGCTTGATCCACAGCCCGACGGCGTATTTGATTATGTGGAAGGCTACACGGTATATTCACAGTATAGCCGCGTGATGTTCCCCGTGCTGGAACCCTTTGGAAGGGACCTGGCCAAGGGCATCTATACCAACCCCAACCTACCTACCATAAAAGATACTTTATATTATGCCCTCTATGATTCCATCAAAGCGGTAGCGCAGCAATATCCCAACCTCAACCGTTTTGTATTAAAGGGCTCCGCGAAGATCTCAGGGTCTTCGGATATCAGCATCGGTTATAATATTCCCCGTGGTTCCGTTACCGTTAGTGCGGGCGGCAGGCAGTTGCTTGAAGGGGTGGACTACGATATCAATTACGACCTGGGTACCATCAAGATCATCAATACCGCCATCATCAATTCGGGGTTGCCGGTACAGGTCAATTATGAGAACAATGCCTCTTTCGGCCTGCAGCAAAAGAATTATATGGGCCTGCGCTGGGATTATATGGCCAAGAACAAACCCAAGGAACAGTTGTCTTTCGGCGGTACCATCGTAAGGCTCGGCGAAAGGCCTTTCTTCAGCAAGGTGAGCTACGACAACAGTCCTACCGGCGGCACCAATGAACCCATCCGAAACACCATGTATGGGCTCGATGTGAATTACCGTAAGGATATACCCAGACTGACCAAACTGCTCGATAAACTGCCGTTCTATAAGACCACAACCCCTTCTACCATCAACTTTTTTGCTGAGGGCGCCTTCCTGAAACCGGGTCATGCTCCGCAGATCGGCAAGGGCTCTAAAGGCATCATCAATATAGATGATTTTGACGGCTCACAGTCAGGCATCGACCTCCGCTTTCCGCCCATCAGTTGGGCGCTGGCCTCTGTTCCGCAGGGAGCCACGCAAAAAGGAAACAGCACCCTGCTTTTCCCCGAAGCCGATCTCAATGATGATATCAGGTCCGGTATGAACAGGGCAAAGATGAACTGGTACGAAATTGAACCCACGCTTCAACAATACAAGGGACCCAACAACCCCTTCTCCAATGACCGGGTGCAATTAAGCGACCCAAGGGTACGTCAGGTATATCAAAAAGAGATATTCCCACAAAAGACAACGGGCTATGGAGAAAGTCAACTCATCACATTCGACCTGGCCTATTATCCTACAAATAAAGGACCTTATAATTATGATGCTACGAATATCAACGCTGATGGTACGCTCAAGAACGCCAATACACGCTGGGGTGGACTGATGCGCAGCATTGACCAGACCGATTTCGAGACCGCCAATATTGAGTTCATACAATTCTGGGCGCAGGACCCCTTCATAAAAAATCCGACATCCACCGGGGGTAAATTATATTTTAACCTGGGCAATGTTTCAGAAGACATATTAAAGGATGGCAAGCGTTTTTATGAGAACGGTCTGCCAACACCCAATATCCCTTCTCCCGTCGACAATTCCAACTGGGGCAGGGTTCCCAATAACCCCATCCAGGTCACCAACGCCTTCAGCAATGATCCCAACGACAGGGTTTACCAGGACGTTGGCTTCGACGGGCTGGATGATACTGCCGAGGTGAACAAGCGCAGCGCCTACCTTACCCAGATCAGGAACACCTTTGGTGCTAACTCACCCGCATACATAAACGCAATAGCCGATCCTTCCAACGATGACTATCATTATTACCGCGGGGATGATTACGACCAGCAGGGGCTGGGCATACTGGGCCGTTATAAAAAATTCAACAACCCCGAGGGCAATTCACCCATCGCCTCCACCAGTTCCACTTATTCTTCCGCTGCCACTTTATACCCGGATGCGGAGGACCTGAACAGGGATAATACCCTTAACCAGACGGAAGAGTACTTCCAGTACATCGTGGACATTAAACCGCCAACGGCGCCCGAGATGACCATCGGCACCAATTATATCATCGATAAAAAACCGGTTACTGTTAACCTCGTGGATGGTACCCAGCGTACCGAGACCTGGTACCAGTTTCGCATTCCAATCGATGAATACGACAGGAAGATCGGCAACATTCCTGATTTCAAATCCATCCGCTTTATTAGGATGTTCATGACGGGTTTCACCGACAGCCTGGTACTGCGTTTCGGTGAACTGCAGTTCACCCGCAATGTCTGGAGGAAATTCAAATACAAGATCGATTCAACAGGCATGTTCACACAGCTTACGCCGGGTGCCACGGTCTTTAACCAGGGCGCTGTCAATATTGAAGAAAATGACAAGCGGGATCCCTTGCCATATCGTACACCCACGGATGTAGAACGGGTTCAAACAACCAGTAACAATGGCGTTAACCTTTTGCAGAATGAACAAAGCATGAGCCTGCAATTGTGTGGCCTGGCCAAGGGTGATGCGAGGGGTGTTTTCCAGACCTTCCCCAATCGTGACCTGCGCCAGTTCCGCAAACTGTCCATGTATGTTCATGCGGAAGAATCTAAAAAGACTTTCCCTGCGCTCACCAATATAAACAAGGCCCTTACCGCAGTGATCAGGCTGGGCACCGATTTCGTGAACAATTATTACGAGATACGCATACCCCTGAACCTCACTTCGCTGAGCGCGGCGAGCCTCGATCCCAACTCCACCACTTACAATGACACGCTTTGGCTGAAGAGCGACGCGCTGGACCTTGACCTGCAGACGATGGTGAAGCTGAAGCAGGGCCGGAATGTTGACCCGGCCGGTTCGCCATCGGTGATCTACCGGAAAACACAAGCTAACGGACAGGTATACTCGGTTTTAGGAAATCCCAACCTCGCGGAAGTGAGGGGTATTTTGATTGGCGTTGAAAACACCAAGGCCGCCAGCGCCTGCGCCGAGATATGGGTAAATGAACTGAGCCTGTCGGCACTCGATGAATCGGGTGGATGGGCTGCACTGGGCAGGGTAGACCTTACCCTCGCCGACCTTGGCACGCTGTCCGTTTCGGCCAATACACACAGCAAGGGTTTTGGAACCCTGGAACAAAGGGTGAACGACCGTTACCGCGACGACTTCTTACAGTTCGACGTTTCTACAAATCTTGAACTCGGAAAATTATTGCCTAAGAAAGCGGCCTTGTCCATACCGTTGTTTGCCAGTTATTCCCAGTCCGTTAGTACGCCTCAATATGATCCGTACGACCTCGATATCAAACTGAAGGATAAATTAAAAACGGCCCGTACCCGGTCCGACAAGGATTCCATTAAGAATAATGCCATCGATTTTACGTCCACCACCACGGTGAATTTCACCAACGTGCGGAAGAACAGGACGGGGAATAAAAAACCGAAGATCTATGACGTATCCAATTTTGATGTGAGCTATTCTTATCTCAAAATAAAAACACATACACCCCTGATCGAAAGCAACGAGGTCACGAGACACCGCGGTGTATTGGGCTATAATTTCGCTCCCAAGCCAAAATATTTTACACCATTCAAAAGATTATTCAGGAAAACAAAAACGCATTGGTTCGATTTGGTAAAAGATTTCAATATCAATTTCATTCCTTCGCAATTGAGTTTCCGTGCCGATCTGAACCGGCAGTTTGGCGCTATTCGCCCGAGAAGCGTAGGCGTATCCAAATACGCGATACCCGAAACATATGACAAGTACTTCACCTTCCAGCGGGATTATATCATGCGCTGGAATATCACCCGTTCCATCAATTTTGATTTCATGGCTACCAATAATTCAAGGGTGGATGAACCGGCCGGTCGCCTGGATACCAAAGAAAAGAAAGACTCCATATGGAAAAACCTGCTGAAAGGCGGCAGGAACACTTTGTATAACCAAACGGCCAATTTTACGTATACGGTACCTACTTCCAAGTTTCCATTACTCGACTGGACAACCCTTAACCTGCGTTACCAGGCTTCTTATCGCTGGATAGGAGCGTCGCGCCTGGCGATTGACCTGGGAAATATCCTCGAGAACGGTCAGCAAAAAGAAGGCACCCTGCAACTTGACTTTAACCGGTTGTACCAGAAATCCAAATGGCTGAAACAACTGGATCAGCCTTCCAATAAAGATGACCGGGAAAAATGGCGGAGCCGGATTACCAGGGTGAAGGATACCATTATCACCAAGAGCGGGAAGAAGATTATCAAGAACCGCCGCATCATTGATAAATCGGCCATGCCATATGTTGGAACGGCCGGAAAAATATTTGGAAAACTGCTCACCAGTATCAAACAGGTGAATGTATCCCTGTCGGAAAATGCCAATACCCGTCTGCCGGGATATACCGACAGTACGCAGTATGTTGGACAAAACTGGAAGAGCATGGCGCCGGGCCTCGATTTCGTTTTGGGACGGCAACCGGATACCAACTGGCTGAATAAAGCGGCAAAGAAAGGATGGATCACGAAGGATACCACTTTCAATTCATTGTTCTTTCAGAACTTCGACCAACGGTTAACCTTAAGCGCACAATTGGAACCAGTAAGAGACCTTACCATTTCGGTGAACCTGAGCAAGACCTTCAATAAGAATTATTCGGAGACCTTCCGTTACGCCGATACCAGCGGGGCGGGTGCTAATTTCCAGTTCAACCACCTTAACCCTTATGCAGGCGGCGGCTTCGATGTTACTTATATCGCGTTCAAGACCCTGTTTGGAAAATTCGATCCCAACCGTGTTTCCGCAACCTTCAAGAAATTCCAGGACTACCGGCTGATCCTTTCCGAGCGTTTGGGCAAGGCGAATCCTTACAATAATGGCAGGTCCCCGGGCGCCGATGGTTATTATTACGGTTATGGAAGGTATGCGATCGACGTGCTGATCCCCGCCTTCATCGCGGCCTATACCGGCGACGATCCTAAAAAAGTGGCCCTGATCAAACAGAACAATCCCAATGTAAAATCCAACCCGTTCAAAAATATCCTGCCCAGGCCCAACTGGAAGATCGATTATAACGGGCTTACCAAGATAAAGGGGCTGAGCAAGATATTCACCAATTTCACCCTCAGCCATGGCTATACCGCCAACCTGAGTATGAATGGCTTTACATCAGCGCTGTTGTACCAGGACGTTTCAAAATTCGGCTACCCGTCTTTTTATGATACGATATCAAGGAATTATGTTCCTTATTTTCTGGTGCCCAACTTAACGATCGGGGAACAGTTTTCGCCGCTCATCGGTATCGATATGATGTTCACCAACCAGCTGCAGGCAAAGTTTGAATATGCCAAGACCAGGCAGCTCAGCCTAAGCCTGGTGGATTACCAGCTGAGCGAAGTACGCAGTTCTGAATTTACCATTGGCCTGGGTTATCGTAAAAAGGGACTGAAATTGTTGGGTGGTTTGCGGTTGCCGAAATTCCTGAGTAAAAACGGTGGCAAGAAACTGGATAATGAGATCAATTTCCGGATGGACTTCAAGATCAGGGATAATGTGACCGCCAACAGCAGACTTGACCAGGATAATAATTTTGCCACGGGCGGCAGCAAGGAGATCACCATTTCACCAACGATAGATTATTTCCTGAGCAACCGTGTCAATATAAAATTATATTTCGACCAGCGACGGGTGAAACCCTATATCTCATCGAGCGCACCCATCACCAATACCAGGGCAGGCGTGCAGGTGAGGATATCACTGACACAGTAAAAGACATCGATTCGGGTGTAACCATCAATCCTTGAACATTGATTGTTGAACATTGAATATTGAGTATTTCTAAACCAACACACTAATAAATGTTCAATGATCAATGTTCAATAAAAAAGGCCCCGACTCCTCGGGACCTGTGTAATGTATACCAAGCAAAAATATCATTTAACTTTTTTCAGCAGCATTACATATCCGCATAATTTCTTTTTTCCTTTATTGATCTGTACCGGTTTAATCATATGATATTCGGTAAAGCGCGGGATATAGGAATAACTGATCACGTTCCCGTCCACATCGCCCCACATTTTTTTCTGGTACACCACCTGTTTTTCATTCCAGTCGTACATCCTTACTTCATATAACCGGGAACTGATATCACCGATGAAGACGAACTGGTACCAGCTTCCTTCAGTGAGCGGTACGATGACCGGCATCTCATATTCGCTCTCCATTTCCATGGAAGCTTCCTTCATTACGATGAATCCCAGTTTGGCCAGTTCCTGTTTGATACTGTCGGCCTGGTGAAGGATGGAAGGAGATGAGCAGGGTAATTGATGAATGACGTTATTCTGCGCTTTGGATGATGGCCCGAAGAGGAAGACGGTGAGTAGACTGATAAGCAGAATACGATTTTTCATTTGCCTGTTCACTTTGAGTATTGGATGATCAACAAGGTTACAACAATTTTCCGGCTTTTGAGGGGAAAATTCAAGTGTATACATATACTATCAGTTTCTAACGCAGATCATACAGCTATTATTGTACCAAAAAAACAAATTCTGTTCAATCAAAGATCTTTATAGAAATAATACGTGCCTGCCTGCTGTATACAGGTGATCGAAAGGTCATTGATACATACATGCGCGGGTAGATTTACGCAGTAATAAACCGTATCCGCGATATCCATGGCGGTCAGCGGAGTGAACCCGTTATAAGCGGACTCCGCAGTGGCAGCGTCTCCTTTGAAGCGAACCAATGAGAATTCGGTTTCCACCGCGCCGGGATTGATGGAAGTGACTTTGATATGATGTTTCAGCAGGTCGATGCGCATGCCCCTGCTGATGGCATCCACCGCAAATTTGCTGGCGCAATACACATTGCCCTTTTCATATACTTCCTTACCGGCCACGGAACCCATATTGACGATATGCCCTTTTTTCTGTTCGATCATGAAAGGGAGCACTGCTTTGCTCACATACAACAAACCCTGTACATTGGTATTGATCATGGTTTCCCAGTCATCGATATCGGCGTCTTCAAAAGAATCCCTGCCCAGGGCCAGGCCGGCGTTATTGATGAGGACTTCTATTTTTTTCCATTTAGGAGGAAGGCTCTCAATGGCCGCGAAAACAGCATCCCTGTCCTGCACATCAAAGCAAAGGGAGAATACTTCAATTCCAAAAGTTTTTACGAGTTCCGCCTGTAACGCATCCAGCCTTTCTTTTCTTCGGCCCGTGATGATGAGTCCATGCCCGTCTGCCGCGAATTTTTCAGCGCAGGCTTTTCCTATTCCGGAAGTGGCGCCTGTGATTAATACGATTTTATTCATTTTAAAAGACTCCAATTAACCCCGACAGCGGTCGAAAACCCTGTCGGCGGTCAATATGGTGATGATATTCATTGTTTAAAAAAATTATAAGTATTCTCCGGATTGATAGAAGATCCTGATGGCACCGGATTAAAAAATAAATAAAAATGTAACCCTACTGTTGACCGCTGTCGGGGTTTGCAACCGCCGGCAGGGAAATCGTTGCTAAAAAATGTTTACGATCTACCGTATCAATATCGCGTATCCCTTCTTCTTCCTGATCTGGCCCTTGTAGGTTACGCCCTGTGCAATCCATACAAAGGTGGCGGGGTCCTGGGGCTTTCCGCCGAATGTACCGTCCCATCCCTTGCCTTGCTCGGAAGTGGCGAACATCATCTGGCCAAAGCGGTTGTACACCCTGAAAAAAGTGAGTTCTTTCATGCCCAGCAAAATGGGACGCAGTACGTCATTAGTGCCATCACCATTAGGTGTAAACGCAGTGGGTACGTAGATATCGGGATCCACCTTGTACAACAGCACCGAAATGGTATCCCTGGCGAAGCAGCCATCGGCCGAGGTTACCAATAACACGTAATCGATATTGTCTTTGGGCAATGCTATCGGGTTCGAAATATTGGGATTATTGAGCCAGGTGGACGGATCCCATAAATAGTTTCCGCCGCCGGTCGCGTGCAGGAACAGGGGTTCTCCCTCCACTACGGTAGTATCCCTGGGCCCTGCGTCGGCGATCACCCTGGGATATATCTTCACCCATACCGTATCCCTGCCGGGCTTGGGACATCCGAGTGTGTCCGTTACCGTTACAACATACCGTATATTGGCGGTGGGTTTGATGGAACGGGGGTTGGGAAGTCGACGGTTGTCCAGGAAGGTCGACGGCGCCCATAAATAACTGCTGCCGCCCGATGCATTCAGCTGCGCGGAAAAACCGGAGCATACGAACTGGTCGGGGCCTCCTTTGGCCAGGGGATAGGGCACTACATTGATGGTAATATCATCTGTACTCTGGCATTTGCCGATATTGACGATCAAATGGTAAGTGATCGTGCCCAGGGGCCTTGTGAAGGGCCGCAAAAGTGAACTGTCATTCAGCCAGGTGGATGGGCTCCAGGTATAATGAAGACCGTTGCTGGCTGCGTTCAGCAGGAATCCGTCCGTCTGGCAGATCGTGGTATCTGGTCCCAAACTAAGGTCCACGCGGTCCTTCACGTCAACGAATACAGAGTCGTCTGAATAACAGCCCACCACATCGGTCAGGCGCACGTGGTACCAGGTGGGCACGTCGGGGCTCACCAGCGGACTGGCAACCGTGGTGCTGCTGATCATATAATTGGGGCTCCATAAAAAATTGCCGGTGCCGCTTGTGGTCAGTTGCAGGGTATCGATATTGCAGATGAGGGTATCATTGAGCGTGCTGAAAACGGGCAGGAGGCCTACGTCTATAAATACGGTATCGGTCCTTAACTTGCTGCAGCCGGTTACACCAACGGCTACCACGTATTGTGTAGGCACAATGGGGGAAGCGATGGGGTTGGGAATATTTGGATTATTAAGCCCCGTCGTTGGCGTCCATTGATAGGTATTGCCGCCGCTGGCATTCAATTGTATGGAACTTTGTCCGCCGGTACATACGAATCCATCCGGCCCCGCGTTGGGAATGGCCAGGGGTTTGACGGTGATGGTATGCGTTTTGGTGGCCACGCAGTGCATGCCCCATTGGGTACTGAGTGTATACGTTGTCGTTACGATGGGGTATACCCTGGTAGTTGGGTTGTTGGGCATCTCTACTGTTGCTACGGGGCTCCACTGCCAGGTAAGGTTACTGGCATAATTGCTGGTGCCGTTGAGGGTAACGGTGTCTTCTTCACAGATATTGGTTGGGCCCGCGATGGCGTTGCTGAGATCGAATTTGGGCGTAACGGTGAGTGAATCATTGGCTTTACAGCCCGCGGCGCTGGTCAGCAGGGCATGGTACATGGTCGGTACGGCAGGGAACACCAGCGGGTTGGCCGTATTGGCGCCGATGATATTGACCAGCGGGGTCCAGCTAAAACTACCCACACCCGTTCCCGTTAATTGAAGGGTATCGAGGCCGCAATACACGGAATCGTGTGGGAAGACGGAAAGCGTGGGATTATCATTGATGAAAATATTCTTGGTGATCGTTTTTTCACAACCCTTGCTGTTGGTGACCCTTAGCTCTACGAGGTAGTTACCTCCCGGGTTATAGGTGTATACGGGATTTTGGAGGTGGCTGGTATCGGCGAGGGTCAACAGGTCCCCGAAATCCCAACGCCAGGTATTAATGAAACCGTAAATGGTCTTGCTGGTATCGGTGAATTGTATAGGAACCCCTACACAAAGAGCTGGTGAGGTGATGAATCCGGGGAAGAAACCCGGGTAAACCGCTATAGGCTTTGTAACCGAATCAATGCATTGACCTGAAACAGATACCACCAATTTTACATTGAAAATACCGGTATCAGAAAAGGTATGTGTGGGGTTTTGCACGTTGGAAGTATTGGAGGCTCCACTGGCGGGATCTCCAAAATTCCATAAATAAGTATTGGGGTTGCCGGTACTGTTATCCGTAAAATCTACTGTAAATCCATCACAGGTAATAGGGGTGAAATTAGAACTCGCGATCAGTGGCGTGCAGGGAGCCGTTTTTAAATGCAACTCTTTTCTTGATTCTCCAATGTAATTTCCATTTCGAAATTCTTTTACAAGTACACAGATCACATATTCCCCCGTTGGTGGGGCTATTCCGCTGATAACACCCGTTATCGGATTAATTATTACAGCCGAACCTAAAGGTTGAGTACCTGAATAAGGAAAAACATAGGGAACAGGGTTGTACGGCGGATTATCTGCAGTTGTTGTATTGGGCCAGCCCGGGGATGACGAACTACTTCCATCATAAGCGGCGATAAATGAATACGCTAAAGAATCCGAATTTGCATCTGTTGCTGTAAAATTCATGAAAAAAGGATTATTAGCGCAAACAACTGCTGTATCATTAAAAATAAATACAGGACTTGAATTTAACGGTGCCGTTGGCCCATCATTAAAACCAGGTATTTTTATTGTATAAGTAGCACCATAAGCAGTAGATGGGCTTTGAATATTAATAAGTCCGGCAATCCGGCAACATCTTTGTTTTGCAATAATATACCCATCTGGTGATGGGGCTAATTCTACAATTGTTTCATAATTAATGATTTTGTAACATCGTTGCGGAACATTATTGATACAGGGATAACAAAAACTTGTTACACAACCATCAATAGAGTATGCGGGGGCTGCATTCACAGGAATATCCTGTATAAAATTATAAGGTGCTGCGCCGGTAAAAAACGAGAAATTCCAAGACGGTTCAATCAGTACGGAATTACAATCGATATAGAGATTCAGACCAATCTTGTACCGGAGCTTACTGGGGTCTACGATACCCGGTCCTAAATATTCATAATACATCCAACCACCCTTCGTATGGTTTGCATAGATATCCTGCGCGCAAACAATTGAAAGGATGATCAGCAGTAAATACTTCTTCATAATTCGGGGGATAGTGCAATCAACAGACCTAAATATAATAAAAAACGCTGTCTTTAGCTTCAAGACAGCGTGTGAATTTTTTAAAGACCACCGGTTACCGGATCAGCACAACGTATCCCTTCTTCCTGATCTTGACATTTTTATAATCCGTTCCCTCGGCGTACCAGACATAGGTGCCCGCTTCCTGGGTCTTGCCGCCAAAGGTACCATCCCAGCCGGAATTGGGGTCGGTACCCGAGTACAACATTTGCCCCCAGCGGTTGTACACTTTAAAAAGGTCCAGTGAGCGCATGCCGATGAGGATGGGGCGGAAGCGTTCATTGAGGACGTCGCCATTGGGCGTAAAAGCCGTGGGCACCAGCAGGTCGGCGGCGATCTTATACACTTTTACCCGGATGCTGTCGGTGTCGAAGCAGCCGATATTGTTGCTGACCCTCACCACGTATTCGATATTGTCGAGCGGCAGGGCGATGGGATCGGAAATGAAATAGTCGTTTAGCCAGCGCGAGGGCGTCCAGGCATAGTTGACGCTACCGCCCGCGTGTAGTTGCAGGGGCTGGCCCAATACCACCGAAGTATCTCTTGGCCCTGCCTCCGCTTTTATCTTATCAACGGCTACCAATACGGTATCCCTCATCGGCTTGGGGCATCCAAGGGTATCCCTTACCGTTACTATATAACGTACATTGGAGGTAGGTCTGATGGATTGCGGGTTGGATATCCGCGGGTTGTTCAAAAAAGCGATGGGGCTCCAGGAATAGATGCTGCCGCCCGATGCTTGCAGCTGCACGGAATTGCCGAAACATAACTCCTTATCCAGACCCGCATTGGCAGGAGGATAGGGCACGGTGGTTAGTTTAATATCGGCCTGGGATACGCATTTGCCAATGGTGGCGATCACGTGATAAGTAGTGGTGGATGAAGGCGTAGCCGTTGGTTCTTTTAATGTTGGGTCGTTCAATGTAGCGGCCGGGGACCACAGGAAATTTAACGCATCACTGATGATCCTGAGCTTAGTGGGGTCACCCTGGCAAATGGTACTGTCGCCCGCAGGTTGCAGGGTCACAAAATTCACCACCCTTATTTTTACAGAATCTTTACCCACGCAACCGGATGGATCGGTGAGCGTTACAATATAGGTAGTTGTAATATCAGGGCTTACCAGGGGATTGCTGATGTTCACATTGCTGATCATGTAATTGGGGCTCCATAAAAAAGAACCCGTTCCGATCGCATTCAATTGCAAAGTGTCCAGATCACAGATCAGGGTATCATTGTTTACAGACAAAGAAGGCTGGTCAATGATCATGATCGTATGCATGATGGTACCTCTGCAACCCTTACTGTTTCCTACGATAAGCTGCACATCGTAATTACCCGACGCGGCAAAAACATGTGTGGGGTTTTGTAAATTGGATGTATTGTTTGGGGAGGATACGTCACCAAAATCCCATTGCCAGGGGGTTACCACGCCATAGTTGGTGGTGGTATTGTCGGTAAATTGTATGGGGGTGTTCGTACATTGTCCCGTAGCGGTAAATCCCGGGAAAAAACCAGGATAAACTTTTACAACTGTGGTGGTGGAGTCTGAGCAGGCCAATCCCCTGTTGACCACAAATTTTACGGTATATACCCCGGTATCAGTATATACATGGGTTGGCGTTGGAAGAGATGAAGTATTATTGGCTCCTGATGCGGGGTCGCCAAAATCCCAGAACCAGGTTTGAATATTGACATCCGATCCGTCATTTTGAAAATTAACATTAAAGCCATCGCAGGTCACGGGCCTTGGATTCAGAACGGCGGAAGGAATATCACAATCATACACCGCCAGGATAAAATCTTTCCGGTGATAACCGATCAATACGCCGTTCCGGTATTCATTGATGCAAACACAAACCACGTACCTGCCCGAAACAGCAGGTGCAATACCCGAGATCAATCCGGTTTGCGGGTTGATGGTTGCGGTTGAACCCAATGGACTGGAACCGCTGTACCCATTGATATAATTTACGAACTGGTAAGGGGGATTGGTTGGATTTACATTGGCCGAATTGGTGGCAGCACCCCTGTTGTAAGCGCTGCAAAAATAATATACCAGTGAATCAGCATCCGGGTCCATGGCGCTGAAATTAAAAGTAAAGGCGCTGCCATGACAAACCCTTGTCAGTTGCGTGGTGAATTGCGGACTGCTGTTATATCCAACGGGCAATTGACTGAATCCAGGAATGGTACAAACATAGGTGGAGCCCTCGCCCTGGGCCGGTTGATTTTGGGTCAGTACATTTTGAAGGGGAAATATCCTGCAACAGGTTTGATAGCTGATCGTATATCCCTGGGCGTTATCGGGCAACTCCACATTCATTGTATAAAAACCAACACTGTAATTGATGTCAGGGGGATTGCTCATGCAAATGGGTGGCGGATCAACGGGTACCGGTTCGCCCCCCGTACCATTGCTGATGGATACATTATAAAACTGGCCCGGGCCAGGATATTGAGCGAAATTTCCGTTGGTGAAAATTCCGAAATACACCGAGTTGGGCATCGCAGCCCCGCCCCCGTTATTATCCCTGAAAAGCCTTAATGTGATCTTATATAGTTTTGAATTCGGAGTGCCTCCCGGCCCCAGGTATTCATAGATGATCTCCCCGCCGGAAATATGATTGGCAAATGCGTCTGATATCAGTAGTAGCAAAAAAAAGGAAAATAAAAATTTCTTCATAGCGGTCTAATCTGCAAATAGTAGACCTAAAATTAACGAAAAATGCTGCCTTAATTGTTAAGGCATCGTTTAATTTGGATAAATGAACAGTGAAAGGACAATAAAGATGACTACCGATCTTTTTCGAAGCTTTTGAGTTTACTGTCAGATAAGGCCATCCAGGAAATTTTTTAGTATCGTATTTACCTTTTCCTTTTCCTCCAGCATACCCATATGTGCACTGTTTCGCAGGACATGCAGATGCGAGCGTTGCGGCAGGTAGCACTGCTGTAATCCTTCCCGGAAAGGGGCGGCGATATCATATACGCCGATAATGAAGAGGATGGGCCCCGGGAAATTTTTCAATACGGCCCTTCGGTCGGGCCGGTTATACATGGCATGGTAATATTGGATCAAGGCTTCTGTGGTAAAATTTCTGCCGCTTTCGATCAGGTTGTCGATATAGTCGCCCTGGCACCTGAATAATCCCGGCAGGCTCGTTTTTAAAAACAGGTAAGCCCCATTCTTTTCCATGAAGGCGATCGACTTGATGCGGTTCGTTTTTTTTTCTTCACTATCGGGAAAAGCGGAGGAATGAAAAAGCCCGAATGCATTCAATAGCTGCGGATATTTTTCAGCAAGGGCTAAAGTGATATAGCCGCCCATGCTATGACCGATCATGGTACAACTGTTCACCTGCTCTTTAAGCAATATCGCCTTTACCACCTCGGCATAATCTTCAATGCTAACTGCCAACCGCCAACTGCCAACTGCCAACTGCTCACTGCCCACTGCCGACTGCCCACTGCCCACTGCCGACTCTGAACTAATAACTTCCGACTTTCCACTCCCAGGCAGGTCGGGAACAATGAGACGAAAATGATCCTTTAAATGCGCCACCTGGCTTTTCCATATCTCCCCATCTTCTCCGAAGCCGTGCAACAGCACAACCGTGGCACCCTCACCGAAGACCCGGTAGC
>JAYWAZ010000078.1:0-6475 GCA_043781975.1 Bacteroidota bacterium
ATCGATCAGGTAGTTCAGCCTTTTTTGCAGGTTCATCGACGGTACGCTTGATATTTCAACCACAGCCGTACTGGTTGCGGCTATGCCTATCGGTGAGGCCGTGGTCTTCCATTGCTGCCCCGGGGCCAGTGTAATTTCATTGACGCTGGTCACCGGTGGATTGGGATTCCGGATATCCAGTTCCACGTCATAATCCGCTTTCTCGCTGCCGGAGGAAGCCATGAGTTTTACTTTACCGATGCCGATATTCGGTTTTACCCGCACATCGAAGTACACCATCTGCTCGCCGGTCTGTGAAAAACTTACCGATTGCAAAGCGGTACCCACCACTTCCAGGAAAGGATTGGATTGCAGGGTAACATTCACGTTCCTGATATTATTTTCCATGGCAAAGACCGTAACGGGTAATTTGATCGTTTCGCCCGGGCCCAGCACCCTGGGCATGGTTGCCAGCAACATCAATGGTTTTTTTACGGCCACTGCTTTATCCGTGAAACCGTAACTGCCGGTATGTGCAGCGATCACCATGGCCCTTACTGAACCGATATAAGCGGGTAGGGTAAAGGTCTGTGTCTGTTTCTGATTGCGGCTAAGATGGAATGGCCCCAGGTATTTCACCACGGGTTTGAAGCGGTTGGCGGTCTTTTGCTTTACCGGTCCCGCTTCCATATCACCACCGATGGTGAGGATGCGTTCGAGGTCGCCGCCCCAGGCACCGATCACATAATCGAACATGTCGAAGCTTTTTACGCCGAGTGCTTCCCTTGCATAAAAGGCTTCATGCGGATCCGGTGTTTTGAACCTGGTGAGGTCCAGTAAGCCTTCATCCACAATGGCCACGCAATAGGTCATCTCTTTTCCTTCCTGTTCATTCACGGTGAAGGAAACGGGCGTTTCGGGCCTGATGCTGTTGGGAATACTGATCACGGGATGCAGCAGGGTATTTTTATCTTCCACGAAAATGGGAAGTGAGCCATACATTCTTATGGGCAGGTCGTTGATGGTTTGCGCGTGTGGCTGCAACAAACTAACGGTGGCGTATATGTTCGGCGCCATCGTGCCGTCGGTCTTGAATTTCACCACGGTTTGCCCCTGTGCGGTTTCCTGCCAGAAGGACTTGATCACTTTGGATCCGCTTTCAAGGCTTACCAATACCCTTCCGCCCTTGCTGCTGGGAATGGTCAGCGCCACTTCCTCGCCCACATTGTATTTTTCCTTGTTGGCCGTGAAGGACAGCATGGCGGCGGCCGTTTGGTCGTCGTTGCCCTCCCTGCTTTGCCAGCCGGGTTCATCAATATATAAGGCGCTTCCGGCGGTATGCCCGCTCTTCAGGTCCTTTACCAGTATCAGGTAACGGCCCCACTCGTTCTCAGAGGTTCCAAACTGCCATTGTCCCCTTCCGTTAGTGAGGTGCACGGTCTCTTTCTTCAGCAGTTTATTGTATTCATTCTGCGTGAAATTGCTGAGGTTGTCGCCGTTATTGTCCCACCACCAGCGCCACTGGATGCGGTAGAACTGTACTTCCAGGTCATTGCTGCCGGTGAGCAGGTTGCCGCGACTGTCTACGTTCACGAGCTGAACGGTATGGTTCTTTCCCGCCAGCAGGTAATCAAATGGTTTTTCGCCGTCGGGTAATTTCATGCCCGCATAACTGGCATAGGGGCTATAGGGTATGGTCATGTTATCAATGCTGAAACTTCCCCCCGGTTCAAATACTTTTACCAGCAGGCTGGCATTGAGCATGCCCGGTGCCGACTCATCTACCTGGAAATTCGTTTTGAGTACGGCGTTGCCTTCGGCATCAAGGGTACCGTCGTAGATGGTCTTGCTCTGGGTGGTATAATTTCCCGTGGGGTTATCGAAATCAAAGCCCGCGAATTTCTGGAAGGTGGTCTTCCTGGCGTACAAGGATGCGTCGATCTTCGCCTTCAGGTTCTTGCCCACGGCGCCAAAAAGCCATTTGGCATTGATGGTACCGGTGGAACTGCTTCCTGTTCCCAGCATGGGGTCTTTACCAAAATCAACGTTTATTTTTAAGCGGTTAGGCATCACCGTTTCTATCCTCACCCTTTTTTCGAAGGTAGCGCCGCCCACTTTTATCTTAGCCAGCCAGTTGCCGGTAGGCGAGGATGCGTCGGTATTGGCTTTGAAAAGATAGAACCCGTCTTCCGCATCGGTTTCCACCTGGTGCCTGTACAATTGTCCCTGCGGGGTGTATAAGCTGAGCTCCACCGGCAGGTCCTTTGGTAATTTGCCTTCCTTGTCTTCCAGTATGAAATTCAGGTACAGGGTATCGCCCGGGCGCCAAACGCCGCGTTCGCCAAAAATGAAACCCTTGATGCCATTCTTTACTTCCGCACCGCTTACGTCAAAACGGCTGAGGGGCAATGAACTTCCGTCATCGAGTTTTAAATACCCTCTTTCATTTCCCTTGCGCGCCACAAGCAGGTAAGGCTTCCGTGTGAGGGCAATGGTGGCGAAACCATCGCTGCCGCTGGTTGTTTTGGTGATCAGGGCTTGCTGGTAGTCCAGCACTTCCAGGTCTACACCGCTCATCGGTTCTGTAGTGAGTATGCTGCTAACGGCAAGCATTAGACTATTATCATTGCCGCGCTTGGCGGTGAGGCCGATGTTGCTGGCCAGGATATTCCGTGTGGCCCAGCGGTCCTTGTTGTAATAGGATTTGCTGTTGGGGTCATCTCTTCTTTCCCAGTTATAGCCATAGGGATAATAATTATCATAACGGTCCCAGAAAGCGTCATCGTCATCCACGCCGTTCTTTCCGTAACTGTCATATCCTTCATCATTTGATGTTTCTTCCGTGGAAGCAGTGTTCGAAGTGTCGGCCGACTGGTACAAAGAATACCCGGGTCTAAACCCAATGGTTACCCGATAAATGGCGCCCTGTTCCGTCTTTAAGAATTTATCAATGTCGAGCGAAAAATGCTGGTGCTTGTGCAGGTCCAGCGTCTTGTCATCATCCAGCCGTAGGGTCTTTTGAACGATGGGCTTGGCCACGCGGCGCAGTTCACTGTTTCCGGCCAGGTCATTTTCCTGGAGGAACTGCGGCACATTACTTTCAAATATCTTGATGATGCTGACGTCCACCGCGTTCAGGTTAATGGCGTCGAAGGGCAATACCAGCCTTCCGCTGTTGGGCAGGATATTTCCCTTGCCGTGTATCTTCACCGAAGGCATCCTGTTCTCAAAAAATATATTTGCGGTAAAGGCCTTGCTCAATGCATCGCCCCAGGTATTTTTTATCCCGGGATTCACATAGATGGTAAAACTGCCGTCCAGTTTGCCACCGACAAATATCTTCACTTCGCTGCCGTTGATGGTATAGGAAATATCTGATTGATTGCTTACGGTGACGAGGCCAGTAAGGTCCTGGCCAACAGCGATGGGGTCGCTGAACTGTACCGATGCATACTGCTGCGCTTCATTCACCGCCGCAATATTCAATACCTTAAAATCACCAATGGCAGGCACCGCCACCGCTTTGTTGCCTTTTACATCAATATTCATGGAACTCCCGTTCCAGCTAAGGTTCAGGCTGCCCGCCGAATTCCCCCGTTGAATATTCTCGATCACATAATGGTGTGTTTTGGTAGCATCATTGTGCTGCCAGTTGACCTTGAGTGCACTGTTGTTTTGCGAAACCGTTAATAATTTTTCCACCATCGCGCCTTCTTCCACATCAGCGGTCTCAATATCGCCGCTTAACAACATTTTATCTTTTGTTCCCGCACTGCGCAGGCCTTCGTCAGAAATTTTAAAGGAGGGCTTCACTGTTTTCAGGCTGAAGCTGAAATCGGAATATTTATCCGGCACCCTGGTCACATTACCCAGTTTGAATTTTACCTCATAGAGCTGGTCCTGTTTTAAATAACCTTCCGGTTTGAATTCAATGGTCCGTGCATCCAGCCAGAATGCTTTTCCTTTTACGGAAGGAGAGAAACTGAACAAGGCATCCTTCACTTCTTCGCCAAGGGCATGCGTGGTATTTGCATTGGCGGCAAGTTGTATACGCACGGCGCTTGTTTTTGAAACAATGCCGGTAGTGTATGCGTCTATGTATTTGCTGAAGGCGGGATCAACATCGATCCATTTTTCTTTTTTGCTGCAGGAAAACAGCACTACAAGGAGAGATGTAAACATGAGGGTCCGTAAAAAAGTTGCACTGAACTTTTCAGGACAAGTAACACGGTCGGGGTCCATAAATTTGAAATTGTTTGTTGAAGTTTAGTTGACCCTGGTGGAGTCACCAAAGTCGGCATTTTTTATTTGCTATGTAAATGTTGAGATAAATTTTGATATCTGCAAGGGGTAGGGGAAAGAATTTTAGTTAAAAGAAGTTTAAATCAGTTTGCAATGGGCAGTTGGCAGTTGGCACCTGGCTTCCCCGGGGTTACTTGAAGCCTTTGCAAACTTAAACATATACGGCAAGCATAAAAATACTGTTACTTGCCAACTGCCAACTTCTACACTACCTGGTTTCTCAGCAGGTCTTCAAACTCATCCCTTTTCCTGATCAGTTGCGGCTTGCCGTCCTTCACCATCACTTCGGCTGGCTTTAACCGTGAGTTGAAGTTGCTGCTCATCTCAAAGCCGTAGGCGCCGGCATTGTAAAATACGAGATAATCTCCTTCCCTCACCTCGTTCAGTTTTCTGTCCCAGGCGAAAGTGTCGGTCTCACAGATATTGCCCACTACGGTATAGATCCTTTCGGTCCCGGCTAGGTTGCTGATATTTTCAATATAATGATAGGCTTCGTACATCATGGGCCGGATAAGGTGATTGAACCCGCTGTTCACCCCCGCAAAGACGGTGGCCGGCGTTTGTTTGATCACATTGGCCTTTACGATGAAATAGCCCGCCTGGCTCACCAGGTATTTGCCCGGCTCGAACCATATCTGTAATTTTTTTCCTGTTTCAAATTCAAATTGTTTGAAGGCCTGCGCCACGTTATCGCCCAGGGGATTGATATCGGTTTCAGGATCGCCGGGCTGGTAGGGAACCTTGAAACCGCTTCCTAGGTCGATGTATCTCAGGTTAGGAAAATGGGTGGCCATGCTGAACATTACTTCAAGCCCTTCCAGGAAAACATTCACGTCTTTTATTTCACTGCCGGTATGCATGTGTATGCCTTCCACATTGAGCCCGGTTGTTTTCACCACCCTTTCGATATGCCGCATCTGGTGTATGGAAATGCCAAACTTGCTGTCCACGTGTCCCGTAGAGATCTTGAAATTGCCGCCGGCCATGATATGCGGGTTCAGGCGGATGCACACCGGGTAGGAGCCACCGAATTTATTTCCAAACTGTTCAAGGGTGGAGATGTTATCAATATTGATATTGACGCCCAGTTCCTTCGCCTGAAGTATCTCTTCAAGGTCAACACAATTGGGGGTGAATAAAATATCCGTTGCTTTGAAACCAGCCATCAGCCCCAGTTTCACCTCGTTGATGCTTACACAGTCGAGGCAGGCGCCCAGCGAATTGATGTACTTCAGGATATTGACGTTGGTAAGTGATTTGCAGGCATAAAAAAAACGGGCGTTACAATTCTTAAATGCGTTTTGCAGTTTATGGTATTGTTCGGCGATTCGCTCAGCATGGTATACGTAAACGGGTGTGCCAAATTCGTTGGCGATGCTGACCAGTTGCTGGGGAGTTAAAATTTCGGGCATATGCGAAAATAATAAATGAATCGGTTAAACCCTGTCGGCGGTTGCAAACCCCGACAGCGGTATATAAGAATAAATAATTTTTATTTGTCAATATTTCATTTTCACGACAGCGGCACATTTTCCAAATCGCCGACAGGGTTTGCAACCGCTGTCGGGGTTTAATTATGTAACAATTTCCTGTATCTGCGTTGGTTCCATATTGGCATTGCGCATGGCGATCCCGCGAACGGCATTGGAAGTGAAATCCATGAACGCTTTTTTGGTGATGGCATCATCACCCATCATTGTCGGGATGCCGATATCGCCTCCTTCACGGATGCTTTCCACGATGGGTATCTGCCCCAGGAAGGGAATATCGAATTCTTCCGCAAGATTTTTGCCGCCATCTTTTCCGAAGAGATAATATTTATTCTCCGGAAGTTCCACCGGTGTGAAGTAACTCATATTTTCTACCAAACCGATCACGGGTACTTTCAGTTGCGCCTGTCCGAACATGGCGATCCCTTTCTTGGCATCTGCCAGCGCCACGGTTTGCGGTGTGGTGACCACGATAACGCCCGTAACCGGTACCGTTTGTACGATGGTGAGATGTATATCGCCGGTGCCGGGCGGCATATCGATCACCAGGTAATCCAGTTCACCCCAGTCCACTTCACTTACAAATTGCCGGATGGCGCTGCTCACCATCGGTCCACGCCAGACCACGGCCTGCTTTTCATCGATGAGCAAACCAATGCTCATTATTTTAATCCCGAATTTTTCTAAGGGAACGATGAGGCCCT
>JAYWAZ010000079.1:0-2319 GCA_043781975.1 Bacteroidota bacterium
CATTTTATTATATATTATTGCACATCCCTGGATCGCGAAAGGTAAAAAACCAGCTTCCATTCAAATGCATCCCCCGGTTGATAACATAAAACAATTCATGATCCCCGTTTTTTCAAAGGTGGCGGTAGCGCTGGACTTCAGTGAGAACGATGATAAATTAATATCCTATGCACTGGGACAGGGAAAGGAAAGTACGCATTACCTGTTCATCCACGTCGTTGAAAGCGCTTCGGCGGTGCTGTCGGGAAATCAAAGCGATGACTATGAGACGCGGAAGGACCAGGAAAGAATGGACCTGTATGTAAGGCAAATGCAGCAGCAGGGATTTACCGCGGAAGGGTTCCTGGGCTATAAGAACAGGGCGAAGGAGATCGTGCGTATAGCAAAGGGCGTTAGTGCCGATATGCTGGTGATGGGGGCGCATGGCCATTCGGGGCTGAAAGATTTTATTTACGGGGAAACGGTGAATACGGTGCGGCATGAACTGAAGATACCGGTGCTCATCGTGAATTTGTAACCCGCGCGGCCAGTTGCCCGTCTATTTTCCTGTTCCAGGCTTCCTGTTCGATTTTGATGCGCCCATTACGGGTCTGGCTGTCGTATTCATTTTGATTATTCTCGAGTCCGTGGAAACATTCATCATAGATCCTTTCCGCCACAGCGTTGTAGTTGTTGTCCGAAAAATTCGCCGCTTTTAATTTAGCAATAAAACGGCAGGCCCAGAGGTAAGTGATATCAAAGTGGTGCTGTTCATGTACCAGGGCATAATCAGATCGCATCCCCTGCTTTACCCATGACCTGGATTTATTGTAAAAACAATTCACAGTGATATAGAGGATCCCTTTTCCGTTCCTGGAGTGCATGGATTCTGAATAGCCGAAGCCGGAGGAGGTGACCGCCGCTGCAATACTTCTTTGATCGGGCATGCCCTGGAAATCATCCCATTGCAGTTTCCGGTTACTGTCATAATAAATGGAATCTCCCGCATCGGTGGATGCGCTGTTCTCCCATTGAATGCGCACATCCAATTGGGCATAGGCGGACTCAGCTCCGATAAATAAGAAAAAGAAAAGAAAATATTTCATGAATCTTTAGCGGATCATACCTCAAAACAACAACCATTCTTATTAATGGATGCGCTGTTGTACCAGATTTACAATATCATTAACAGGGATCGATCGCATGCATTTGAAATGACCTTTGGGACATTTATCATACCCAATCTTGCTGCAGGGCCTGCACCAGAGTTTGTTCACCTCCACCACATCATAATGCTGCTTTGAATTTTTTCCATAGTAGGGATACATGCCAAAAGCAGGAACCGTATTACCCCAAACCGAGATGACAGGTTTTTGCAAGGCGGCTGCAATATGCATCAGGCCTGTATCGTGTGTGATCACCAGTCTGGAGCGGCGGACCAGGTCGGCCGATTCATTGAGGTTGAATTTACCACAGGCATTGTAGACCTTAATAGTATCCGCAGTGGCAATGGCAGTTCCCTCCTCCCGGTCTTCCATGCCACCAAGTAAGATGATCGGATAATTGATGGCGGCGCACAATTCCTTTAATTTGTCAACGGGCATTTTCTTAGTGGCCAATGCCGCGCCGATCACAATGGCAATGTATCCATGCAAATGGGAGGTAGGGATGTCCTCGTTTTTTACCACATCTCTTTCCGGGATGAAATAATCCAATCCCTGCCCGTCGTTCTCCACGCCAATTGACGCTACGGTTTGCAGGTTGCGGTCAACGATATGTTTTTTGGGAAGGGCATTGATCTTAAAATTCGTGTAAAGGTATTTTTCAATATTTAGTTTATTGAAAGACGAGGATCGTACATTCTTTAAAAAACGTTTAACCCTAAGCGTGCGCAGGTTATGGTGCAGGTCAATGATGAAATCATATCCTTCCACCTGCAGTTCGTGCAGCATCAGTTCAAAACTGTCGCCCAGGGTATGCACTTTATTGAGGTAAGGATTGGTTTCCACGATACCTCTGAATGCCGCTTTGGTAAGAAAATGGATCTCGGCATTGGGGTATTTTTTCCGCAGGCAGCGGATAACCGGTGTCGTTAACACGATATCCCCGATGGATGAAAAACGTATGATGAGAAATTTCACGTTTATTTTTTTTAGGGAAACACTTCTTCTGATTCCAGGTAGTTAAGATCCTTGTGATAGGTCTCCTCGGTAAAATAAAATGCCACAAAAGTGATCAATAAAACAATGGTACCCGTAACAATTCCGCTTTGCCAGAGGTTCCATTGCAACTTGTCATGAAAAAGATCCTTGAACAACAGGTTCATCAAAGGCAATGAAC
>JAYWAZ010000080.1:0-2312 GCA_043781975.1 Bacteroidota bacterium
ATCGTATTCACCAGGTTCAGGTAATCAGTGATCCTTTTTGCCCGGTAGTCGGGTTCATGTGTGGTAATGGGCAGATATTCCAGGTTCACCGTTGGGTAATAATGCCTTCTCATCATTTCAACCAGCCTGTCTTCAACGATGGATATGGCGGAGGATATACCGAAACGGGCGACTTTAACAGGAGAATCGATGGTATACGCCAAACCCATTACCGGGATATGAAATTTATGTTGAGGTGAATGATACATGGGATGTAATAATTGAGCTTAAATGTTTGTAAGTAAAGAATTTAAAAATTAGTATCTGCCGGGAACCGGAATACAGTTTCCTGTTGTTGCAGGGGAAGCATTAACCGCGGCGTTCCGGATAACATATTTTGATAAGGGATGGGAAATAGGCTATTGAACAAAAAGCCGCTGTTGCTTATGGCGCGAAGATAATCCTATTTAAAGACATTATTATCTTTTATTTAAACCCATCAGGATAACTGTGCCGCTTCTTCCTTTTCCCAAATGATACTTTTCCCGATCCCGATCGTACTGTCCGTCATTTTAATATGGGTAAGCTGGATGGTCCAGACCTCCCCGGGCATCGCCAGGGCGAATGGATATCGCCGGTGATAGCGCTTTGAGGCATCCCTTATCCGGGGATCAAGTATCGGCAAGACATACCCGGAAAACTGGACCCCTTTTACAGCCAGCACCTGTAGCTTATCGGGCAAAATGGTACCGGCAATGACCGGATTGTTCAACATCAGCACGGCATGATGCGACACCGCGGATGTTTTAAAATACAGCAGCCCTTCTTCAGGATTGAATGCGAAGAAGCAGCTGAAACAATGCGGATGCCCGTCGGGCCCCGTACAGCAAATAGAAGCACATTGCTGATTTTTGACGAATTGGATGATGTTGTCATTCATATTACCTGAATAATTTTAATTGTTTCCATTCAAACCCGATGCGCCAGAGGGTCCTTACCTTAAGGTTGAACCATAATTTTTTTAGCTTACTCATAAAAATATTATTTGGCAAAATTAATATAAAAGATAACTTTGTCCTTATTTATTTTTCGACCCCGGTCTATGCACACAGAAAAACTGAAATTTCCGCTCATGCTGGTATTAACGGTGGTCTTTTTATCCTATTCCCTCTACCTCTACGCCTTTTTGCCCGTTCCCCCCGCAAAGACCTCTGAAGAAACTATGGCCGGTAAAGGGATCTGGCAACAACATAATTGCAATGCCTGCCACCAGGTATACGGACTGGGGGGATATCTTGGTCCCGACCTCACCAACGTTTATTCATCAAAGGGAGAAGCCTATATAAAAGCCTTCCTCAGCAACGGGACAGTCACCATGCCTGATTTTCATTTAACCGCCCAGGAAATAAATGCCCTGCTTGCCTATCTCCAGGATATGGATGCCTCCGGCAAATCCGACCCCCGAACCTATACAATCAATACCGATGGCACCATTGAACACTAAACCACTCACCTACCACAAAACATATATCCTTACCGGCCTGGTGTTACTGGCCCTAGGGATGTTTTTTGGATTGATCGGCGCACTGCAATACCTGGTGCCTGGATATTTAAAGACATGGCTTTCCTTTGAAAAGACCAGGCCCCTGCATGTTTCCTCGGTGGTATTCTGGATCATGCTCGCCGCGATGGGCGGCGTCATTGCTTACCTGCAGCAGTATACCGGTAAAAAATTATTTTCTCCCGCTTTAATGAAGGTCCAATTCATCCTTTTCCTCCTTTCCATCATGGCCATCCTGGTTTCTTACTGCTTCGGCGTTTTTGGCGGCAGGGAATACTGGGAATTTCCCCCGGTGCTGGCCTTGCCCATTGTAATAGGCTGGATACTTTTCCTGGTCAATTTTATCAGGTCCATCGGAACGCTCAGAAAACAGCCCGTTTATGTCTGGATGTGGATGACCGGCATCTTTTTCTTCCTGTTCACTTTCCTGGAATCCTATTTATGGGTCTTCCCCTATTTCAGGAATAACGTGGTGAACGATATGACCATCCAGTGGAAATCCTATGGTTCGATGGTAGGCTCCTGGAACATGCTCATTTACGGGTGCAGCATCTTCCTGATCGACAAGATCAGTGGCAATAAAGCGTATAGCCATTCCCGTATTGCTTTTGCGCTTTATTTCACCGGGCTGATCAATTTGATGTTCAACTGGGGTCACCACATCTACACCCTGCCCACGCATGGCTTCATCAAGAACATCAGTTACGGGGTGAGCATGACGGAACTGCTGATCCTTGGCAGGATCATTTTCCAATGGCGTTCATCCGTTTCG
>JAYWAZ010000081.1:0-2308 GCA_043781975.1 Bacteroidota bacterium
TCAGCAAGTAAAAAATGGCACCCGATTTGACGATGGGAACAAGGATACCGAATAAAAAAATAAGGGCAAATGGCCAGTAATTAGCAGCTTCCCATAATGTTTGCAGGGTACCCAGCACGCTTCTTTTTTCATTGAACAAGTTGAAATCCACCAGGAAGTGGGTGGATATATCAATGTGTAACATATCCAGCACCCAGCCAAAGCCCAGTAAAACCAGGGAGATCACATGTAATACCAGTAATATCCAGCGGTTTGTCATATAAAATGCATTATGCCGGCACAAAGTAAATTATTCATGATTAATTTGTAATTATTAATTGCCTTTCCCCTATCTTTGCAGCCCAAAAATCAGATTTAAATGGCAAACCATTCAGCAACAAAGAAAGACGTGCGTCAGAGTGCGAAACGTAACGAGCGCAACCGCTATTATGGCAAAACGACCCGTAACGCGATCCGTGACCTGAAGACAAGTGATAAGGCAGTTGCCACGACGCAATTTCCAAAAATTACTTCTATGATCGATAAACTGGCCAAGCGCGGCACCATCCACAAGAACAAAGCCGCTAATTTAAAAAGCAAACTGGCCAAAAGGGTGAATGCATTGGCATAATAAACCTGGTCCGTAAAATATATTTAAAGCCCGTGAGATGTGAAATCAACGGGTTTTTTTAATTTTTGCAAAAGGCAAAATCTATCCATGTGATGAAAAAACGGCTGCTGATCTTATGTTTGCTGCTACAGGGTGCATTTAATCTGTACAGCCAGTGTACCGCGCCCAATCCCCCGCTGGGCACCAGCCTCATACTCAACGCATCGGATACACAATTGGCCGTTTACTTCGATACCACCAATAACAGTCCCGCAACAAGGATCTATTACCTGGGTATCATTTCCACCAGCCCCACACTCAGCAGCGGCCCTGTTAATGGAACCATTTATAATGTAGGGGACAATATCGGCGGCGGGACCGTCATCTTCCGGGATTCAAATTATATCTATAAAAAAACGGGGCTCAGTTCCAACACCACCTACACGGTTTTTGTTTATGCCGCCAGGGTGGTATGCACAGGCGAGCCTTTTTACAGTACTACATCTATCGCAGCCAGTGCCACCACTTTTAACGGTGCCCCCGGGATACCAACCGGCTATTATGATGCGGCTGCCGGACTTACCTGCACATCGCTTAAAACAGCTTTATTCAATATTATTAAGCCAACAGTTGCTAATCCCAATCCTACATATACAGGCCTTTGGAGCGCTTATTATATCAGCGACGACCGGTTAAATGATGCTGCCAACAAGACCATTGTATGGGATATATATACCGATAATCCTTCAGGCAGCGAATGTGAATTCACTTTTGGGTCGCCTTATCAGGACAAGGGATCTTCGGGCGGGTCGGAATGCCAGCGTTATAACCGGGAACATTCTTTTCCGCAGTCCTGGTTCGCTGCGGCTGAGCCAATGAGAAGTGATATGTTCATCGTATTCCCCGCCGATAAGAAGGTGAACGGACAAAGGGGTAATTTTCCTTATGGCAAAGTAACCAGCCCCACTTATACTTCCAACAACGGGACCAAACTAGGGCCCAACACTTTTTTAGCGCAATATACCGGCAGTGCATTTGAACCCATCAATGCCTATAAGGGCGACCTTGCCCGGTCAACCTTTTACGTAGCAACCGCCTATGAAGACCTGGTGGCAGGATGGGTTGGAAATACAGGCGCAAACAATGCTCTGAACGGAACAAGCTATCCCGCATTCGACAACTGGTACATTCAAATGCTTTATCAATGGCATGTACAGGATCCCGTTAGTACAAAAGAGACCGATCGTAACAATGATATCTACATGATACAGGGCGCCCGCAATCCCTATATCGACCATCCTGAATACGTGGCCCTGGTATGGCAATGCACCGGGTTGATACCGGTTACCATCATTGATTTTACAGCGCAAAAGAACAATGAGTCCGTATTGCTGAAATGGTACGCCACATTTGAAACGTCCTTCAAACAGTATGAGATACAAAGAAGCACCGACGGAATCCAGTTTTTCGCCATCGGCGAAGTTACCGGCAGGAACCTGGCCAATTATGATTTTACCGATCACCATCTGCCCGCGGCCCCAACCGTTTTTTACCGCTTACGAATGATCGATATTGACGGAAAGTCGGCTTACAGTAAAACGGTTGTCTTGCATATCAACGGCAGCAACTTACCGGTACTGGTGTATCCCAATCCCGTGGCTGGAAAACTCACTATTAAGTTACAGCAGGGCTTCACACAGAGCAGCGGATTACAGTTCA
>JAYWAZ010000082.1:0-6443 GCA_043781975.1 Bacteroidota bacterium
AATTTTTAATTAATAAACTCCCCATTGATCATCACCTTATCAACCAGGTTTGTACCAAAAGAATAAGGCAGGTATGCCAACGATGGTATTGGCTTTGTAAGGATAAGATTGGCTTTTTTTCCCACCGTAATACTTCCCAACTCCTGTTCCAACTCCATAGCGAATGCCCCGTTGATGGTGGCAGCGTTGATGGCTTCTTCGGGCAGCATTTTCATTTGAATGCAACTCAGCGCCACCACAAAATTCATATTGCCGGAAGGAGAAGAACCGGGGTTGTAATCCGATGCCAGGGCGATGGCGCAATTGTTATCGATCAATGTCCTGGCGGGCTGGTACTGCATGCGCAGGAAAAAAGCCGCGGTTGGCAATAAAGTACCAATGGTATTTGAAGCACTTAATGATTTTACATCGGTATCCGTCATCGTTTCCAGGTGATCAACGGATAAGGCATTCAGCTTAATGGCTGATCCAATGCCGCCAATGCTGTTCAACTGGTTAACATGAAGCTTCGGTCTTAACCCGTAACCCATCCCCGCCCTGCAGATGGTTTCCATTTCGGCGGGGGAGAAAAAACCGGTTTCACAGAACACATCGATATAGTCGGCCAGTTTTTCCTTAGCTATGACGGGGAGCATTTCGTTAATGAGCAGGTCGATATAGCCCTGGTGGTCTTCCCTGAATTCCTGCGGGAAGGTATGGGCGCCAAGGAAGCTGGCTTTGATAGCGAGGTTCGAACGTTCTTTCAGTTTTTTGATCACCCGCAGCATTTTCAGCTCCCCTTCTACCGATAAGCCATAACCGCTTTTTATTTCGATGGCACCCGTACCCAGCCGGCTCAGTTCTTCCAGCCTTTTCCAGGCATCGTTGAACAGTTCGTCCTCGCTCGTTTCATTGAGTTTGCGGGCCGTGTTCAGGATGCCGCCACCCCTGGCGGCTATATCTGCATAGCTCATGCCTTTGAGCTTATCAATAAATTCGGCTTCCCTGCTGGCCGCGAATACCAGGTGGGTATGACTGTCGCACCAGGCCGGCAAAACGAAACCGCCTTGCGCCTCAATGACCGCTTTGGGCAATTGCGGCAGTTTCAGTTCCAGTTCATACATGGGCCCGTATTCAACTATGAAACCGTTTTCGATCAGCAGAAAGGCATTTTCGATCACCGGCATGTGGGACAATGCTTTACCGCGAAGAATTACTGAGTGTTCTCTTGTGTTGACGAGTTGTTGTATGTTGGTGATGAGTGTAGTCAAGATTTCAAAAGATTTTCAACCTCTGTTTTCAATACAGGCAAATGTCTTACAATAATCCCCCAAATGATGGCATCATCAACAGCGTCATATGCGTGTATAACCTTGTTCCGTAAGTCAATAATCTTACGGGAAGAAGTGATAATAATAGATGGATTGGTTTTTTTTATCCTGCTGATTGCTTCTCCGGTTATTTCGAGTTCCCGCTCAACAGCTCTTTTCAGCATTTTATTTGATTCATACTGGGTAAAGTCATTACAGTTGTCAAGGTATTGCCCGATGGAGTTTATTGATTCTATAATATCAGTTAAAAACTTTTTAACTTCATCATTCATAGATCGGGGTTTTTGAGCGGTTGATCACTTTTATAAAGTATGGATTTTTCAAAGAATTCTCGGTCACTAAATCAACCTCTCTATTCAATATATACTGAAGCTGGTATAATAAATTAAAATAGTTATCAGCATAGTCTTCGGGCTGCATCTCAGTGAAAGATACCAGTAGGTCTATATCGCTTTTTTCATTAAAACCATTGCTACATACTGAGCCGAATGCATACGCATTCTTCACATGATGTGCTTTCATGCTTGCTTTAACTTCTTCTAGTTTATTTAATAAAAACTTATCCATAAGGCAAAATTAAACAAAGATTAGCAAAGATTCCCCCTCACTATTAAACTAAGCCCTTGCTATGAATAGGCAGACAAGCATAAATGATAGCATTTATGATGAAGTCGGTTGTTAGGTGGTATTTAGTTCTTTTTGAATTGCATCCCGTTTCGGGTGAAAAACTTATCCGTTCCTTCATACTTTACTTCTTTTTTTATATAAAAGACCATGGGGCCGATGACGAAGGTTTCGCGGATATCGGCCTGTTTGTTATTATCGGGGCCTTCCCTTTCGGCAATGACAATGAGCCTTTCACCGTTTCGCCTTACGGCCAGTATGTCAAATTCAAAACCGTCATACCAAAGCTTTTTTCCCTCCTCATAAGTGCGCAAACTGCCCTTATCCATTACCATTTTCCCGTTGGGTTCCATATAAGTGAAATTCAAGGCGACGGAATCATTCATATCCACCACTTCCAGTTTTGTGGGAAGCGTGACCTGGGTTTTATCGTCCGAATAGTCGGTATACACCAACTGGCCCGCCCAATTGCCCGTTAATCCTTTCAGGTCTTTGTAAGTAAGCTCCTTTTTCTGTGCAAAGGAGAAAGCAGGGAGCAGGAAGAATAAAATGTGTACAATGATTTTCATAACACTAACTTATAATGATTGATAGATCGATCTGCTGAATGCTTCCAGGCCCGGATCCCTGGCGCCCATTAAAAGTAAGACAGAATCGGCAGTTAAATGAGAACGTAAAGCGCTTAAAAGCTGGTTCCGGTCTTCCACGAAGAAGGCATTCTTTCCAAAGACCCTGATGCCTTCGATGAGTTCAAGGGCAGAAATATCCCTGGTGGCCGTTCCGCCTGCATAGAATATCTCACTCATCCATATCTCGTCTTCGGGCCTTAACACCGCGGCGATCTCACGAATGAAATCGTCTTTTAAAAACCGCGTGGGGCCATAGCCGTGCGGCTGGAACCAGGCCACCACTTTGGGTGCCACCTGCTGACAGGCAGCAATAGACGTTGCGCATTTCACCGGGTTATGGGCATAATCATCGATCACCCAAACCCCGTACTTATTGCCCAGCACCTGGTGGCGGCGATAGATGCCCTTGTAATGCTTTAAAGCCGCGGCACAGGTTTCTATCTCCACACCAATTTGGTTGGCCACGGTTACCGCAGCAAGGGCATTTTCCATATTATGTTTGCCCACGGTATTGATTGAAAACTGAATATCTAATATTGAAAATTGAATATTAAAGCCTTCCTGTACAAAATGCTTCGCGATATAACCTGCACCGGAATTTTCATCAACGGAAAAATCGTTTTTAATATTTTGAGATAATTGGCTGGCCAGGGCATTGGATCGGTTGACGATGAATTTTTGGCTGTTCCCTTTAAAAACGGTGAAGATGTTCATCAGTTCATCAATCTCCTGGTGATCTTTGTCCACGTTCAGCAACAACCCGATCTCGGGATGATACCCGGTGATGCTTCCATCGCTTTCATCGGCTTCGATCACCAACCATTCGCCACTCCCCACTTTGGCGTTACCGATCTTCCCCGTCTCAATGATGCTCACCAGTCCCGCGCCGCTGATGATGCTGGGCCGCATTCCCGCATATTCCAGTATGTCGAACAACATGGCGCTGGTGGTACTTTTCCCCGAAGTGCCCCCAACCGCTACCGTGCGTTTGCTCGCGGCAATGAGTGCGAGCAATTCCGATCGCCTGATGATGGGGATATTCAATTGTTTCGCCTTCTGCACTTCAAATACGGTATCTTCCACCGCCGTTGAAACCACCACCAGGTCAGTATCTTCGGTGATACCTTCCCCGTTCTGCAAAAAGCAACGGATGCCTTCGGCAGTTAGTTTTTCTTTCGTGTCATTTTGTTCGCCCGCTTTGAAATAGCGGTCACTGCCGCTCACCGTTTTTCCGCTGCCGGCCAGCCATTGGGCGATGGCGCTCATGCCCACACCGGCGACACCGATGAAGAATACATTTTTAAAATCATTGATCCCATGGGTCATACCTGTACCGGTTTTTTTACATGATGCAATGTCCTATAGGCCAGCAAGCTACTGCAAAGCATCAAAATGGAACCCAGTAAAAAAGGAGCGCCGGGGAGTTGGAACGGCGCCGCGTTATGGGTAAAAAAGTAAAATAAATTATTCATCAGCAAAGGGCCGATGATGGCCGAAAGGCTCATCACACTGGTAAGGGCGCCCTGTAACTCACCCTGCTGGTTGGCGGGCACGTGGCCGGCCATCACCGCCTGTAAAGCGGGCTGGGCGATACCTCCCAGGCAATAAGGCACCAGGAAGACGAACATCATCCAGCTTTGATTGGCGATCCCAAACAATAAAAGGCCCAGGGAATATAATAACAGTCCTATATAAACGCTTTTTTCATTCCCGAGTTTCGGGTTCAGCACCCTTGTCAGCCCCGCCTGCACAACACCCACCAATACGCCCACAACGCCAAGGGAAATGCCCACCATTTTTTCATCCCACTGGAAGCGGTACATGCCGAAATAACTCCAGTTGCTCATCACCGCATGTGCCGCGATATAAACCAGCAGGATGGAAACGATCAGTCCGCTAATGGCCGGGAACTTTCTTAAATGCAATAATGAGCCCACGGGATTCGCCCGTTTCCATTCAAAGGGGCGGCGGTTTTCCTTCGCCAGGGATTCGGGTAATACAAAATAACCATAGGCCCAGTTCACCAGGGCCAGGGCCGCGGCCGCGTAAAAAGGGATGCGTGGACCTATCTTACCGAGCACCCCGCCCAATACCGGCCCGATGATAAAGCCCAATCCGAATGCAGCGCCGATCATGCCGAAATTTTTCGCCCTGTTGGCGGGTGTGCTGATATCCGCGATGTAGGCGGCACCGGTAGTAAAACTGGCGCCGGTGATGCCCGCGATCACCCTGCCCACAAATAACCAGCCGTAGGTTGGAGCAAGGGCCAGGAACAAATAATCAATTCCAAAACCAAAAAGGGAAAATAACAATACCGGGCGCCGGCCGTATTTATCACTGAGGTTGCCCAGCAGGGGGGCGCAAAAGAATTGGGTGAACGCATATGCGAACATCAGCAGGCTGCCATACTTCGAAGCGGTGCTGATATCGATATGTTTTAGGGTACTGATCAGTTTGGGCATCACTGGGATGATGATACCAAAGCCGATGACATCGATCAATAAGGTAATAAAAATGAAACCGACAGCGGCATTCCTGTTACTAGCCATAGCATTCCGATATTAGCCTTTAGGTTTTTTTGTTTCGATCTTAAAAGGATGGGCTTCGGTGGTCAGCACTGTTTTCTTCAGGTCAAGCGTGGATTCGGGCGCGAAAATGAGGTAGGCATATTTCAGGGTCTCTCCAAAGAAAAAGCTTTCCATGGAATTCATTTTCTCAAAGGTCAGCACATTTTTCAGGGACGCGTAGCCCGCATCATTATAACAATGCGTGAGGATGGCGTCGACCATATATTTACCCTGCCATAAATAGCTGTCATCATGGGTGAGACGGTATAGATAAAAATCGCTTTCCAGGCTTTCGGGGCGCAAAATATACACGGGGCTAAGCAGTGAATCGGTCTTGAAATTGAATTCCTCCGGCTCTATGTTGAACCTGGTCCACATATAATAATTGGCCTTTTGTATCTTCCTGGCGGTCTTCACATCCCCTGCATAGGCGCAAAGGCCGGCATAAAAAGCGTCCAGCGCGCCGTAAGTGGTGGCGGATTGCTTTCCCGTGTTCATGTCCACATGGCGCATGAACAAGCCGTTCTTTTCCCTGCTGACCAGGTATTTTTTTATGGCTTTGTTGTGCAGGTCAAACGCTTTTTTAAAATCCGCGTCGCCAAACAGTACCCAGCTTTTATACAGGTACTCGTAATAGGAATCGATATAGCCGCTGATATGGCTCTGCGTGCTCACCCATTTCCCCGTTTTAATATCGATCTGCTCACCTACCAGGCCAATGCGGCTCCTTCTTTTGTACACTTCCATCATGCCTTTTTTGGCGGCGTCATAAAAAAGGCTGTTGCCGGTAAGCTTCGACAGTTTTCCGAATTCCATCATCAGGGTACCGATCTCCGCAGGATTATTGATGTCATCCCGGGTCTTCCCCGTTTGCAGGTGAACATACCGGTATGGCATACCTGTAGGTGAATTAAAAGCGGGAAGCAGCCTTCTACCAAGGTCTTCGGCAAGCGCCAGGAATTTTTTATCGCCATCGAGTTCATAGGCGGTGAGCAGTCCCGCCAGCAGGCGGATGGTGATCTCAAAGACCTGCACGTCATTGTTGATATCAAAATCCAGTTTTGACAGCACCAGGTCTTTGGCCTCTTTCGCTTCATCGGTAAGCCCCAGCAAGGTAAAAGTATCGAAGGCGTCCACGGGTGTCATCAGCATGGAAGTTTTATACCATATTTTAGGTGTCTTTGTCAGTGGCTTCAGGTCATCCGCACCCCAGGCGTATTGCTTATAGCCCTGCCAGGCGTGCCTTGCGGCCTCCCTGACCTTTTCGCACATCTCTTTTTTCATGGCCGTTGCGAAGGGGAGCTGCGGCTGTG
>JAYWAZ010000083.1:0-2307 GCA_043781975.1 Bacteroidota bacterium
GACGGCAACGACAATCCAAGATCCAAAAATGAAAAAATACTCCGCAATGTAGGTATCGTCCTGGAGCAGGGACATTATAGTCCCAAGAAGATAGATGATGAGTTCTCGAAGGAAGTATTTAAGAAATACCTGGAAGACCTGGATCCTGATAAATTCATCTTTATCCAGAAAGATATAGACGGTTTCAAAAAATTTGAAACTAAAATCGATGATGAGATCCATGGGTCAAACCTCGAATCTTATTATGCAATCAACTCTGTATACATTTCCCGCCTCAATGAGGTGATCAAAACCTATAAAGAGATCCTTTCAAAACCCTTCGCCTTTGCTACAGATGAAACGATCGTAATGGACGGGACTAAGCGCATATTTTCCAAATCAGAGACCGAGCGGTATGATTACGGCAGAAAACGCCTGAAGTATCTGGTATTGACCCGTTATGCAGACATGGTTGAAGACAGGGAAAAAAATGCAGGCAAGGCAGGCTACAAGGCAAAACCAGATACAACGCTGGAAAGAGAAGCCCGGGGCCAGGTGGGCAAACAAATGGACCGTTATTTTGCCACCCTGCTAACGCACAATACGCCGGATGCCATGTTCAGTGATTTTGTAAATGCGATTACCGGTGCCATGGATCCTCATACCACTTATTTTGCGCCCATTGAAAAACGTTCTTTTGATGAATTGTTGAGTGGCACTTTTTACGGCATTGGCGCCCAGCTGAAAGAAGATGATGGAAAAATAAAGATCGCGAGCCTCGTAACCGGCGGACCTGCCTGGAAGTCAGGAAATATCATTGTGGAAGATGAGATAATAAAAATTGCCCAGGGTAAGGGTGAGCCTGTGGATGTAACTGGGTATGCTGTAACCGACGCGGTTAAGTTGATCCGGGGATCTGAAAAGAATTCAGAAGTGAAACTGACATTAAAAAAGCCAGATGGCTCTACCAAAGTGGTAAGCCTGTTAAGAGATAAAATAAATCTTGAAGAGACATTTGTGAAAAGTGCTATCATCAATGGCACACATAAGATCGGGTATATCTATCTTCCTGAATTTTACGCAAACTTCGATGACCCCCAGGGCAGGAGATGCGCCGTAGATGTGGCAAAAGAGATCGAAAAATTAAAAATCGAAAATGTAGAAGGTATTGTTATGGACCTTCGTGGCAACGGCGGTGGATCTTTATATGACGTGGTTGATATGGCGGGCCTCTTTATTGAAGACGGTCCAATATGCCAGGTAAGGGGAAGAGACGAAAAACCAATGGTGTTAAATGACAGGGACAAGGGGGTTTTGTATACGGGTCCATTAACTGTTATGGTAGATGAATTGAGCGCATCCGCCTCTGAAATTTTTGCTGCCGCCATTCAGGATTACAATAGGGGAATTGTAATCGGTAGTTCCTCTACTTACGGCAAGGGAACTGTTCAACGCGATGTATCCCTGGATCCTGAAGCTGAGAACATCTTCTTTAAAAAACCCACCGCTGATGGGCTGGGCAATGTAAAACTTACCTTCAGAAAATTTTACCGGATAAGTGGTGGGGCAACCCAGTTGAAAGGGGTAACGCCTGATATCGTGGTTCCAGACAGGCTCGAGTATGTAAAATTCCGTGAGAAAGACAACCCCGATGCGTTGGCCTGGGACGTGATCAACAAAGCAACCTACACACCGTGGAATCCGGGGTATGACGTGCGTACTTTGATAAACAAAACAAACCAACAGCTTAATAGCGATACTACCTTTAATCAAATAAGGAATGGTACCCAGTTGCTGGAGAAAACTGCGGATAAAAACTACTCACTGAACCTTCAAAAATACAGGGATGAATTAAAGCAGGTGAGGGCAACCGCGAAACAACTGGATAGCCTTACCAGGTTGAAAGTTGATATGAAGGTTACCAATGCAAATCAAGATCTGGCAGTGCTGAAAACAGATAAAGACAAAGATGAAAGAAATAAGCAATGGCTAAAAAGAGTGGGTAGTGAGATCTATATCGGTGAAACTGTGAAAGTAATGGATAATATGATTGGCCAGGCAGCTTTGGCAAAAGCAAAATAGAATGCTCAAAAGAATTGAAACGGTACCTTTTTTAGGGTACCGTTTTTATTTGCGCTTATATTTTCAGTTCCGGCCTTTTCCCTCAGCCATCCATTCGATAGCAGTTGCCATGCGGCGGTTCCGGGTATCCTCTGTTTTTGCTTCCATTACCCACTGTACATATTCTCTTTTATGAGAAGGGCTGAATGATTCGAACACCATCGCCGCTTTTTTGTTTTTATCCATTGTTTTAGTAAAGTAATCTGG
>JAYWAZ010000084.1:0-2306 GCA_043781975.1 Bacteroidota bacterium
TGTGGCGATCGTTTTGTCCGTAAGTGTTTGCAGGAAAGCCAGTATCGGCGCCCTGTCCTGTGGAGCCACACCGTGTGCAGGAATATTTGAGTTGAGCATGGCGATAACATCCGGCACACTACCATTATGAAAAAGATTTTTTACATTCGCGATGTTTCGCAGGCTGCCCACCTTGAAACGGTTTTGGTTGTTGATGCCATGATCGGTTGGATCCAGCAGCGCAAACGGACCACCGGGATTGGACGTTAAGAACATGGGCGGCTTGTGGCAGGAAGCGCAGGTTACCGGAGCCGCTGCGTTTAAAAATAAATTCTCACCCTGTTGTTCTGCGGGGGTAAAAGTTTCCAAGCCTTGCTTTACCCGGTCATATTTTGACTGGTAGGTTACGAGGGAGCGTACAAATTGGGCCAGGGCCTTTGAGATCCTGTCGGATGTTACCTGCGAGGAGCCAAATGCTTCTTGAAACAATGTCGGGTAATACTCCTGGGCTGATACGCTAGACTCCAAACTGGCAAGCGTCATTCCATTCTCTGTTGTATTTTGAATAGGCTGAAGTACCTGTTCTTCCAGGGTACTGGCCCTTTCGTCCCAGAACATTTTGCCGGATGCATAAAATCGTACATTCAGCAGCGGCATTGAATTCCTTGCCGTGAGTCCCCCGGAAAAGCCCACGCTCAATCTAGCGGTATCGTTAAAATCAAGTGCGGGGTTATGGCAGGAAGCACAGCTCACTGTATTAGTTTGAGAAAGATGTTTATCGTAAAACAATACCCTTCCAAGGGTTGCCCCATCATCTGTGATCCGGTTGGTGCCGGGTGTATTATCAACCGTTGGGAGAAAATTGGCGATGTGTGCAGGATAAGTTACGTTGCTGTAATTATAAGGTGTTAGCGGCAACGTAAGTGATAAACCAGCAGAAGTGGTAACCGTTGTAGTAGCGGCCGTATCTGTTTTTTTTGTACAATATTGAAACGTAGTTATCATTAATACGATGGCAACTACGAACAGGAGTTTTTTTTGCATTGTGAAATCTTATCAGGGTATCGTGAATGCGTTCTGTTTATCATTGGAAAGAAGGGGGTGGCCCTCTGTGTTCACCGCCTGGATGGGGCGGGCGCATTTTCTTTTCCACTTCAACATATTTTTTATACTGCTCTTCTGTTAATGCTAGTTTTATTTTCGCATCCCTTTCTGCAGACAGTTTATCCATGGCTTCTTTTTCTTTTGGATCCATCGGCGGCGGCGGCGGTGGTGGATTTTCTTTATGCAATTTTTCTGCAGCCGTCATAAACTCTCTAAAGGCCTGTCCTACTTTTTTCTGCTGGTCGACATTCATTTGCAATTCTTTTTGCAGCATTTCCTGCGAATGTTTTAAATGCTGTTCCGGGGAAGGAGGCTGCTTGTCCTGCGCTTGGCAAAAAATAGAAACGGCCGCGAGTATTCCTACTATGAATATTCCTTTCATACTCTTTTTTTTTTAATTATTGAGTTACCGTGCCGGGTGTTCCCCAAAAACCATTTCCATTTATATAAGGCGCATCGGCGGTGATGTGGTAATGATAAATGCCATTCGGAAAGTCGGCAGTTGCGCTGGTATGCCCATGATAAGCATCCAGGCTGGCGGAAGTTAAGGTTACGCCGTTCTCTACTGGTCCGTAAACAGGATACCCATCCAGCAAAACGCCCAATAAAGCATTTTTCCCTTTTTGGGTGGTGATGTATTTTGGCTCCACATGATAGTGGTACTGCCCCGTTTGCTGTGGATGACCATTGTACTGGTCAAAGCTGTTTATCTCGTTCGTAAGCGGTGTCCCCGGACCTGCATATTGATTAAATATGGCAACCCCGTTCAGGGATACTCCAATAGGCCCGAGCGGTGTTGCTGATTTTGCGGTTGCCTCCGTGGGTGTAACAGGGATCTTAAAAGTGAGGCTCTGGTCGATGATCCGGTTTGGATTAAGCGCAAAACTTGCATTGCTGCCGTTATACACTTCATACCGGGCATCCGTTGTGGCAAAGTAGGGGCTCTTGTGATCTGGAACGCTGGTGGTTTTTATCACGACAAAATTGCCTTCAGTGTATATCTGCAATCCTGAATTGAATTTGGCGTACATCGCGGGCAACGTAGCATTGGTAGTAGTGGTGGTAGATGTACTGCTGCTTTTTTTGCAGGCAATAAATGCTGCGCAGGCAATGGTGGCGGAGAGTAAGGGTAACACAATTTTTTTCATAACTTCTTTTTAGTATAGATGCATGAGCAGATAAAATCCTTCGGTGAAAAAAAATTAATGTTCAGGCGGCGGCCG
>JAYWAZ010000085.1:0-2306 GCA_043781975.1 Bacteroidota bacterium
GAAGATAAGATCAATGGCCGCGATCCGCAGGTTGACAGGGCTGTTGAGGAAATACTGAAACAGTTGAAGTAAGGAAATATTTGGCCGGTAAGATCTGCCTGGCTCCTGATTTGGAGGCAGATATTACCCGGATTTATTTAAATCCATTGCATTTCCCCAAAAAAAATATGTATTTTGGTTGCTACTAAACCAGCGGGATATTCGATCTTTGGATCCCTTATTCAGCAAAAGCTTTTTCTGGAGCTTTCTTACTGAATGATGTGGTGTAAAAACGAATACCTGTATTAATTGCAATGAATATAAAACCTAAAACTATGCAAGCACCTATTAAACAAATGAGCAAAATCCTGGTAACCGGTTTAATGATCGCCTTACCAGCAACACTGAAGGCCCAACAAAATCCTGCTGATGCCGGACAATACTGGGCCAGGGTCAATTTATCCGCACCCGTTGCGAAACTTCACCCGGCACCGGATCCCGTTATTTCAAGAAAGGTAGATATCGGGGCCTTCTTTGAGGTCGGTAAGTACCCGAATTCCTTCGAACAATCCAACCGGATCACCGGTGTGGATATTCAAAATTATATTACCGCCAATCCAACCCTGCAGGCCGCTGTAGTGGCTAAGTTGGGAGGCGCATTTACTATCCCTGCCGGCGGGATAAATGTAAATGGCAAGACCCAGTTGAATTATGGATTGACGGGCGGTTATTTTGTTACTCCCAGGTATCAATTGGTAACGGAAGTAGGGGCTTTCAGTGCAAGAATGGTCAGCACTTTCCCGGTAGCGGTCGGAGCCACCGTATATCCCCATGACGGAAGTTTTAAAACAGACCTGAACGGCTTCACCTTTATGGGCGGTTTGCGTGTATACATTAACGAGCACAGGATACGCCCCTTTTGCGAACTGGACCTGGGCGTACTGGGCACTACCGGTAAAATAAATGAATCCATGATCAGGGACCTGCCCCTGGGAATGGGAAATGAATTCAAGAACCTGTATTACATGCAAAAATTTGGTGTGGGCATCCGGGCAAAACTGGCTAAGGACCTGGCTTTCAATGCTGCTGTTCGTGAGATGTCGGCATTCAACAGGAATCAGAAATCCCTTTTTACCATGATGCTGTATACATCCTTTGTAATATCACTTAAATAAGCAGGAAAGGCTGGCTGAATATTAATACCATTTTGGCTGAACAAAATAGAGCACCGTGCCATCAGGGTCTTTGAAGTAAAGATAGATGCCTGATTTCCCATCGTCCTGGGGTGTCGAGGGGATATTATTTTTTTCGAGTATTGCCTTTGCGGTATTGATATCATCGATCATAAAACCGATGGAGATGGAGCCTGAACCCGAATGTTCATCACCGCCGGGATGGATGCCGATGGTGATCCCCGCGGTTTCAACCATCGCGTAATGGTCACCCCAGCGTTGCTTTAGTGTTAAGCCAATGCTTTCATAAAACCGGATGGACCTGTCCATGTCTTTCACCATGATGGTGACATTGGTGGATGTGATTTTTATCATCGCAATAGCAATTAAGTTTTTTACTCCCTGACCAGGATCTGCTTTTCATCGCTGATGATGATCTCGGGCTTGCCCCTGTAAATGACGATCCTGCCGGTTACGCATATATTTTTATCGGGGTAAAATTCTTCCGGTTTGTTTTTGAATGCTGCCCGGTTCTCTCCAAAAATAACGATCGTCAATGGCGCATCCGGGTATTTGGCGCCGGCATTCAGCAGGGTAGGTGATCGGTTCGAAGTTTCAAAATATCTCGCGCCGAATATTTTTGTGCAGATCGTCACGGAATCTCCTTCATGTTTGACAGCGTCTTCGATCTTTATTTCCGTCTGTGCATGGGCAATAGCACCCAGTAAAAAAAATGCCGCAGCACCGATTATTTTTTTCATGTTTCGAATTTATTATTTCAGTTGATCACACATCCGTCGCTTCGCCATAAGCCACCGCGGTGGCTTCTTTCAACCCCTCACTCATGGTGGGATGCGGGTGAACGGCGTTCAGCATCTCGTGCGCAGTGGTTTCCAGTTTCCTGGCAACCACCGCTTCGGCGATCATTTCCGTGACGTTCATGCCGATCATATGGCAACCTAAAAATTCTCCGTATTTGGCATCATAGATCACTTTCACAAAACCTTCGGTAGCGCCCGCCGCGCTTGCCTTACCGCTTGCCATGAAGGGGAACTTACCCACTTTCACTTCATGCCCTGCATCTTTGGCCGCTTTTTCGGTATACCCCACACTGGCAATTTCGGGCGAGCAATACGTGCAACCGGGGATATTATT
>JAYWAZ010000086.1:0-6425 GCA_043781975.1 Bacteroidota bacterium
CCAAAATCGGTGAATTTCAGCTGCATCGCTATCGGGTTACGCACCCAACCATAATGATAGATATACGCGTCGATCAGTTTAACCTGTAACTTCTGTCCATCTTTCCTGAACCCCTGCGCATCCAAATAAGAGCGGATATGCTTGTCGTTCCTAATGACCCTTACCTCCTTTGAATACCATTTGCGGCCATCCCCGATGAACCTGTAACTACCATAAAAATGATGATAATGGAACAAGAGCCCCTCCACACTATCGTCATCCTTGTATTTTTTCATGGCATCAATGATGGTTGCGTAATACTGTTCATGCAACGCTTCATCAGCCTGTATGTAAAAGAGCCAGTCGCTATCGGTGGCCGTGGCATCCATCGCCTTATTCGTTTCTACTGCCAGTACCTTTCCACCTTCGCGTAAATTTTTGTCCCAAACGGAATGGATCAATTTTATTTTATCCGATCTTATTGAACCGATCAATGCATTGGTCTCATCTTCAGAATCACCCAGGCTAACGATCATTTCATCTACGATGGGCAAGACCGAAGAAATTGATTCAACTACAGGATAGCCATACTTCACCGCATTCTTAACAAATGTGAACCCTGATACTTTCATGCCCCTGTCCCCTAAAGGGGAACTTAGATTTAATATTTACAATTTATTCAAAACCAGTTTTCATTTAACCTCCCAAACATCAGTACTACACTCATCATTGTGTACCCCCATAAGCCCATTTTTGAAAAATCCCGATCTTTTCGGGAAGGGATTTGATGCGATATTTCTTACTTATAACTCCGTTGCGATGGCTTCACGATCTCAAAATTCAGCGGTTCCTTATTCAACTGCCACTCACCCTCGCTTTTGAATTCCCAGGCAGATACATAAGAAAAGTTATCGTCATCCCTTTTTGCCTCGCCTTCCTCAGTTTGTGATTCCTCTCTGAAATGTCCCCCGCAGCTTTCATTCCTGTTCAGAGCGTCCATGCACATCAGTTCGCCCAATTCTATGAAATCCGCCACCCTGCCGGCTTTATCCAGTTCGGGATTCATGGAATCAACCTCACCGGGTATCTTTAAATCCGACCAGAATTCTTTTTTCAATTGCCTGATCTCTTCGATCGCTTCCTTCAACAATTGCGCATTACGGGCCATGCCGCATTTATCCCACATGATCTTTCCCAGGCGCTTGTGAAAACTTTCCACCGTTTGAGATCCTTTGATTCCCATTAAAGTATTGATGCGTTCGCTGACCGCTTTCTCCGTTTCCTCAAAAGCGGGATGCGAAGTTGGAATGGACCTGGTGGCAATATCGCCTGCCAGGTAATTACCCAGGGTATAGGGAACCACAAAATAACCGTCGGCCAGGCCCTGCATCAAAGCGCTTGCCCCTAACCGGTTGGCGCCATGATCGCTGAAATTGGCTTCACCCAGCGCGTATAGACCGGGGATGGTGGTCTGCAATTCATAATCCACCCACAGGCCTCCCATCGTATAATGCACGGCGGGATATATGCGCATGGGCAGTTCATAAGGGTTCTCACCGGTGATCTTTTCGTACATTTCGAACAGGTTGCCGTATTTCTCTTCGATCACCGCTTTACCCAATTCAATAATGGTATGATGCTCCGCATTTTCATTACCCGCCTTGCCGGCCTCGATCTTTCCATACCGGGTGATGGCATCCTTAAAATCAAGATATACCGCCAGCTTCGTGGTGCCCACACCGTATCCTTCATCACACCTCTCCTTCGCCGCCCTCGAAGCCACGTCACGCGGCACCAGGTTGCCAAAGGCCGGGTACCTGCGTTCCAGGTAATAATCTCTTTCCTCCTCTGGTATGTCAACCGCCTTTCGGTTATCATCTTTTTGCTTAGGCACCCAGATCCTTCCGTCATTGCGCAGGCTTTCACTCATCAGGGTCAATTTGCTCTGGTACTCCCCGCTCACGGGGATACAAGTAGGATGAATTTGTGTAAAACAGGGATTGCCAAAGTACGCGCCTTTCTTATGCGCCTTCCAGATGGCCGTGACATTGCTGCCCATGGCATTGGTGCTTAAATAAAATACATTCCCGTATCCGCCGGTACATAACAGTATGGCATGACCGAAATGACGTTCCAGTTCCCCGCTCACGAGGTCCCTCGCAATGATGCCCCTGGCCTTGCCATCGATCATTACCACATCGAGCATCTCATGGCGGTTATACATGGTTACATTACCCAGTGCCACCTGTCGTTCCAGGGCACTGTAAGCGCCCAGTAACAATTGTTGACCGGTTTGCCCGGCCGCATAGAACGTACGTTGTACCTGTGTGCCCCCAAAACTGCGGTTGCTCAGCAGTCCGCCATATTCCCTGGCAAAAGGAACACCCTGTGCCACGCATTGGTCAATGATCGCATTGCTTACTTCGGCAAGCCGGTGAACATTGGCTTCCCGGGCCCTGTAATCTCCGCCCTTTACGGTATCATAGAAAAGACGGAAAACGGAATCGCCGTCATTCTGGTAATTCTTAGCCGCATTGATGCCACCCTGCGCGGCGATACTGTGCGCCCGGCGCGGACTATCCTGGAAACAAAATGCTTTTACCTTATACCCCATCTCTCCCAGCGAGGCCGCGGCCGAAGCCCCCGCCAATCCCGTACCCACAACGATCACTTCCAGTTTACGCTTGTTGGCCGGGTTCACCAGTTTGACATGCCCTTTATAATCGGCCCATTTTTCATTCATTTCACCAGGCGGAATTTTTGAATCTAAAGCCATTGTATTATTGATTAGTTAATTAGTTAATTGGTGTAACGATATAATTTATTGTACCAAATCTTTTTTGTTATCCGATCCATTTCAAATAGATGGCCACCGGCATGGATGCAAAAACCCCGCAGATGATCACCGAGTAGGCCACACCGATAGTTTTTATGATGGGTGTATACCGCTTGTGATTGATGCCAAAAGTCTGGAAGGCACTTTGAAACCCGTGCAACAAATGCCAGCAAAGGGAGAATACACCCAGTACATAAACGATCACCACCCATAGGTTGTCCCGAAAGACCACCAGCATCTCGGTATACAGATCATGCACGGGCTGGTTGTTGTATGATACCAGCGTTGTTTCCCCAAGCGCATGCACGCCCAGCATACCGCCAAAGCGTGACGGTGTCCAGAAATGGTAGAGATGCAATACCAGGAAGATAAGGATCAATGTGCCCAGCAGACCCATGCTCCTACTGTACCACCTGCTGTTGGAGCCCGCTGCGTTCACGGCGTATTTGACCGGGCGCGCCTTCCGGTTCTGTGCCCATAACAGCAACCCCTGTACGATATGGAGCAGTAAGAAAGCAAACAGCCCGATCTCCATGATCCTGATGATGAGATTGGTACCCATTAAATGCCCCCAATGATTAAAGGTCTCTCCCCCGTCATTAAAAAAGATCATTGCATTGATGCTGCAATGAACCACCAGGAAAGTAATAAGAAAGAGCCCTGTAAGGCCCATTGAAAATTTTTTACCGATCGAAGAAGTGAAAAACTGTTTCCAGGTCATATGCGGGAGTTGTGCGTGAGAATTACTGGTGCAAAAGTACAACAGGAATGCTCAAAATAAGATTTTAAACAAAACAATATTTTTAAGGGTTTTGTTTAATCCAGGCGCTTCATCATGAAATTATCCACCTGCTGAAAAACAAACTCGGGCTTAAGGGTTCTCCATTGCGGAAAGTCCATCAGGGGTATGTAATTTGTGAGCCTGGTGCGCTTAAAGTCGTACTGGCTTTGTTCGGGCATATCCAGGATCACCACCCAGCCCCCTTCTTCTTCCAACTGTTCCTTCCATTCTTCATAGTAGCTGTCATCGCTGCTGTGAAAATTCAGCACGTTCTCTGCGATGAGGATGAATTTGGTGATCCCTTTGCTGAAAAAACGGTCGGTCACGTCATGCCGGAGCGTCATGATATCGTTTTCGATCGCGTCATTCCATTCACCCAATAATTCAATGATCACGAAATTCTGTTCGTAATCGGCAAAGAGTATTTTCAGGTACAGGGTCCGCGAGCCAAATTCATCCCACTGCGGGTGGATATAATAGTTATAAACGGTTTGGGAAAATTCAAATTCACTGTAGGTTCTTCCGTAAAACGGGGAGAGGTTGTCCTCTTCTGAAGTGTATAAATGGCGCCAGTTATAATAGGGTTCTATATCCTGCATGATCGAATCGCGGACCTGCCTTGCCGGCAGGCAGGTTAAATGATTACTTTGATTAACGCTGATCATGCAAATTTCAAGTAATCTGCTAATTCAAAAAAATTAAACTGACCTGCGAATAAAAATACTTCCAATCTGCAGGCACTTTCAGCGAAATCATTTTAATTTTTTTATCTGCGATAAAAAAAGGCCGCAACTAGTTGCGGCCCTGACTTATTAACCCTTAATATCTTTATTGAACAACGATGCGTTCAGTAAATACGAACTGGTTGGCGGCATCAGTAACCTTGACCATATACATTCCTTTTGCGACCGTACTCTTCAATTGTATGGTTTCCACCTGCCCCTTTGCTGAGATGGTGATCACTTTATTCATGACCGCTTTGCCCGAAAGATCGGTCAGCGCGACATTGTATTGCCCCGCCTTCTGACCGTCAAACAATATCTTAAATTCATTATTGGTCACCGGGTTCGGGAATACATGTGCATCGGTATTCAATGCAGGAGTAACCGTTTTAAATTCCGCGGCACCGAAATTCTTAGATGCATCGGCTTCCTTTTGGAGGAGCAGGTTGCCATTGGCAAGGTCGGATGCATTGTACATTCTGTCTGAGCCTTCTACCCTGCTTGCAACCAGGTCGCTGAGCTTGAATTTATAATATCCTTCAAAACTATTGGCACTACTCACCAGGATGGCGCCATCTTTGTCAACTGCTGCCCCGTTGGTGCTGTAATTGGCGGGTAACCCTGTGATATTCCCCACCAGCGTAGCCACTCTTTTATCAACATCTACTGTAAAAACATAGTGGTTAGCCGTGATCACGTATAATTTATTATAAGCGTCTGCGACCATGTCGCCGCCCCAACTGGTGCATTTATTATGTATGGAAATGCCCTTGTTTGATTCGGCATCAATGATATTGCCCAGGTCGGTGATCGTCACTTTTTTTCCCGTTGTGAACATGATCAGATGATTGGCATCATTGGTGATGGCATAACCATTCCCGTCGGCATTGATCACCATACGGGTAATATGGTTGGATTCATCCCTCATCAGGTCTCCGGCATTCAGCAGCGGAGTTTTAAGGCTGTAGAATTTGGGCACTTCGCCTTTTGCGCTCAGGTCAAGCCAGCGCAATTCACCGATGCGCATGGGGGTGAAAAATAATTTATCATGACTCTTATCGTAGGCTGCAGCCGCTACCATTGATGCGGTAGGATTATCGGCCGGTGTAGCGGGCCTTTCAACCTGTTTTTTGGTATCAGCGTCAAACAAAACAAAAGAGGTCTTGTTGTGTTGGTAAATATCCTGGACCAGTTTGCCGGTTGTTACATCGATCTGGCGGATATTCATCCACATGAAATCCCCATGACCATCGCCGGTGATGGCATAGGTCTTATTGGCATCCTGTGCCAACCCGGTGAAACTTGTTACGATAAGTGTGGTGGAAAGTAAAGATTTCAGGTTCATAAGTAGAATTTTTTAGTTAAGTAATCTGATGCCTAAGTTACAATTATTGCATAAATCATCAAAGATTTTTTTATGAATGGTAGCTTTCGATGGCTTTTTTAACACTTCCTGTTTTTAAGAGCAGGTCCCTGGCCGTATCATAGTCTATCGGGGGGATCCTTTCCATCAGCATCTTCACTCCCCGGTCCACCAGTTTATCATTGGTGAGCTGCATATTCACCATCTTATTGTCCTCCACCCAGCCCAACTGCACCATCACCGCTGTTGAGATCATATTCAGTACCAGTTTTTGAGCGGTCCCGCTTTTCATCCGGGTACTTCCGGTAATGAATTCAGAGCCCACCACCACTTCTACCGGGAAATCCGAAACGGCGCTCAGCGGAGCATCCGGATTACAACAGATACTCCCGGTCCTAATATTGTGCTGTCTACATTTTTCAAGGGCACCGATCACATAGGGCGTGGTTCCGCTGGCAGCGATCCCTATCACAAAATCATGCTCACCAATTGAATAAGCCTCCAGGTCGATCCAGCCCTGTTCGGTATCGTCTTCGGCAAATTCCACGGCTTCCGTTATTGCCTTTTTACCCCCGGCGATGATGCCGATCACCAGTTCATAGGATACCCCAAAAGTAGGCGGGCATTCGCTGGCGTCAACGATACCCAAACGGCCACTGGTTCCCGCGCCCAGGTAAAACAAACGCCCACCGCTGATTATTTTATCCACAACAGCGTGTACCAGCGCCCCGATCCGGGGTATCT
>JAYWAZ010000087.1:0-2299 GCA_043781975.1 Bacteroidota bacterium
GGTTGGGAAGTACATTGTAAGTTTTAACAACCGTTTTTGTAGGCTTCAGCCCCCTTTGCGCTGAGTCGATATCAACAATGCTTGACACCTCTATCCTTCCAAATTCGGCAGACGACTTTAATCCATTGGCCAGGTACACCAGGTCTTTGAGGGTCATGCCTCCATATTTCTGGATCTTGCCGGGCTTGCGCACTTCGCCTTCGATGGTAACAAACTGTCGGTCGGCAAACTGGTTGCGGTTAAACACCTCAATTACATCATTGGCTTCTATCGGGATATTGTTAGAGCTATTGTTATTTTTATTCAGGTCATTTAAACTGATGTCAATTTTTTCGGATTTTAAATTGGTAGAATCCCCGGCGCCCTTATAAACGTAGGCCCTTTCCACGTATGCATTCGGGGTAATACCGCCTGCCCTGTTAAGGATATCGAATAACCGGTCGCCTTTTCTTATCTCATATACATTCGGGTACACCACCTCACCTTTTACGATCACCTTATTGGTAAGCCCGGAATTGATGGTGGGTACTACTACCACATCTCCGTTGAACAAAGGTTCATCCACGATCTTGTCGCCTGTCTTCAAACCGATGGCGTTAAAGTTCACATTCTTTATGGTTTGCTTTTCACTTATGTTGCGGATGATAACACCACCTGAAGCATAGGCATCAGGGGTTAAGCCACCGGTATATTTCAACAGGTCGCGAAAACCTTCATTTTCTTTTAATTCATAATACATCGGGCGCTTAAACTGGCCGGATGCCAGTACCTTTTTTTCATAGATGGGAACGATCACAAAATCTCCGTTCTCCATGTAAAGATGCCTGCCAAAATCACCCCGGGTGAGGTAACGGTAGATATCAATGGAATCAATTATCCTGTTATTCCTTTTGATCTGGATATTTCTCAGGTTGCCATATTCATTCAATCCCCCCGCCAATGCTACTACATTCAGTGCATTGGTAAATGCTGACACCACCACCGGGCCTGGGTTGTTCACCTCTCCCGAAACATTCACCACAATACTTCGTGGTTGCCCCATAGTAACTGAAATATTTGTGGAAGGTGGTATCACCCGCCGGAAACGATCTGAAATGATCTGTTTGGCATTTTCAAAGGTGAGTCCCTGAACTGTTATTTTCCCCAAACCCTGCGGGAAGATGGAACCATCCCTCGCAACTATATAATCGGTTTCTATGTCAGCCCCTCCCCACAAGGCAACAACAATATGATCGCCTACTCCAATCGGATAGTCAAGCGGGGGGGTGGAAAGCTCAGACAACTCCAAAATGGCAGAATTCTGGAAAAGGTTGTTCCCGTAAATATCTTCAGCGGTGTTGGTCTTTTTCTTCTCCTTATTTTCTTCCTTTAAAGTGCTGTCCTTAGCCACTTTAACCTCGTTTCTTAAGATCAGGTTCTTTTTATGAATATCTTCCCCCGGTTGGGACTGGTTTTGGTTCTTGTCCTTAAGATAATTCTGTAAAGCTGAAGGAGATGCATTTTTCAGGATATTCGGGTCAATGGGTTGTTCCTGGGTTTCAGTGGGTTGCTGGGCTTTGCATTGAACCTGGAAGAAAAACTGGAAAAGAGAAACAAAACATAAGACCAAAAATGACTGTTTATATGCAATACGGGCTTTGTTTGCAAACATTGGGTTAGGGGGTTGATTCACAATATATTTAAAACGAACAAATATACCATTTTATTTTACGGGCTGCGGCATAGTATCGCTATACTCCTGCCATATTTCCCTTAAAATCCCAACTGCGGGGGCGATGTTTTCAATACTGCAGCTCACCTGTCCTATCTCCAGTTCGCCTTCGGTTATATCTCCTTCGAACATTCCTTTTCTGGCTCTTCCTTTTCCCAATAATTTTTCCAGCTCCTCCCGGGTGGCACAATTCAGTTCAGCCTGTTGCACCTTTCTGAAAAATTCGTTTTTGATCATCCTCACCGGGGTAAGCTGTTTCAAGGTTAAAACGGTGTCGCCTTCTTTCGCCTCCACGATCACATTTTTAAAATTTATATGCAGAGACGACTCTTCACTGGCAGCAAACCTGCTCCCCACTTGAACCCCTTCAGCGCCCAATATCATAGCCGCTGCCATCTGCCTGCCGGAAGCGATACCACCCGCGGCAATCACAGGAATTTTTACTGCTGCACACACCAGTGGTACCAGCACCATGGTGGTTGTTTCTTCTCTTCCATTATGCCCGCCCGCTTCAAACCCCTCTGCCACCACAGCGTCACATCCTGCATCTTCTGCTTTTTTCGCAAACCGGCTGCTACTCGTAACATG
>JAYWAZ010000088.1:0-2297 GCA_043781975.1 Bacteroidota bacterium
ACGTTTACACAGGGCACTTATTCATTAACGGCCTTATTGCACAGCGTGATCGTCATTTCGTTTTTCCTGGCGGCCCGGGGAATTTCCCGGGATGAGAAAATGATCAAAGACAGTGACCGGTTGAGGTAGGTGTTAAGACGGCTTAAAACCGTCAGACACCTCATTGGGAACTTAAGCGCCCATGAACTTTCCTGTAAAACTCTGTTTACATTTTTTTAACCCGGCGGGAACACCGACGTACACCAGATTGCCACCATCGGCCCCTGCTTCGGGGCCAAGGTCAATGACCCAATCTGCTGATCTGATCACATCGGTATTGTGTTCTATCACGATCACAGAATGGCCTTGTTCGATCAACGCATTAAAGGAGGCCAGCAATTTTTTTATGTCATTAAAATGAAGCCCCGTAGTGGGTTCATCAAAAATAAACAGGATACTGCCCTGTGATCTCCCCTTTCCCAAAAAAGAAGCCAGCTTTACGCGCTGCGCCTCACCACCCGAAAGCGTATCCGAAGATTGCCCGAGCTTCACATATCCCAATCCTACATTGCTGAGCGGCTGAATCTTCCTGGCCACATCTGGATCATTATAAAAAAAACTGATCGCTTCATCCACGCTCATATCGAGTACTTCATAGATATTTTTGTTGTTGTATTGTACTTCCAGCACTTCTTCCTTGAACCTTTTCCCGCCACACACTTCACAAGTGAGGTGAACATCGGCCAGGAACTGCATTTCCACTACCTGTTCACCTTCTCCTTTGCAGGCGTCGCATCGGCCGCCATCTACATTGAATGAAAAATGTTTGGGTTGAAAACCCCTCATCTTGCTCAGGGGTTGTTTGCTAAAAAGATCCCTGATCTCGTCATAGGCCTTGATATAAGTAACAGGATTACTCCTGGAAGATTTGCCGATGGGGTTTTGATCCACCATCTCAACCTGACTGATATGATCCACATCACCGGTAATGGCCCTGTGTGATCCCGCCTTCCCGGTAAATTCGCCTTTCAGCTTTTGTAAGGCGGGGTACAGGATCTGTTTTACCAGTGTCGTTTTTCCGCTTCCGCTCACCCCGCTTACCACGCAGAGGGTATTCAAAGGAAATTCCACCGTGATGTTCTTTAAATTATGCTGCCTGGCTCCTTTCACTTTCACGGAGCGGTTCCATTTCCTAACGATCGCAGGGGTTTCAATTTTCAGTTTCCCCGACAGGTACTTACCGGTAAGGCTATCCGCGTTTGCAACGATGGCATCATAATTGCCTTCGGCCACTACTTCGCCGCCCAGGTGGCTTGCCAGCGGACCCATGTCAATGATATGATCGGCCTCCCGCATCATCATCTCATCATGCTCCACCACCACCACCGTATTGCCAAGGTCCCTTAACGCCTTCAGCACTGCGATGAGGCGTTCGGTATCGCGGCTATGCAAGCCAATGGAAGGCTCGTCGAGGATATATAATGAATTGGTAAGGTTGCTGCCCAGGCTGCGGGTAAGCTGTATGCGCTGGCTTTCTCCTCCGCTCAATGAATTCGCGAGCCTGTTCAGTGTAAGGTAACCCAGTCCCACATCCAGCAGTGTCTTAATGCGAAGGTGTATTTCCGTGAGTATCCTTTTGGCTACCTGTTGATCATATACGCTGAGTTGCAGATCATCAAACCAATCCTGCAGGTCTTTCACCGGCATTTCACATAATTCGCCGATATGCTTGCCGGCCACTTTCACATACAAGGCCTCTTTGCGCAAGCGGTAACCCTTGCAATCAGTGCACAGCGTTCTGCCCCGGTACCTGCTCAGCAGGACACGGTATTGAACCTTGTACAGGTTCTGTTCCACCTCTTTAAAAAAATCGTTGATGCCATTGGCATATTCATTCCCTTCCCAAAGCTGGGCCAGTTGCAAAGGGGTAAGATCGATAACGGGTTTATGAACAGGGAAATCAAATTTTTTCGCTGCCTTAACAAAATGTTCTTTCCATAGCCCAAGCTTCTCCCCTTTCCATGGCGCCACGGCACCTTCATATACGCTTAACTGTTTATCGGGAATGATCAGGTCGGGGTCGATACCCAGTATCTGGGAAAATCCTTCACAGGTGGGGCAGGCGCCGTATGGATTATTGAAAGAGAACAGGTTGGGAACCGGCTCTTCAAACTGCAGACCATCCATTTCAAATTTATTGCTAAAAGGGAGCATCCTGTTTCCAGCTTCCAGCGCCAATTCCCCTTCTCCTTCATAAAATGCCGTATTGACCGAATCGGATATCCGGTGTTTGTCAGCTTCATCAAAGGGCTTGACCA
>JAYWAZ010000089.1:0-2297 GCA_043781975.1 Bacteroidota bacterium
CTGGTGCAGGCGCTGTTGAATGGTGATGAATACCCGCTGGAAGATGATATACAGGAATTAAGGGTGATAAGGGAAAACACAAGGCTTGGGCCATCCACAGGGAGTATTGTGGAGGAGGCTGTTAGAAGAGGCATTCCTTTCATCCGCCTCAATAAACACAGCCTGGTGCAACTGGGTTACGGTATCCATCAAAAAAGGATCAGGGCCACCATTGCAGGAACTACTTCATCCATCGCCGTTGACATAGCCGGTGACAAGGAAGAAACAAAAAATCTGTTGAGTGCTGCGGAGATACCTGTACCTAAAGGCAGGATCATTTACAGCGATGAATCTGCTCAGGATGCAGTGGATGCCGTTGGATTTCCATTTGTATTTAAACCCATCAATGGCAATCATGGCAAAGGTATTACTACCAACATCACAACACTTGAACAGGCCGAAAAGGCATTGACTGCTGCGCGGGAATACGGGCGTAATGTGATATGTGAAAAGTACATTACGGGTTTCGACTTTAGAGTTGTTGTAGTGAATTATAAATTTATCTGCGCGGCCCTGCGCACGCCCGCATCTGTTACCGGAGACGGAAAACATTCCATACAATGGCTGGTAGATGAAACAAACAATGACCCCCGAAGGGGCTATGGCCATGAAAAAGTATTGACGAGGATCAAGATCGATCGGTCTACTCAACATATGCTGGAAGATAAAGGTTATACGCTGGACACCATTCCTGCCAAGGGCGAACTGGTGCTGTTGAAGACAACTGCCAACCTCTCAACGGGCGGTACTTCCAAGGATATTACCGACGAGGTTCACCCTGTAAATATTTTTTTAGCCGAACGCATCGCCAGGATCATTGGACTGGATATATGCGGTATCGACATTATGGCGAGCGATCTTAAAACATCTTTGATGGAAAATGGCGGGGCCGTATTGGAAGTGAATGCTGCTCCGGGATTCAGGATGCATGTGGAACCCTCTGAAGGTATCGGGAGAAATGTGGCGGAGCCCGTTGTAGATATGTTGTATCCCAAAGGCACCGATGGCCGGATACCGATCATTGCCATCACGGGTACCAATGGCAAAACCACCACCAGCCGGTTGATAGCCCACATTTGCAAGACCTCCGGCTACAAAGTGGGATTTACCACATCCGACGGTGTTTACATCCAGAACCAGATGATGATGAAGGGAGACTGCACAGGACCTAAGAGCGCTGAATTCGTTTTAAAGGATCCCACCGTTGACATGGCCGTACTGGAATCTGCCCGGGGCGGGATCTTAAAAAATGGCCTTGCATTTTCCCATTGCGATATCGCCATCGTAACCAATGTTACTGCAGACCATATTGGCTTGGGCGGGATCCATACCCTTGAGCAGATGGCCAGGGTAAAATCAGTATTACCGGAAACCGTTTTTAAACATGGATTTGCCATCTTAAATGCCGAAGATGACCTGGTGTATGAAATGCGGAAGAACCTGGATTGCCATGTGGCGCTGTTCAGCATGGATGAAACCAATAAGCGTATCGTGCAACATTGCAAAAAAGGCGGTATTGCGGCGGTGTATGAAAACGGTTATGTGTCCATCATGAAGGGAACATGGAAGATCAGGATAGAAAAGGTAACCGAGATCCCGATCACGTTCGGAGGCAAGGCCTCGCATAATATCATGAACACGCTGCCCTCCATCCTGGCGTGTTACCTTTTTAAGAACATCCGCGTAGAGGATATCCGTAATGCCCTGCACACATTTGTTCCTTCTTCGTCCCAAACTCCCGGAAGGCTTAATTTGTTCCAGTTTAAAAACTTCAAATTCCTGGTTGATTTTGCGCACAACCCGGCAGGACTGAATTTATTGTGCGATTTTGTAAACCAGCTCGACAGCACTTATAAGGTGGGCATTATCAGCGGTACCGGCGACCGGCGGGATGATGATATACGGGAAATAGGGAGGATCTCCGCTAAGAACTTTGATGAGATCGTCATCCGCCAGGACCGGAACCTCCGCGGAAGGACGGCCGATGAGATCATCAATTTATTGGTAGAAGGCATCAAGGAAACACAGCCAAAAGCCATACCGCTTAGGATCATCCACGATGAGAAGGAAGCGATTATGTATGCCTATAAACAGGTAAGGACTGGCGCTATCATCACTATTATGTGCGATGTTATACCAGACACCATTGAATTTATAAAAAAATTAAAGGAGGACGAAGACCGGCAGTGACGGGCGCCACGCTAACTACACGGTGCTATCGATGAAGATTTTATAAAATCGGTTTTGCAAACTTCCTG
>JAYWAZ010000090.1:0-6384 GCA_043781975.1 Bacteroidota bacterium
TGCTTTAAAAAAACCCGTTCTTTGGTTATCGTTACAAAGGGATGGTTATTGTAATAGGCTTTATATAATTCATTCAACTTATCAAGACCTAAATCACATTTTAATTGTGAGCTGATGAATATCCCCCGGGTAAAATCGCCGCGCCAGGGAACGAAGTTGATATCACCGGTCCTGCCCCCATCTCCTTCCAGAAATGATCGGGATGTTCCGGAAGGGGAGGCCGGAAAGTTGTTTTGCAGTTGATGAAGACTTTGATATATCTCATTCAAATGCTGGTGCGTTAAAGTTTTATAGGCCTGTATATTATTCGCCCTCCAGCTGAACTGGGAGGTGGCGGTCAAAGATTGTCCCGCGCCTGTCGACCCGGTTATGCCTGTGGTGTACACTTCACCAAGCAAGCCCGCACCGGCCAGGGGCAATAGTCCCAGTTGAATGGACGTGGCAAAACAGCCGGGGTTGGCGATATTATTTGCTGTCCTGATCTTTTCCCTGTTCAGTTCAGGTAGCCCATAAATGAATGAGCGTTTACCCGACACTGATTGTTCCTTCAAACGAAAATCCTGCGAGAGGTCGATGATCTTTATTTTTTCATCAATGGAAGTGGAGGATAAAAATTTTTCAGCTTCCCCATGCCCGACGCACAAAAAAAGAAGATCAACGCCCCCATCCATTAAGGGGTGGAGTTCACCGGTAAATTGTATATCCGTTTCACCGGTCAGGTCGGGGTGCACAAAATGAACAGCCTTGCCTGCATGGGTTTTACTATTCACAAAAACGATCTCAGCAGCCGGGTGATTGACCAGGATGCGCAACAATTCACCCCCGGTATAGCCGGCCCCGCCGATAATGCCGATATTAATTTTGTTTGCCATCTGCTTCATTTTTTACGGAATGATAGATCATGGTTTGATTACCGAATATCTTAGTGAATCCACGCACGTCTTCACCGGTCCATCCTTTATTCATTTCACCGTATTTGCCAAACCTGCTGCTCATCAGGTCGTAGGGCGATTCAATACCGGTAACATGGAAACGATAGGGCATCAGTTCAACAAATACCTTTCCGGTGACCTGCTGTTGTGAATTTTCAAAAAAAGCTTCCATATCCCTCATCACGGGATCCAGTACCTGGCCCTCGTGCAGCCAGTTGCCGTAAAATAGGGCCAGTTGGTCCTTCCAGTTCAATTGCCATTTGGTGAGCACGTGTTTTTCCAGTGCATGATGCGCCTTGATGATGACCATCGGCGCTGCCGCTTCAAATCCCACACGGCCTTTGATGCCGATGATGGTATCGCCCACATGAATATCCCTTCCGATGCCATAGGGCCCCGCAATGTCCTGAAGATATTGGATTGCCAGTGAAGGATGATCAAATTTTTTATCATCGATGGAAACCAGTTCTCCTTTTTCAAACCCCAGTTCCAGTTTCCGGGTCCCGCTTGCCGTTACGGGTGTAGGCCAGGCGCTTTCGGGCAACATGCCGTTACTGTTCAGGGTTTCTTTTCCACCCACACTGGTTCCCCACAAGCCCTTGTTTATGGAATACTGCGCTTTCTCAAAATTCATTTCCACTTTTTTTCTTTTCAAATATGCGATCTCTTCGTCGCGGCTGATTTTCTGGTCACGTATGGGGGTGATGATCTCCACGCCCGGGATCATGATATTGAAGATCATATCGAATCGTACCTGGTCGTTGCCCGCACCGGTGCTCCCATGCGCCACGGCATCGGCATTAAGGTGCTGCGCATGCTCCGCGATAAAAACAGCCTGGCTCAGTCTTTCGGCGCTTACACTTAAGGGATAGGTATTGTTTTTTAAAACATTGCCGTAGATCAGGTACCTGATGATCTTGTCATAAAAGGTCCTGACCGCATTCACGGCCGTATGCGATTTCACTCCCAGGCTGTAGGCGTGTTTTTCCAGGGCCGTCAATTCAGCGTCATCAAAGCCGCCGGTGTTCACCACTACGGAATGTACTTCATAGCCCTTATCTTCTGAAAGGTATTTTACACAGTAGGAGGTATCGAGCCCACCGCTAAAACCCAGCACCACTTTTTTCTTTTCCATGATTCTATAAATTAAAAAATATCCTGAACAATGACCTGGAGGAAGATCCCCCTTCTTTTTTCTTTAAAAATTTTTTTAACAGGCTGTGCTGTTTCCAATGCATGAATCGCTCGTATAATTTGGAACGTTGTTTAAAACTGGCCGAGGTCTCTTCGGGCTCGTAATGATCGGCCGGATCGTAAAGCATCGCCGTACACATGCAGTTCATCCTGTCCTTGCTCATCAGGATATCATAATTGACGCAGCTTTTACAACCGGCCCAGAACTCTTCATCATTGGTCAGTTCAGAATACGTGACCGGCTCATAGCCCAGGTCGGAATTGATCTTCATCACCGCCAGCCCGGTGGTCAACCCAAATATTTTTGCTGCGGGATATCTTTCCCGGCTCAGGTCAAAAATTCTTTTTTTGATCGCCTTGGCCACGCCGGTTTTCCTGAAGGCGGGAACAACGATGAGGCCGCTGTTGGCAACAAACTGGTCGTGCCCCCAGGCTTCAATATAGCAAAAGCCAACCCAGTCGCCGCCAGGAGTATGGGCGATCACGGACTTTCCTTCTGTCATTTTCTGCTCAATATACTCAGGAGAACGTTTGGCGATACCTGTACCCCTTACCTTCGCAGAAGCTGCCATTTCATCCGTGATGTCGGCGGCGTAATGCCGATCGTTGGATGTTGCCACCCGAATGATAATATTGTTGTTTTCCAATTTGTACAATTGAAATGTGAAAAAAATAAAGTGGTAATTTTTTCGGAGATTTTTTCACTGACAGGGGCAGGTTTCAACTACTCGTCCTATCAGCAACCACGTCGGGGTCGCGGGAGACATTCAAACAGTCCGGGCATGGAGATGGTCAGCATACTGATGCTATTATGACCATTGGCGATATGTGCAATACTTTTTTTCAAGTTTACCTCTTGGTATGAGCGCACAAAAGTATGTGTTTTTGAAAATATAGCTTCAAAAAACTTAGGAAATAACAAAATGCTGTAATTCGCCGGCGATGGAACGGTCATTGCTTAGACGGGGTACTTTGTTTTGCCCACCCAACTTGCCGATGCTTTTCATATAATCAATGAAGCCATTCTTCCGTACGGGCGATATTTTCAGGGGCTGTAAAATGTGGCCGCCGACGAGGTCTTCATAATACCCATTTTTTTTGCGGAGGTTATCATCCAGTTTTTTCGCAAAGGCGTTCATATCAGAAGGCGCATGCTCAAATTCAATGAACCATTCGTGATAGCTTTTACCATCACCCTGGGTGATCATGGGGGCCACGGTAAATTCCGTGAACCGGATATTCGCTTCTTTGGCCGCCAGCAACAGGGCCCCTTCCACTTCTTCACCGATGACGTGCTCGCCAAAAGCTGAAATGAAATGTTTGGTACGGCCGGTGACTACGATGCGGTAAGGATCGATGGAAACGAATTTTATGGTATCCCCTAAATTATATCCCCACAGGCCGGCATTGGAGTTAATGATAAGGGCGTAGTTCTCTCCCGGTTTTATATCCTGCAGGGTGAGGCGGGTGGGATTGTCTTTAAATATTTCGCCTGCCGGAACAAATTCAAAGAATATTCCGCTGTTGGTATTCAGCAATAAACCGGCTGCCTGCTGGGAATCCTGGAAAGCGAAAAAACCTTCACTCGCCGGATAGAGTTCTATGCAATCAATTGGCCTGCCGATGCTTTCATACAATTTTGCCCGGTAAGGTTCAAAGTTAACACCACCCTGTACCATCACGTTGAAATTGGGGAAGAGTTCACCTATTTTTTTTCCGCTTTTCGCCGTCAGCCGGTCAAAGTACATCTGCATCCATGGCGGGATACCGCTGATCAGGGTCATATTCTGTTGAATGGTTTCTTCCACGATCCTGTCCAGTTTTTCCTCCCATTCTTCAATGCAGTTGGTGGTATAGGATGGCAGCTGGTTTGACCGCAGGTACTTGGGCACGTGATGATTAACGATACCGCTTAAACGCCCCGTGGGAATGCCACCCACCCGTTCCAGTTCGGGCGACCCGCTCAGGAAGATCAGTTTACCGTCTGCGAATTTGGTATTGCCGCTTTCGGCCATATAACAAAGCAGGGCATTCCTTGCCGTGTTGATATGATTGGGAATGGAATCCTTAGTGATGGGGATGTATTTTACACCGCTGGTGGTACCGCTGGTCTTGGCGAAATAAATGGGTAGCCCTTTCCACAACACATTGTGCCTGCCCTGTTTTATTTTTTCGATATAGGGTTTTAGATCTTCATAATCCCGCAGGGGTACCTGCTTTACAAAATCAGCATGTGTTTTGATCGTCGCGAAGCCATGGTCTTTCCCGAAATCCGTCCTGGCGCCCACTTTGACCAGGTGATTGAAAATAGACTGCTGGTCTGCCACAGCCGATTCCATTCCTTTTTTGATCTGCTTATAAATATAGCCGGCAAAGGGTTTCGCCAGAATGGATTTTATTGTCATTGGTAAAAACGCAAACGTTGAGTTACAAAATTACGGGTTTTATGTTTGGTGTTGAGTTGTTGATTTGTTGAGGGTGCATTCTAAACAATTAACACCCCGACAACTAAACACGCCTATTTACAATCACAGGCCCAATCCCTGTCCAGGTCGATACAGGTCACCACCAGCAACCCGTCATCCTTGGGTGCGAATACGATGCGGACATGCTGCTGATCATGGGTAACGCCTTCCAGGGGATAGGTTTTACCCCTGGCATCATTCTCTATTTTGTCGTAATTGATCCTGCCATTCGCCAGGATCTCCTTGACCTCAGATTCATCGATATGCCTGCATTCCATGCGACAGCGGGCGTGTTTGGAATAAAAGATATGACTGGTTCTGCGGTCAAGACCCTCTTCGCGGTTGGGATGATCGCTGGGCGGAGGAGGAATTTCAGGATTCGATTTCGGGTCAACAACGACCGTTAAAGTCGGCTTACTTACAACAGGACCCCGCTGGTGCATTTTGATATAAACAAACAGCCCTGCTGCAGCAATTAGAATGATGAGGGGGAAATATTTTTTAAGCATGCTGCAAGTTACGAGAATGAAAGAACACAGATGACATGGATGAAGCGGATCTGCACAGGTCAATTAGCTTTAATCATGGTATTTGCGAAGGCGGGATATTTGTTGCTGTCCGCCCCCATAACGATGCACATAAAGGAACAAAATTTTGATGAAAACGTAAAGCTAATTAGTGAACGGTCTGCCCATAACTAAAGATTGGTAGCGAGCTGCTGAATAAAGTTTGTCATGCCCCGCCTTTGCAAATATCATGTTGGGCGCAGTTGTATATGTGAGAAATACTTAATTATAATCCTGCCTTCCTGTCACACCCTTAATCTGTCCGATTTTTATTAAAAACAGTGCTTTTTCGAGTTTTGTTCGAGTCTTGTTCGTATTGTGGCCGTATTGTGGTCGTATTGACTAGCTGGTTTTGGCTCCACAATACGGCCACAATACGGCGTCAATATGGTTTAAACCCCGACGATCATTGCAATTTACCAGAGTTTGAAGTGGTTAAAACGAAAAAATTACTCTAACAAGAATAAGTAAATCTGCATGTGGAATGGAGTTCGGAACAATTTCGCACAACCGCCTGATCGGCGTTATCTGCGTTCTATCCTCCATTTTCATTAATTTTGCCCCGTGAGCAAAACCGTTGCATTACATACACTGGGCTGTAAGCTTAATTTCTCCGAGACCTCCACCATTGGGAGGTTGCTGGAGGATGAGGGCTTTGAAAAAAGGAATTTTGACGAAGTGGCCGACGTGTACGTGATCAATACCTGCTCGGTCACCGATAATGCCGACAAGGAATGCCGGATGCTCGTGCGTCGCATACAGCGAAAAGCGCCCGAGGCCATGGTGGTGATCACCGGTTGTTATGCCCAGTTGAAACCTGCAGAGATCGCAGCCATCCCGGGTGTTGACCTGGTACTGGGCGCCGCTGAAAAATTCAATATCAGCCGTCATTTAAAAGAGATCACCAAGGGCGACAGCGCCCGTATCTGCAGTTGTGATATTGAAGACGTGAATATTTTCACTTCATCACATTCCATCAATGAACGCACCCGGGTATTCCTGAAAGTACAGGACGGCTGTGATTACAATTGTTCTTTCTGCACCATTCCGCTGGCGCGGGGGAAAAGCAGGAGTGACAGTATTAATAATGTATTGGCCAATGTAAATGAAATCGCAAAACAAGGGGCGAAAGAGGTCGTGCTGACAGGAATTAATTTGGGGGATTTTACCTCATCCCCTTCCCGGCCCTTCCTAACCTCCCCAAAGGGGAGGCAAATGGAGGAGATT
>JAYWAZ010000091.1:0-2284 GCA_043781975.1 Bacteroidota bacterium
TTGCAGGAGGGATTTTATTATTTTTCGGGATATGTTTTGCTGAGCGGCATCCTGGCGATATTGCTGGCAAGAACATTAAAGAACACCGGTACCGTCTGACCCGAGCCTCAACGGAATTTAAATAGGAACTGCCCGATTTCTAAAGCAGAATTAACCGATATTTGCATTCGATTTTACAGAAAACATCAGCCCTGTTTGGCGTCCCCGCCCGGCCGGATCTACGTTGAGTCTTTGATGCATGAAGCTGAGCAAGTACAAGTGAGTGACACAACGATGTTGGGTAATGATCTAAAAGTTTGGGAACAATAATTTCTATTCATCATGAAGGATTTTCAATACATCACTAATTCTGATCCCGCTTATATTGAAGGTGTATACAATGACTTTAAAAAAGACCCCGCCAGCGTGGATGTGGAAATGCGTAAATTCTTCGAGGGTTTTGATTTTGCAGTGAACAACCTTTCCTTACCGGCTTCGCTCCATGGTAAGACGGACAGTCCGATCCCATCCGGTGATCTTCAAAAAGAATTTGCAGTGTACCAGTTGATCCTTGCCTACAGGAAAAAGGGACACCTGGTTGCCCATACAAATCCCATCCGTGAGCGCAAGGACCGGCATGCGAATTTGGCGCTGAATAATTTTGGTTTGAACGATGCCGACCTGGCGGCTAAATTTGAAGCGGGAAAATTTGCAGGAATTGGGAAGGCCACACTTCAGCAGATCGTTGACCATTTACAAAAATGCTATACCACGCATATCGGGGTGGAGATCAGTTCGCTCAATGACCAGAAAAAGATTGACTGGCTTACCCATGCGGTGGAACAAACCTTATTGCAACCCGTAAGGCTTGACCAGAAAAAACGGATCCTGCAAAAATTGAATGAGGGCGTGATGTTCGAAAAATTCCTGCAGACGAAATATGTGGGGCAAAAAAGATTTTCACTGGAAGGAGGTGAAACCACCATCGCCGCTTTGGATGCCATCATCAACACCGCATCGAACAACAGCGTGGAAGAAGTGGTGATCGGCATGGCACACCGTGGCAGGCTGAACGTGCTGGCCAATATCATGGGAAAGACCTATGAACAGATATTCAGTGAATTTGAAGGGACCAGTACGCCCGATACCACCATGGGCAGCGGTGACGTAAAGTATCACCTTGGTTTTGGCAGTGACGTAGAAACGGCCGACGGTAAAAAAATACATTTAAAACTTTGTCCCAATCCTTCCCACCTGGAAGCCGTGGACCCCGTGGTGGAGGGCTTTTCAAGAAGCAAGGCCGATGTGCTGTATAACAGCGACTATGATAGGATACTGCCGGTACTCATCCATGGCGATGCTTCGGTTGCGGGCCAGGGCGTAGTGGATGAAGTGCTGCAGATGAGCGGGCTGCAGGGCTATTATACGGGCGGCACCATTCATTTTGTGATCAACAACCAGATCGGCTTTACCACCGATTTTGATGACGCCCGTACCGCCGATTACTGTACCTCCGTTGCGGCCATGGTGCAGGCGCCTGTACTGCACGTGAACGGCGATGATGCTGAGGCCGTGGTGAAAGTGAGTGAAATAGCCACCATCTACCGTCAGGAATTCAACAGTGATATTTTCATCGACATGGTCTGCTACCGCAAACACGGACATAACGAGGGCGATGAGCCGAAGTTTACCCAGCCGCAGCTGTATGCCCTGATCGACAAGCACCTGAACCCGCGGGAAGTGTATACGCAGTTTTTGATGGAGAACGGGGAACCCGATGCAAGGGAACTCGCCAGGGAGATGGAAAAGAAATTCCTGGCCGAGTTGCAGGAACGACTTGATGAAGTGAAACAAAATCCCCTGCCTTATAGTTACCAGTCCCCGGAACTGGTATGGAAAAGTTTACGCAGCGCTACGGCAGCCGACTTTGAGCGCTCGCCGGTTACGGCCATTTCCGCTGAACAGTTCACGATGTTGTTTGAGGGACTGATGAAATGGCCCGCTGATTTCAAACCCCTGCGAAAGGTTGAAAAGCTGATCCAGGACAAACTGAAATTATTCAGTGATGAAAAAAAGGTGGACTGGGCCACGGGTGAATTAATGGCCTATGGCAGTTTGCTGCTGGATGGAAAGGATGTTCGTATGAGCGGGCAGGATGTGAAGCGGGGCACTTTCAGCCACCGCCATGCTGTTTTGTATGACGAGATCAATAATAATGAATACAACCGGCTGGATCATTTTTCGCAGATGCAGGCGCCTTTCAGGATCTATAATTCTTTATTAAGTGAATACGCCGTACTCGGGT
>JAYWAZ010000092.1:0-6334 GCA_043781975.1 Bacteroidota bacterium
CGCAAAGGTGACCTATTTAAAGCAAACAATCTCGCCGTTAGTATAAAAGTTCAGGCAGGATCTATAAAATAAGTCCGGATATTTTTGCGGTTGGTTGAAATAAACATTATTTTTAAATCAACATACCGGTTATTTTCAGAACCAAAACTATTATTCACAAAAAATTCAAGATCATGGGATTTATCAAAGAATTCAAGGAGTTCGCGATGAAGGGCAGTCTTGTCGACATTGCGGTTGCATTTGTAATGGGTGCCGCTTTTGGAAAAGTGATCACAGCTTTCACTGAGGGGGTCGTATCACCGCTGATCGGGATGATCGGCGGGGAAGACCTGAGCAAGAAAATGTATGTGCTTAAAGAAGCCGTTGTTGATGGTACGGGTAAGATCATATCGGAAGCCGTTGCCGTAAAATGGGGTGATTTTTTGACTGCCGTCATCAATTTCATCATCGTGGCCTTTGTGATGTTCCTCGTCATCAAAGCGATCAACAGCATGAAGAAGAAACAGGCGGAAGCTCCCGCCGGGCCTTCCTCAACGGATGCCCTGCTGATGGAAATAAGGGACAGCTTAAAGAAATAAAATTTATCAGCTTTCTGTTAAAAGCATTGTTTGCCAAATGGGAAACAATGCTTTTTATTTAATTTAGGGCCATCGCCGTGTAAAACTGTCTTGGCTAATCAATACATTTGCATTCCGGCCCAACCGGTCATTATTTTATCAAATAATCAATTATTAAGTGAATACTGCCACCTACCAGATCAAACTGGATCAATTTGAAGGGCCCTTTGACCTGCTGCTGTTTTTTATTGAACGGGATGAACTGGATATTTATAATATTCCCATTACCAGGATCACCAATGATTTCCTGGATTTCATACATGGTTCCGAAAAGCTCAATATAGAACTGAGCAGTGAGTTCATTCTTTTCATCAGCACGCTGATGCGCATCAAAGCGAAAATGCTGCTACCCAGGAAGGAACTGGATGCCCTGGGCAATGAGATCGATCCCCGACAGGAGCTGATCAATAAAATACTTGAATACAAAAGGTTCAAGGAAGCGGCTTCTAAAATGGCTGAAATGGAAGCCCTGCGGATGCTGATCGTAAAACGGGGCAACCTGCAAAAAGAGATATCCCAGATCGGCGAGGATGCGGGTGAGGGAACAGAAATTCAAACGGTAACTCTTTTTAAACTGATGAGGGCCTTTGAAAAAGTGATCCTGAAACTAAATGAAAGGAAGAACAGGCCGGTACATACCGTTGTTCAATATAATTACACCATGGAGGGCAGCCGCACCTATATGCTGGATGTTTGTCGCAAGGAAAAAATGGTGTCTTTTGAAAAAATATTCGACGTGTGTGAAAACCGTATCCACGCCATCTTTCTTTTCCTTTCACTGCTGGAACTGGTGCAACTGCGGTATATGGGCCTGCTGACCGGTGAGGGCAGGAATAATTTTATCATTGAGTGGAATGAGAACCGGGAGGAGGATATACAGGGCTTATTGCCCGGCGAGGAGCTGATCCCCCTGAATTAGATCTTACGGTTCGCTCTGCTTATCCACGATGGCCATCATTAAACGAAATCTCCCTGCTTGTTTGCGGGATACACACTATGAAATCTGTCATGCTGAGGAACGAAGCATCTCATCCTTAATGATCAGTTTACAGGATACACACTATGAAACCTGTCATGCTGAGGTACGAAGCATCTCATCCTTAAATAACAGATTTTAAATTTTACGGAGATGCTTCGTTCCTCAGCACGACAGGACAAGGAGTTTGCATTTATCGCTTTCGGTTTTGATACGGCTGCAGGACAAGATGACATCATTTATAAACCATATCCATAGGCAATTTGTCTAAACGGTTAATTGGTATTATTTTTGACGTTTAAACATTGAATTTTAAATCGATCAATCATGAAGACAAGATTATTCAATGCGGCCGACAGGGGCAGCGCCGATTACGGATGGTTAAAACCCAATTATTATTTCAGCTTCGCCCAATTCCATGACCCCGAAAAAGTACATTTTGGATCATTGCGGGTATTGAACGATGATTTTATCGGGGGCGGTGGCGCTTTTGCCACACATCCCCACGACAATATGGAGATCGTTACCATCCCCTTCACCGGGGCCCTGCAACACAAGGACAGTACGGGCGGCCAGGGAATCATCAAGGCAGGTGACATACAGATCATGAGTGCCGGGACCGGTGTTCAGCATTCTGAGGCCAATGCTTCCCGGACCGAACCCGTTACCTTATTCCAGGTCTGGGTATTCCCGAAGGAAAGGAATATCACGCCGAGGTATGATCAGAGAACCTTTGACGTTAATGAAAGAATGAACAAATGGCAGGCCATCGTTTCGCCCATTGATGCGGACAATGCACTTTGGATAAACCAGGACGCCCGTTTCTCCATGGCCGATCTTGCGGCCGGGAAAACGCTCAGCTACGCAAACGCATTCAAAGGTAATGGGGTATTTTTAGTCGTCATTAACGGCTCGGTAAAGATCGATCAGCAGCAACTCAACAAAAGAGACGCCCTGGGAATTTATGATACGGATAGTTTCACCGTTTCTGCAGATGAAGACGCGGAATTACTGGCCATCGAAATACCCATGCAATGACCTTAATAATAGATCCACAGCAGGACAGGTTTCTGTGAGTTGTTGACATAGGTTGTAAGCGCCCTTAAAAATGAGGGTGCAACGGTTGGGCAACCCCAGCTTTCGCAGATGGGCAGCGGATCCACTTCGCCATTGGGCACGCAGGGGTGTGCGTGCAATACCACGAATCGTTCAAAGGCCTTGCTGTTGGTATCATCCAAACCGTATAGTTTGTACGCCAGTCCGAATTTTCCATTGTACGGCTTCCCGATCCTGTATCTTCCCAATGAAGTAGCATTACTGCCAGGCATATTCGAAAAGAACAGTTCTTCACTGCCCTTATCTGAACCGCTGCCATGGGCCACCAGTCCGGCCAGCTCCACGGAATCTTTTTGCAGGTTATACACAAAGAATCTTTCCCTGCCCGAAGCCAGCTTCATGTCTAACAGGAAACACCGGGCAGTGTTAAAACCATTTGTTCTTGTAAAATCCGTCGCCAGTATGCCCATTTTCTTTAACCTTAAAATCAGCGCCGCTTTTTCATCGTTTATTTTAAAAGAGAAGGGATCATGTGCGGGATGGTGTTTTAATTTTGGCCTGTACCCCAAAACATAGGCAAGCGCTGATGAGGCGATGACCATCAATGCCGCAAGCGCGAAAATTTTCATTGATAATTTCATGGAATCCTGTTAAAGCCTGATGCCTAACGGAAGGATTTCCATAAAATTTTTAGCGGCACTGTTAAATAAAATAAAAACCCGGTCGGGTTGACCGGGATCAGCACATTCATAGTTTTGATCGCAATTATTTCAGGACCTCTACTTTTACATTGACCATTTCCCGTATACACCGGGCAATGCCGTTCGCATCGATGCCGATCTCGTCGTATAACTGTTTGGGGGAACCGTGTTCCACCAGCCTGTCGGGAATACCCATCACCTTCACTTCCGCCTTATAGCCATGCGCATTCATGAATTCCAGTATCGCACTGCCAAATCCGCCAAGGACCGTACCGTCCTCAACGGTGATGATCTTATTGTATTTACTAAACACTTCATGCAGCATCTTTTCATCCAGGGGTTTTACAAAACGCATGTCATAATGCGCCGGGTTGATGCCTTCCACCTTCAGATCCCTGATAGCGGCCGCGGCAAAATTGCCGGGATGCCCGAAACTAAGGATCGCGATATCGTCCCCGTCCTTCAATTTCCTGCCCGTACCGATGGTGATCTCCTTCATGGCTGTTTTCCATTCCGGCATTACGCCCTCACCCCTCGGGTAACGTATCACAAAGGGGTTCTTTGTCGAGTCTAACTGTGCCGTATACATGAGATCACGCAATTCACTTTCGTTCATGGGGGCGCTTACGATCATATTGGGTATGCAGCGCATGTAGGCGATGTCATAGCAGCCATGATGCGTGGGGCCATCCTCGCCCACCAGGCCCGCCCTGTCGAGACAAAATATCACCGGCAGTTTCTGTATCGCCACGTCATGCACCACCATATCATAGGCCCGTTGCATAAAAGAAGAATAAATATTACAGAACACTTTCATGCCCTGGGTGGCCATGCCGGCGCTGAGTGTTACGGCATGCTGTTCGCAAATGCCTACGTCAAAAGCACGGTCGGGCATTTGTTCCATCATGTATTTTAAAGAGGAGCCGCTTGGCATGGCCGGCGTGATGCCGAATATCTTTTCATTTTTTTGGGCCAGCTCAATGATCGTGTATCCAAATACGTCCTGGTATTTGGGCGCCTGTGGCAGGTCGAATTTTTTCTTCTGTATCTCACCGGTCACTTTATCAAACAAACCGGGTGCGTGCCATTTGGTCTGGTCTTTTTCCGCCAGCTCGTAACCCTTTCCCTTTACCGTTTTTATGTGGAGCAGTTTGGGTCCGGGAATATCCTTCAGGTCGCGGAGCGTATCCACCAGCTTGGTGATATTATGCCCGTCAATGGGCCCGAAATACCGCAATTGCAAAGCTTCAAATAAGTTACTGCTCTTACTCACCATGCCCTTCAGGCTGGCTTCAAACTTGGAGGCCATGGAACGGCTGAATGTTTTTCCCACGGGAAGTTTTCCCAAAGCTTTCCAGAAATCATCCCGTATCCTGTTATAGGTTTGGGAAGTGGTGATATCCGTTAAATATTCCTTTAACGCCCCCACATTGGGGTCGATGCTCATGCAATTGTCATTGAGTATGATGAGTACGTTGCTCTTCTCTATGCCGGCATGATTCATGGCTTCAAACGCGAGGCCGGCAGTCATCGCCCCATCTCCGATGATGGCCACATGCTGCCTGTCCTTCTCTCCTTTATAATGAGAGGCCATTGCCATGCCCAGTGCAGCGGAAATAGAAGTGGATGAATGGCCCACTCCAAAAGTATCGTATTCGCTTTCGCTTCTTTTCGGGAAACCGCTCAAACCATGGTATTTGCGGTTGGTGGGGAATATATCCCTTCTTCCGGTCAGGATCTTATGGCCATAGGCCTGATGGCCCACGTCCCATACCAGTTGGTCATAAGGCGTATTAAAAACATAATGCAAGGCAACGGAAAGCTCCACCACACCCAGGCTGGCGCCAAAATGGCCGCCATGAACGCTCACCACGTCAATGATATACTGGCGCAGTTCATCGCAGACCTGGTGCAACTGTTCCCTGCTCAATTTTTTAAGATCGGCAGGGCTGTCAATATGCTTCAATAATGTGCCGGCTTTTATTTCCATGCTTTCATTGTTATCCCGTCCTGTTCCCTATTTCAGACGGCCGGAATATGTTTTATTCTGCGGTAAAGTTACAATTTTAGTCGCTATGGGTGGTCATATTAAACAATTTTTAACGGGGATGGTTCGGGGCTAAGTATATTTTATTGGCAATATTTCATCATTTGCAGGATCAGGTCCGGGTCCGGACAATTCGCCAGGTATTTTTCGCTTTCAGCTATCGAACAAACTCCGGGGTAATCCCCCCTTTTAATCCGCATATCACCGATAACCTGGAAGTGCAGGTGCGGCGGCCAGTTACCATTCTCGCCGGCTTCACCAAAATGGCCGATCACTTCCCCGCGGCTGATATACTTTCCTTCTTTCAGCTGAACCAGGTCATTCAGACTTAAATGGCCATACAGGGTATGAAAGACCATGGTATCCAGCTGGTGTTGTAAAATGACCGTGGCGCCATAATCCCCAAAGGTGTTGTTGGATGCAAAACTATGTACGGTACCTCCCAGTGGCGTATAAACGCTGGTTCCGGCTGCGCCCCAGATATCCATTCCCAGGTGTATCGTCCTTGGTTCTGCGCCGTCGAAAAGTTCGCTTCTCCTGTACAGTACCCGGTTCTCATTATAGCCACCGATACCGTATTTCGAGCCGGTGCTTTGTAATTTGTGATTGATGTACGCAGCAAATCTTTCCGTATCTGCAAGATCGGCTTCCCCTAATTCTGTATTGGCCCCCGTAAAATCGAAGCGAAATAATTTATCTGTTGCAGGATTAAACGCAACTACCTTCTGAAATTCAGATCCATGTTTTTGTAATACCTGTGTTAATTCCTGCATATAAAAAAGTCCCGGTGATTATACCGGGACTTAAAATTATAACAGTTATTCTGTTTTCACATAAATATTAATGCTCAATATCCAGTTTGAAGGAAGCATGATCCTGGTCATTGTAAATCCTTACCATATACATGCCGCTAGGCAGACCTGTCAGATCAACCGGT
>JAYWAZ010000093.1:0-2252 GCA_043781975.1 Bacteroidota bacterium
GGGGATAAACGTACACCGGAAGGAACATTCAGGGTCATATTGAAAAAGATACATCCGCAATGGGGCCCCTTCCTGTTACTGAATTATCCGAATGATGAAAGCTATGAACGTTTCAATGACAGGAAATCAAAGGGATTGATACCGCGGAATGCCAGGATCGGCGGTGGTATCGCCATCCATGCCACCCGGCCGGAAGAGGAATGGACCGTGGATAATTTTTATAACTGGACCGACGGATGTATCTCGGCCAAATACACCGAGATGAAAGACCTATACAGTTATATACCCATTGGTACACCAGTGACCATAAAGCCCTGATTAGAATAAAAAATATAGTAGTCTAAATAAAAATGCAAAAGTTGAGGCGCTTTTATATCTCCTTGGTATTTATAAATAATAAACTAACGTCTCCATAACTCAAGAACCGGTAATCATGCTGAAGCGCATGGTCGTATATCTTTTTCCAGTCATTACCAACAGCCGCGGCAACCAGCAATAATAAGGTCGATCGTGGCTGATGAAAATTAGTAACCAGTGCATTCACGATTTTAAACCGGTATCCCGGTGCGATCAGTATTTGTGTTTCGGTAAATAGCCGGCTAAGATCATTTCGTTTCATCCAGGTCAGTAACGAGGTCAAGGCTTCTTTTGCGCTGATGTCGGCATCGGCCAATGGAGTTTCATATACTTCCCACTGACTGAGCTGAACATCTTTCATTGCCGGTGCCAGCATTAGTTTAACCCCCATCCAGTAAAGACTTTCAAGGGTACGCAGGGAAGTAGTACCCACTGCAGCAATGGGATCATCCATACTTGTAATAAGCTGTTCAACCGTTTCAATACCGACATCGATCCATTCGGCGTGCATCTCATGTTCCTGCATGATGGATGCTTTAACGGGCTTGAATGTTCCAGCGCCCACGTGGAGGGTTACAAACCCCGATTGAAATTTATTTTCATTCAATCTTTCAAAGACATCGCCGGTGAAATGCAGTCCCGCTGTTGGTGCGGCAACCGAGCCTTCGTCTTTTGCATAAATGGTTTGATAACGTTCCGCATCATCAGCTACTGTGTTCCTTTTGATATAGGGAGGCAATGGAATATCTCCAACCTTTTCCAGCACCTCGGAGAAAGTCAGATCTTTGGGCAGCCACGAAAACTCCACCACATAAGCATCTAAAAGTTTCTTCACCAATTTTGCCCTGACTGCCAACTGCGAACCGCCAATTGCCAACTGCTTTTCCAGTTCCCCCTCCTTCCATTTACTTGCGCCACCGATCATGCATTTCCATCTTACCCTTTCCTTCTTATTCATGACCGTGCTGTATTCCTGAATGTCTTCATAAGGTTCAAGACAAAATATTTCAATAGTGCCGCCGGTTTGTTTTTGAAAAAGGATCCTTGCCCTGATCACTTTGGTATTGTTGAAAATAAGCAGGCTGTTTTGGGGTAAATACCCGGCAATGTTTTTAAAAACGTCTTCTTTAATGACGCCGTTCTTATAGATCAATAATTTAGCTGCATCCCTTTCCCCCAGGGGGTGGAGGGCGATCTTTTCATTAGGGAGGGCATAGCTGTAATCGGCTATCGATATTTCTTTTGCGTTGGTCATTTCAAAAATGCGCTTACTTCCATCTTCCACTTTTCATATTCTTTTTTGCAAATGCTTTCGTGACCACAGTTGTCGTAAACCACTAATTTTTTCGTGGTTGGTATGTTCTGGTAAATCTCATCGATCTCGCCGCGTGATACCCTGGGATCATTGGCTCCCCATTGCAATAAAACGGGGCAGCTGATCTTTTTTACAAAATTCGTTGGCTTCATATTGAAGGCCCAGAACCCGTGTTCAACGCCACCCCAGAAAGTTACAAATGCCGCAAGGGGTTCACCGGGTAATCCCATCATCTTTATCCTTCCTTCGCCCGCTTTAAGGATAGAGCCAAAGGGCATTTCCAGGATGATCTTACGGGGCTGCAAAGGATAATCACTGATCGCTTTGGTGATCGTTGCGGCGCCCATGGAGATTCCCCAGAGCACGATATTTTTTTCACCCTTGTTTTTAATATAGTCATAGGCCAGCTTAACGTCCTCGCTTTCATTATAGCCAATGGTGGTGGTATTGCCTTCACTGTTGCCGTGTGCCCTGAAATCCAGCAACAGGGTATTGTACCTCATTTTCCTGAATTCTTCCGATTCTTTGAATACGCCGGATTTCGTGCCCCCGTGCCCGTGAAAAAGACAGACCGTTCCGA
>JAYWAZ010000094.1:0-2250 GCA_043781975.1 Bacteroidota bacterium
CAGATCCCTGCCTTTCTCTGCCGGCAAACAGACCTGTTGATCGCTGCGGCTAAAACCGGCAAAATAGTAAATGTCAAAAAAGGACAATTTGTAAGTGGCCCGGCCATGAAATTCGCTGTTGAAAAAATAAATAATGCCGGGAACAACAAGGTTGGACTCATTGAAAGAGGCAATTCCTTCGGCTACCAGGACCTAGTAGTTGACTTCCGTAATATACCCTGGATGAAAGAAATTAATGTTCCGGTAATCATGGATTGCACCCATTCCCTGCAACAACCCAATCAAAACAGCGGCATCACGGGCGGAAATCCCCAACTCATTGAAACCATCGCTAAAGCGGCCATAGCGGCAGGTTCCGACGGGTTGTTCATCGAAACACATCCTGATCCTTCCAATGCAAAAAGTGATGGTGCCAATATGTTGAAATTGGATTTGCTGGAACCACTTTTAGAAAAACTGGTTAGGTTAAGAGCGGCAATATAAGTCAAAAGTGAAAAGTGAAAACCAAAAAGATTATAAGCAGTACTATAAAGCAAAAATAAAAAAGTATAAAGAAAGAAGTTTAAAAGCTCCCCCGCTTTTGGGTTTTGACTTTTAACTTTTGACTTTTACACATACCACAACGGATTTCTCTTCGCATTCAAAATATATCGTTTGATATTCATCCAGAACGCCAGAAAAAAGTAAACGATGACCGGGGAGCCCATGGTCAGGAAGGAAATATAAATAAAATATTTACGGATGGTGGAAGAGGCAATGCCCATTTTTTCGCCAATAGCGGTACATACGCCGAATACATGCCACTCGATAAAATGCTTGAAACGATTCATGTTACAAAATTATACCGTTTTTATCCGAAAAACAAGCAATAAATTAATGCCCGGATTTTCGTAATTTTGCATTCCAATTTGGAAATGATCTGATTGGGGAATTTGGAGATGGATACCTGGCTATAAAAAACCATAAACCGATCCCACCCCCTTCCCAAATCCACTCAATTCCAGATCACCACATCATCAAATCTGTAAATCTCTACTATGGCCTTCGACATCGAAATGATCCAAAAATTGTATTCCAATTTCAGCACCCGTATTGAAGCAGCCCGCAAAGCAACCGGAAAACCACTCACACTGACTGAAAAAATATTATATGCCCACCTTTGGCAGGGCTCCGCCACCAGAGCCTTTGAAAGGGGAAAGGATTATGTTGATTTCGCACCCGACCGGGTGGCGATGCAGGACGCCACGGCACAGATGGCGCTCCTGCAATTCATGCAAAGCGGAAGAACAAGGGTCGCTGTTCCATCAACGGTCCATTGCGACCACCTGATACAGGCCGAAACAGGCGCCAATGCCGATCTGGCCAGGGCGAAGGACCAGAATAAGGAAGTGTATGATTTTCTTTCCTCGGTCTCTGATAAATACGGTATCGGTTTCTGGAAACCCGGTGCCGGCATCATTCACCAGGTTGTACTGGAACAATATGCATTTCCCGGGGGGATGATGATCGGGACCGATTCACATACCGTGAACGCGGGCGGACTGGGTGTGATCGCCATTGGCGTTGGCGGCGCCGATGCCTGTGACGTGATGGCGGGACTGCCCTGGGAACTGAAATTCCCGAAACTGATTGGCGTTAAACTAACAGGAAGGCTTAGTGGCTGGACGGCTTCCAAGGATATCATTTTAAAAGTGGCCGGAATACTTACCGTTAAAGGCGGTACCGGCGCCATACTCGAATATTTTGGTGATGGTGCCACATCACTTTCCTGTACGGGCAAGGGAACGATCTGTAACATGGGTGCCGAGATCGGCGCCACTACCTCCGTGTTTGGTTATGATACAAAAATGGCTGAATACCTGGAGGGAACCGGCAGGGCCGATGTTGCCGCCGCCGCTGATGTCATTGCTGAACACCTGACCGGGGATGCTGAAGTATATGCCGATCCATCCGCCTATTTTGACCAGGTGATCGAGATCAATTTATCTGAACTGGAACCACATATCAACGGGCCATTCACTCCCGACCTGGCCTGGCCCCTTTCGAAATTCGCCGACGCGGTTAAAGTGAACGGCTGGCCGGAAAAACTGGAAGTGGGTCTGATAGGGTCCTGCACCAACTCCTCCTACGAGGACATTACCAGGGCGGCTTCCATAGCAAAACAGGCCACGGATCACGGATTGAAGGCTGTCGCCGAATTCACCATCACTCCCGGCTCTGAGCAGGTACGCTATACCGTTGACCGTGACG
>JAYWAZ010000095.1:0-2249 GCA_043781975.1 Bacteroidota bacterium
ACTAAGGCTACTTTGATTTGCAGCAACAGGATCTTTAATACTGGCATTCTGTGTTGTAGACAACTTTGTTTTATCCTGGTCATTATTACGAGGCACAAAATGGCGGTAACCGATCAATCCGGCCGGTATCAACAGGAGAAGCAAAAGAAAGGTGCGGTAATTTTTCTTTTTTTCAGCAATGGTAACAACAGGTTCATCCGCGATCCCGGTTAATTTTTTGCGCAGCTTTCCCCAGTCGGCGGTATTGGTGTTCAGCGGATAGTTTTCACCCGCTTTCCTGTACAATTCATCCATATCGTCATTTACCTGTTGCATACTTTAGTATCTCTTCATCATTGGCTTTTATAAATTTTTGTAATAACACCCTGGCTTTTGAAAGGTTTGATTTGGACGTTCCCACACTGATCTTTAACTGGTCCGCGATCTGCTGGTGGGTAAACCCATCTATAATATACATATTGAACACGGCGCGGTAACCAGGCGGCAATTTTTTTATTTCACAGATCAATTCTTTGTATAGCAGGGATTGGTCAGCTGAACTGGTCCTGTCGATCATCCAGGCATTTTCATTAAGGATACCTATCTCGGGTAAAAAATTATCCTTTCTCAAGCGGTCAATAGCGGTATGGATCATAATGGTGCGCATCCACCCCATTAGCAACCTTTCAGGATTCAATGTTTCGTCGTAGCAAAAACCGTGAAGCTTACCAAAGATCTTTACAAACCCGTCGTGAACAACATCTGTTGCCTTATCATAGGAAAAAATATACCTGAAAACCACCTTGAGGCAATAGCCATAATATCGTTCATAGAGGTACTTCTGGTCCTTTTGATTGCCTTGCAGGCAGCCGGCAATTATTTCATTTATATACTTCAAGGAGGCAGTTAAGTTAGTAAATACGGCAAAATTGCCTTTTGGTTGCTCTATTAAAATTATAATAATTATTAAACTATATCAATAATTACAACCAATCCGGGGTGGTAGTTTTAAATGTGGTCTATATTTGCTGATATCAATAACCTATAATATGAAAACAGTATGGGGACTATCTATGGCTATGGTTCTGCCCATGGTTATTATTTCCGCGGGGTTTGCGCAATCCGACACTGGAGTGGTAGAGGGAAAAACGATAAAAGTTGCTGCCGGCCCGGAATACAAGCGCTCCTCCTTTTATCAATGGCTTTGGGGTACCAACTACCGTAAAGAATGGACTACCCCTGTCACCTTTCCCGTTACTAAAATGGATACATTAAGGGGTGGCATCATTAAGTACAAAGTTGGAGGCGGCCACCAGTCAAAGTCTTTGCATTTAAAAAGTAAAGATGACAAAGAGTATGCCCTTCGGTCAGTGGATAAAACGCTCGACGTGCTTTTACCAAAGATATTTCATCACACATTTGTGCAGCACATTGCGAATGACGAGATCTCGATGTCAAACCCCTACGGTGCGCTGGGCGTGCCGCTGATGGCCAAGGCGGCCGGTATCCCCCACGCGTCTCCACAGTATATCTGGGTTCCCAAACAGCCAGCACTGGATTCGTTGAATGCGGTATATGGCAACCGGCTTTACCTTTTTGAGCAAAGGCCCGCCGGCGACTGGAGCGATAATGCTGACTTTTTGAATTTCAAAAAATTTATTGGTTCGGACGAACTGCTTGATAAGATCTACGAGGACCATGATAACCGGGTTGACTATACCGCCTTCATTAAAGCCAGGTTGTTTGACATGGTGATCGGTGACTGGGACCGGCATTGGGACCAATGGAAATGGGGCAAAATTGACAAGGGAGATCAAATGGTTTATGAACCCATACCGACCGACCGCGACCAGGCATTTTCCACTTATAGCGGCGTGTTATTAAAAGTGGCATTGGCTGCCGCAGGGCAAAAATACCTGCATCCGTTTGATTACACTATAATGGATCCAACCATTGTAGAGCGGAGATTTCTTGACAGGTTGCTAACCAATCAAAGTACGCTGGAAGAGTGGGTATCACAGGCCCGCAACCTTCAGCAGGTGCTCACCGATAACGTGATCGAAAGTTCAATACGTGAAATGCCGCCGGAGATCTTTGCTATTTCCGGCAAGGAGATCATTGAAAAACTCAAATCCCGCCGGAACCACCTGGCTGAATATGCTACCGACTATTATTATTTTTTGGCAAAGGAAGTGGAAGTAGTGGGAAGTAAAAAAAGGGAAGCATTTGAAGTGAACCGGCTAAATGAAGATGAAACGTCAGTTAAGGTG
>JAYWAZ010000096.1:0-17071 GCA_043781975.1 Bacteroidota bacterium
GTGGTGTGGGGCGGGATTGAACCGCCGACACAAGGATTTTCAGTCCTTTGCTCTACCAACTGAGCTACCGCACCTCCTTGAATATCGAACAAGGAACAAGGAATGTCCAATGTCGAAATCGGGCAGCAAAAATAAGGGTTTCCCGTAGATTTCGCAAAAATCGCTGATTAGTCTGCATTAACACCGTTATCAGCGGGACACACCGTATCTTAAACAACTTCGACAAGTTCAGTCTGACAGTACGTTGGGCTTTGAAAATAGGATGTAAATAATTATTCTCTTCCAAGTCTCCCCTTTGGGGGAGACCTGCCTGCCGGTAGGCAGGTTTAGAGGGGGCTTTAGTTCCCGTATTCGCTTAGAAATTTGATCCTCATCAGCTTCAATTGCTCCCAATTGAAATTACTATCCGCCAGCTCTTCCTGCGCCACCTGCAGGGAGGAGGTTTCGCAGCTCTTGAAATAATCCATGATCTCGTCCTGCTCGTATTCATCCACCATTTCGTCGATGGCATAGTCGAGGTTCAGCCTCGTGCCGCTGGCAACGATGGTTTCCATTTCCTCCAACAATTCATCGATTCGCAGGTCGCGGCTCCTGGCCACCGTTTCCAGCGGAATCTTTTTATCTACGTTCTGGATGATGAATATCTTATTGTTGTTCCGGTTCACCACGCTCTTCATCACAAAATCATCGGGTCGTTCAATATCGTTTTCCTCCACATATTTGGCAATCACGTCAATAAAGGGTTTTCCATAACGCAGGGCCTTCCCCTTGCTCACGCCGCTGATCTTTTCCAGCTCGGTCATGTTAGTTGGGTACATGGTGGCCATGTCTTCGAGGCTGCTTTCCAAAAAGATAACGAAGGGAGGAAGGTTTTTTTCTTTGGCCACTTTTTTCCGAACCGCTTTCAGCATCTCCAACAGTTTTTCATCGGCGGCGTTCGAAGCGGCGGCCGACTGCTCTCCTTCCTCATCATCCGCGTTGGCCTCTTCGAATAAATTGTTCATCACGATTTTAAATGAAGCGGGCTTCTTCAGAAAAGCCTCGCCTTTTTTGGTGATCTTAAGCAGGCCATATTCTTCAATATCTTTTTCGATCAAACCGCCCAGCAGCATCTGCCTGATCAGGCTGTTCCAGAAATGAAGCTCTTTGTCCGCGCCGCTGCCAAAAACATCCAGCGATTCGTGCCGGTACATTTTTACCTGCGGGGTTGCCTTGCCGGCAAGGATGAGCAGGGTATACTCTACCGTAAAACGTTCTGCCAGAGCCTTGATGATCTTTAAAACAATGACGGCGCTATCCTTCGCTTCCTGCTTTTCTTTCGGGTTCAGACAATTATCGCAGTGCCCGCAACTTTTTTTATCATCATATTCTTCGCCGAAATAGTGCAACAGGATCTTGCGGCGACACACACTGCTTTCGGCATAACCTACGGTTTCGTTGATCAGCTGTGCACCCACTTCGCGTTCACTGAGCGGCTTATCACGCATCAGGTGTTCCAGCTTGGCCACGTCCTTGTGCGAATAATAAAGGATGCATTTTCCTTCCATGCCGTCCCTTCCGCCACGACCCGTTTCCTGGTAATAGTTCTCTATTGATTTTGGGATATTATAATGAATCACAAAGCGGATGTCGGGCTTGTCGATACCCATGCCGAATGCGATGGTGGCCACGATCACGTCAACGTCTTCGTTCAGGAACTGGTCCTGCCTTTCGGAACGTAACTTACCGTCGAGCCCCGCATGATAGGCCACGGCTTTGATGCCATTGGCCACCAGCATTTTCGCCAGCTCTTCGGTGGTCTTGCGGTTCAGGGTATAGATGATGCCGCTTTTATTCTTGTGCTGCTGGATAAAACGAACGATGCTTTTGTTGGTCTGCTCCAGGTTGATCTTGGGCTGTATCTCGTAATAGAGGTTGGGCCTGTTAAAAGAAGAGATGAAGATATTGGGTTTGCGCAATCCCAGGTTCTTTACGATATCACTCTGCACTTTTGGGGTAGCGGTTGCCGTTAGCGCGATGACGGGGATCGTTTCGTCGATCATGTCCATCATCTCGCGGAGCCTGCGGTATTCGGGCCTGAAATCGTGCCCCCATTCCGAGATGCAATGCGCTTCATCCACGGCAAAAAAAGATATTTTAAGGTCTTTGAAGAATACGATATTCTCTTCCTTGGTCATGGTCTCCGGCGCTACATACAGCATTTTTGTTTTACCCGACACCAGGTCTTCCTTTACCGCTTTTTGCTGTCCCTTGTTCAGGCTGCTGTTTAAAAAATGGGCCACGTTGTCCTTGCTGCTGTAACTGCGTACCAGGTCCACCTGGTTCTTCATCAGGGCGATCAGGGGAGAAACAATGATGGCCACCCCTTCACTGATGATGGCCGGGAGCTGGTAACATAAACTTTTACCGCCGCCGGTGGGCATGATCACAAAAGTGTCGTTACCCGCGAGCAGGCTTTTGATGATGGCTTCCTGGGGTTCCTTGAAGCCATTGAAACCAAAATGGTACTGCAGCGCCGAGGAAAGGTCGGATTGATTTTTTTTCAGAGGAACTTTTTCAGCGGTTTGCATCAACGGTTTTGGGGAGACCGCTTTATTATTTGATTTTATTTTTGTTTTAGCTGTTGCCATAATTTTTGGGCTAAGAGGTCAAAGGAGTAAAAGAGGGAAATGGTCCTCTCTTTGTTGTTCCTTTTCTCTTTTATACTCTTAGCGATTTATTTGGGCTAAGAGGTCAAAGGAGTAAAATAGGGAAATGGTCCTCTCTTTGTTGTTCCTTTTCTCTTTGATGCTCTTAGCTGATTTTTTTTACTTCTTACAAAAGGGCAGCGAAGTTAAGCCAACCCCACCGCAAAATCAAACCCAATGGCGTTTGCACGCCGATGTTTAACATTTTTTATAATTCATTTAAGATAATCAAAAAAAATCAACCTGCAAACAAATGGATCATTTAATAATATGATCTGCGGAAGCCTTCAAATGCCGGTAAATACCGTTCTTTGCATTATGCCTGATTTAAAGTAGGTTTGCCCCTGTTTTGATGAACAACAAGATGATCATACCTGTTGCGCTACGCACTATAGAACTGGAAACCGAATCGGTAGACGGCCTGAAAGCATTTATCAACGACAATTTTGTGAAAGCGGTGGAATGTATCGCTGTGGGCAAGGGGAGGCTGATCGTAAGCGGTATCGGCAAAAGCGCCGTGATCGCACAGAAGATGGTTGCTACTTTCAACAGTACCGGAACCCCAGCTGTTTTTATGCACGCGGCAGATGCCATCCACGGCGACATGGGCATGATACAACCCGATGACATCATTCTGCTGATTAGCAAAAGCGGCGATAGTCCTGAAATAAAAGTACTGACTCCCTTCATTAAGAATTTTGGAAATACGCTGATCGGGATGGTAGGCAATATGCAATCCTTCCTGGCACAGCACAGCGATATTGTGATCAACACCACCGTGTTGCAGGAAGCCTGTCCCAATAACCTCGCCCCTACCAGCAGCACGACCGCACAGATGGTGATGGGCGACGCGATGGCGGTTTGCCTGATGGAACTGAAAGGATTCAACGGCGATGATTTCGCGAAATTCCACCCCGGGGGAACACTTGGAAAAAAACTGTATTTACGTGTGGAAGACCTGGCCGCACAAAATGCCAAACCCAAAGTATTGCCCGATGCATCCATCAGGGAAGTGATCGTGGAGATGACGCAAAAAAGACTGGGCGCTACGGCGGTGATCAATCACGAAGAACAAATTTTAGGGATCATAACAGACGGCGACCTACGCAGAATGCTTGAAAAAGAAAGTTCATTCAGTGAACTGACCGCGGCTGATATCATGAGCAGGAACCCAAAAAAGATTGAATCATCCGCGCTGGCGGTTGCCGCGCTGGATGAAATGCGTAAAGGAAATATCAGCCAACTGGTAGTGGAAGATAACGGCGTATACGCAGGGATCATTCATTTACATGACCTGGTCAAAGAAGGAATCATTTAAGAAAACAATTGTCAAACAGCACTGCTCTTTTCGCCCCATTAGAAGCAGGGATGGGGGCAAGCAAGCATCAAATTATGAGCAAGAATCATTACGTAGCGATAATGGCGGGAGGTATTGGCAGCCGGTTTTGGCCCATGAGCCGTACGAATTTTCCCAAGCAGTTCCTGGATATACTCAACCAGGGAAGAACACTGATACAGTCTACCTATGACCGTTTCACGAAATTCATTCCTGCAGAAAATATTTACGTGGTCACCAATGAACTGTACCGTGACATCGTGATAAAACAATTGCCCGGCCTTGCCGAAGAGAATATCCTGTGCGAACCCTCCCGCAAAAACACCGCACCCTGTATCGCCTATATCTCTCATAAACTGCATGGGCTGAATCCTAACGCTAATTTAATTTGCGCCCCCGCCGATCATATGATCTCGGATGATGAAGGGTTTAAAAAAGTATGTATCGACGCCCTTCAGTTTACCGCCCATATCAAGGCCCTGATAACCCTGGGTGTGAAGCCCACATTTCCCAATACGGGCTATGGGTATATCCAATACGATCAGCATGCGGTGAGCGATAACGTGTATAAGGTAAAAACATTCACTGAAAAACCCGACCAGCAGCTTGCAAAAGCGTTTATGGTTAGTGGTGACTTTCTATGGAACTCGGGCATATTTGTCTGGCAGGTGAAGAACATCATCAAGGCCTTTGAAAAACACCTGCCCGAAATGAACGAGGTGTTTGAAGCAGAGAAGGCGAGTTTCAACACAAAAAAGGAAAAAGCGGCCATTGAACGGATCTATCCGCAATGCGTTAATATTTCCATTGATTACGGGGTAATGGAAAAAGCCGACAATGTATATATTATCCCGGCCTCATTCGGCTGGAGCGACCTGGGCACCTGGGCTAGTGCTTATGAAAGCATTGAGAAAGATTATTTCGGCAACGCCGTCACCGGGAAGAACGTTATGGTGATCGACGCTACCAATAACGTGGTGTATTCCGACGATAAAAAGCTGCTGGTCTTACAGGGCCTCGACGATTTTGTGGTTGTGGATACCAGGGATGTATTGCTTATCTGTAAAAAGGAAAAAGAACAGGAGATCAAGGATTATGTATCCGAGATCAAACGCAATAAGGGGGACAAATACCTGTAAACAGCCCTCCGGAGGTCATTAATTTACTACAAAGCCCTAAAAAACACGGCTTTAACACAATACGCGGCCGGCTTTACCGTTCTTCTGTGGATAGTTCCGGGGGCTAAGCAATAAGCGTGTGAGAAGCCACCTGCCGGAATAAGTAAAATTAAAAGACCAATCCTTGATAAAGCCAATTCTGATCGCAGTTTCTGTGGTACTACTTTCCTTTAATTTTATTAATGTTGATATTAATGAAAAGCTGTCTTATGATCATAAGGAACAGTTTGACCCCCGCCTTTCTTACCTCAATTCGATCAATAAACTGGAAAGCTATATCGACAGCAACGAAAACATTGGCGCTGTTTCCCCAAACTCCATCGATTATGTGGTAAATATCTCCAAGGCTATACGCTATCGTTTTTATCATGGGTTCTCCCATTTTTCACTGAACGAGAACTGGATCGCCGCATTTTCCGAAAGGGTAATGGGTTATGGGCTGGCCAGTAAGGTGAGGCCGGATGATATCATGAAGCATGAGAACGCCGCCTGTTCGCAACAGGCTATGGTGATGATGGAAATACTAAAGCGTAAAAAATTGAATTACCGCAGCGTTGGTTTTCCGCATCATTACGCGCTGGAAGTGCAGATACAGGGCAAGTGGTATTACTTTGATCCAAACATGGAGCCCAATATGAGCAACAGCGACCGCCTTGAAGACAACTGGAAATGTTGTGCCGATAACCTAAAAAAATATTACGATACTTCCAGGTTCAAGGACCTGGACTGGAAATTCGGTAAAAACCTGGCGGTGACCTTTGGTAACATCAATGAAACACCGGCGGGGAATGCAAGGATCTTCCAGTCGGCCACCAACTTCTTATCCAGGATATTATGGTGCTTCCCCCTGATGATCGTTGCCTATAAAAGCCGCCGATCTGTAAAGGGCCGATTACAAAAGCTTTGGTTATTTTTGACAAAGAACCAAAACCAACCCCATTGGCACCCCGAATACAAAGCAAACTCCCTGACGTAGGCACCACCATCTTTACCGTGATGAGCGCATTGGCCAATGAACACCTTGCGATCAATCTTGGACAAGGGTTTCCGGATTACCCCATGAGCCCCGAACTGATCGGGCTGGTGGATAAAGCAATGCGGGATGGCCACAACCAATACGTACACATGTGCGGATTCCCTGCTCTACGGGAACGCTTATCCGAAAAAATAAACGGGCTCTACGCCGCCGCTGTGCATCCCGATACCGACATCACGGTCACCCCGGGAGGCACCTATGCCATTTATACAGCACTGACGACCGTATTGCAACCCGGTGACGAAGTGATTGTTTTTGAACCGGCCTACGACAGCTATATCCCCAATATCGAGGTCAACGGGGCGATACCGGTGTTGATACCCCTGACCTATCCCGAATATAAAATTGACTGGGAACGGGTACGTCAAAAAATCTCTCCCCGTACAAAGATGATCATGCTCAATACACCGCACAATCCCACCGGGAGCGTGTTAAGTGCGGAGGATATCCTGCAGCTTCAAAAGATCGTGCAGGGAACGGGCATTTTTATTTTGAGCGATGAAGTATACGAGCACCTGATCTTCGACGGGATGAAACACGAAAGCATGTTGCGTTACCCCGACCTATACGAAAGAAGTTTTGTATGTTTCTCATTCGGCAAAGTGTACCATTGCACGGGATGGAAGCTGGGCTATTGCGTAGCGCCGCCGGCGCTGATGAAGGAATTCAGGAAAGTGCACCAGTTCAATTGTTTTACCTGTAACAGCCCGATACAGTTCGCCCTCTCTGAATTTTTGAAACAAAAAGAAATGTACCTGGGACTGGGTGATTTTTTACAACAGAAAAGGGATCATTTCCAAAGCCTGATGGCCCAAACAAGATTCAAGGCCTTACCATCACACGGCAGTTATTTTCAGCTGTACAGTTATGAAGGACTGAGCGCGGAAAGCGAAAAAGATTTTGCCATCCGCCTGATAAAAGAATACGGAGTGGCAACGATACCCGCTTCCGCTTTTTATAAAGAAGGGGAAGACAACAAGGTATTGCGTTTTTGTTTTTCTAAAAAAGAAACCACGCTGGAAGAAGCAGTGAACAGGCTGAGGAAGGTATAATAAAAAAAGTTGAAAGTTGAAGGTTTTCGGAGTCTTTCGAATTGAATGCTCTTTAAACGACTCAATGACTCAGCAATTCAATATTTCCTTTACACCCCAAACTGGTTTAAGTGATGATCTAAATGTTTGTACATGCATTTTCCCCACTGTTCCTTTGTAAAGGTTCCAAAAAAGGGATGGGGGAATTTTCCCACATTGTCGGGCCCCGCAGTATAGAACTTTGTGATCAATTCCGAGAGTTGTCCTTTCTCATTATCAAAATCCCGCTGGTCCTTTATTAAAAAATTGGGAGCGGTGGGCAGGTTCTTTTTCCAGGGCGCATCGTTGTACATTTTCGGTTTCATCATCCAGCTTAGTAAAACACCGATGAACATACGCGGCATCTTTTTATCGCTCAGCGGAACCCTGAAAGCCTCTTTACAGTGCGCCAGCATTTGCGCCACTTCCATCTTGCCCCATTGACGCTGTGACTGCGGGGTAGGGGTGTTCATGCGTTGTAATGTTTCGTTATAGGTGTCTTTGTTAAATAAACTTTTCATGGTAAATATATTTATTCCACGAATTAATACAAATTCCACGAATTATGCGACCCTGATAAAGCAAACACCCTGAATTTTCTTTACAGGTTTTGCCTTTTAATGAATACTAATTCAAGTCCCGCAATTCGTGTTATAACCGCTCATAGAGTAATCTGAGTTTTTCCCGCGTCATGATCTTTTCCCAATCTTTTCCCAATGCGTTTTCCCATAGCGGTTTCATGCCGATGGATACACCGATCATTTTATCAAACTGTTCATCCGTTAAACCGGCGCAAACATTTTTAGGAATATCGATCCCATTCTTTTCCACCATGTATTTGAATTCCCTCACGCCTTCGGGATAATATTCCTCCAGCTGATCGAATACGATGCAGTTGCCGATACCATGTTTGGTGCCCAACAGGTAACTGAGGCCGTAGCTAACGGCATGGGCTACCCCCACCTGGCTGTAGGCAATGCTCATTCCGCCCGCATAGGAGGCCATCATCAGTTTGTCATCACTTTGGGCATCCCAGCCATCCTTGTTCACATACACGTCGCGGCATAACTGCAGGGCTTTTTCACCATAACTCTTGCTGAACTCGTTCAGGTAGGTTCCGTTCAGGCTTTCAATGCAGTGGATATAACAATCCATGCCGGTATAGAATCGTTGGTTAACGGGGGCGTTGGCGGTGAGCTCGGGGTCCAGCAGAATCTGATCAAAGGGTGTGAAATCAGAGTTCATCCCCAGTTTTTTTGTCGGGCCGGTCAATACCGTCGTGCGGCTTACTTCGGCTCCCGTTCCACTGAGCGTGGGGATGCCCACTTTATATACACCTGGGTTTTTCACGAGGTCCCAGCCCTGGTAATCGGCGCTGCTGCCGGGGTTGTTCATCATGAGTGAGACGGCTTTCGCCAGGTCCATGGCAGATCCGCCACCGATGCCGATCACCCCGCTTACCGAACCAAATGTTTCTTTTAGCTGGTTGGCGATACTGTCGACATAGCCTGTTTTGGGTTCATGGGTCACATCCACAAAAATTATTTTATCGTTGGCACGGACGGGTACACGATCCACCAACGCTTTACCTTCAAAAAAATGATCCACTAAAAAAATCATGGGGGCATTTGTTTTTCGGTTCGGGGCAATGATCTCATCCAATTGGTTAAAAGCGCCACGGCCATAGATGACATAGCCTACCATTTTAAAATTTCGAAATACCATAGATTTATTTTGAGGGACAAAAATACGCGAATTTATTTGGCGCCACGTCACATAGACCAAAGGGGGTTTACCTGCAAAGAAAATATTCAGTGAAAATCCGTGTAATCCGTGGCTATGTTTTATTTCAGCAGCGAAGCTGCCCTTTCCAGATCTTCCGGGGTATCGATCTCAATGCCCATATATTCGGTGAGGATCATTTTTATAGATATCCCGTTTTCAAGGTAACGCAGGCATTCAATTTTTTCGGCGGCTTCCAGCGGCGTTATTTCCCAGTGAGTAAAATCCAGCAGGGCCTGTTTTCGGAAAGCGTATACGCCTATGTGTTCGTAATAGACAGGTGCGATACGCTCATCCCGGCGATACGGTATGGGGCTACGGCTGAAGAACAGCGCATTGTTATTTTTATCGACCGCCACTTTTACATAATTGGGGTCGGAAATGAATTTTTCTTCTTTCAATACCTGCATCAGCGAAGCTACCTGTACTTTTTCATCATCAAAAACACCCAGTAATTTTTCGAGAGGTTCTTTTTGTACAAAGGGCTCATCGCCCTGTACGTTCAGTACAATATCAATTTCCATATCGACTGCGGCCTCCGCGATGCGGTCACTCCCGCTTTCGTGCGCTTTGATGCTCATGAACGCCTTCCCGCCGTGGTTGGTGATTTCATTGAAGATGATATCGCTGTCGGTCACCACTACCACATCATCGAATAATCCCGTGGCCACTGTATTGTCATAGGTATGGCGGATGACCGTCTTATTTCCCAGCACCTGCATCAGCTTGGCCGGGAAACGGCTAGCGGCGTAACGTGCCGGTATCAGAGCGATCTTTTTCATAGTTCAATTAAACAATAATATTTTTTTGATAATTATTATGGCTGCGTTTGCGTTTCATCAAAATCTTCGGGAAGCTCCTTGCTTTCATAACCACAGGAATCGCAATGATACACCTGTTCGGTAGCCACGGCATAGCTTGAGAACATCCAGGTAAGAATAGCGGTAATAAAATTTGTGGCCCCCGGCTTATTGATCAGTGTAAAGGTTGCTTTTCCACATCGGGGACATTTTACAGCCTGCATGTATTCTTCATCAAACTGTTGCAGGATCTTTAATGTTTCTGCCACATCTTCTTCCTTCACCTGCAACTTGATACCACCAATGGCATTGGAAAGGATCGGGTCAATCGTGACCGTAAAATCATCTTTGAAATAGCATTCAATACCACCGTCCTGCAATTTGGTGAGCGTAATATTTGCCTTGAACCAGTTATCGAATGTACGGACCGTTACTAACCCCATTTAAAATGATTTATTTTTTATCTTCCATAATCATCCCCGAACTCTTCGGCGTATTTTTCGTAGCGTTTGATGAGGGTTATATTCTTTTTTTCAATTTCGGTGAGGTCTTTTTTCACGTCAACGGTATTGGGAATGTACCAGTCCTTGTCTTCGAACATATCCCGCAGGTTCTTCTTTTTAAAACAATAGCCATGCCTCGCGAAGATCTCATTGCGCATGGTTTGCAGTTCGTCCTTGTTCATATTGGCTACGTCTCCTTCCTCCAGTATCCGCTTGGAAGCGATTGGAAACTGGCCCACATCCACCAGGTACATGAAGGAGCGGCGCTTCAGGGAAAAATCCTTGGCTGCCAGGGTGGCGCTGGGAACATTGGGCTTCCAGTTGCCCGAAACCATATCCGGTTGTTTTTGATCAATGGTGAAATTGAATTCGCCATCATATTTATCATCACCGGGTTCTTTAGCGCTGACATTGTATTTGCCATCCAGGAATTTTATGATGCCCGCGAATGGCCGGTCGTTACCGCCCACCACGCTCCTTCCCTCAACGGTGTCGTTAATGGCCTTGATAATTAGCAGGGTGATCTTATTGGTGCCGAAATCGCCCACATAAGAACCGATGAGTTTGGCATAATCGGCAGCCGCGGTTGTTAAATCGGATCCCTGGGTTTTATCATCCGTGTTTTTTGATTTAGGTTTACAGCCTGTAAAAAGCAAAAATGCAACGAGTGCAGGAAGGAAGAGTCGTTTCATAATTTTTTGTTTTGTGTAAAATACAATTTTGACGCCAACACGCAAAAACATATTCAGGATATTTGTACTGGCAGCACTGGGATTTTTTTCCTTCCTGATGCTGCGGATCATCTTTATTTATATCCCGGTGCAGACCGATGTAGGCTTCCTTCAGCTGAAGCAGTCATACATTCACATCACCGAATGGCGGATCGCTTTTTTTGTGCACGTTTTCACCAGTCTCTTTGCCTTGCTGGCGGGCTTCACCCAGTTCTCAAAGCAATTACTGCGGACAAGGCCGAAGCTGCACCGGGCCCTGGGTTATCTGTATGTGGTCAATGTATTAATGGTGACTGGACCGGCGGGCCTGCTGATGAGTTTTTACGCCAACGGGGGAATACCCTCCCGCATCGCGTTCGTGACGCTTTCCGTTTTATGGATAAGCTTTACCGTTATTGCCTTATACAAAGCGCTGCGAAAAGAGTTCAGGGCGCACCGCATTTTTATGATCAGGAGTTTCGCGCTGACATTATCCGCGGTAACATTAAGGATATGGAAAGTATTGCTGGCCAATTTTACCGATCTCCCGCCAATGGACCGTTACCGCATTATTGCATGGCTGGGATGGACGCTGAACCTGCTAGTGGCGGAGTGGATCATTTATACATACGTCAAAAGAAGAACATCAAAATTTAAAACAGTTATCTAACCCGTCAGACCACCGGTGCAATTATTGTTTTCCGTCAATGATTATCGGGGTGTTCCCTTTTCCCATCACGATCACTTTGGCATTCTGGCTTAAGGCGATTTCTTTCAAAGCCTTGATCTGTTCATATTGCAACTGCTGGTCGGTAAGCCCGGTATTGATGATGCGCTGGTAATCGGCGATACCCTGTGCTTCCACGCGCTTGCGTTCGGCTTCCTGTTTTTCTTTCTGTAAAACGAATTCCATTTTTTTAGCGTCCTGTTCCGCGTTGATCTTTGATTCGATGGAAGCTTTTACCGAGGTGGGCAGGGAAATATTACGCACCATCAATTGTTCCAGCATGAGGCCGCGTTTTTTAAAATCATCTTCTATGCTTTTGTAAATGCGCTGCTGAAATTCATCCCGCTTGGTACCAAAAAGGTCAACCGCCTGGTAATACACGGCATTGTCGCGGATCTTGGTACGGGTAATGGGCCGCACGATCTTATCCCTGAAATCATTGCCGGTTTCTTTCAGTAATCTCGGCGCATCATCTGCCTGCACCCGGTACAGAACCGTCAGGTCAATGGTTACTTCCAGGCCATCACTCGTTAATACCCGGATGGCATCATCCCCTTCTTTCTGTCCTTCATCATTGATGCCGCTCATGGTATAGTTCTGCGTTTTAACATCCACTTTCCTGATCTCCAGTAAGGGGTTTACCAGGTGTAAGCCACTGCCCAGCACGTCGTTTTGCACGCTGCCGAATAATATCTTCACACCGATCTCGCCGGGGTTTATTTGTATGATGCTTGAAATGAGTATGCCAGCCAAGATAAAAACGAAGCCCAGGATACGGCCTAAGTTTTTAAATCTTGCAAGGGCCGGATTGTTTTTGAGCACCGTAGACGCTATTATCAAAACGATGATGCCTAGTATTATCAGGAACATAAATAATTGGTTTAGTGGTGTAAGTTCAATAAAACAATTAAGAAGATGTTACCTCGTTATGCACATGGTTGAAAAAGTTACGAGGTATTTAGCTGAGTAGTAGAAGCTACAAGACGCAAGCCACAAGAGTGAAAACCTTAAGTTTGAAGACTTTTCCCTTGCAGCTTGAGTCTTCAACAGGCGGCTTGGGTCTTTTAGTTATTCAGCATCAGCGGCATCACCAGCATCAGCAGGTCCTCATTCTCTTCCTGCTCTGTCGGCTTGATGATACCGGCCTTGGTAGGGGTGCTCAGTTCCATATTGATATCGCCGGTGTCGGCGCCGCCCAGCATTTCAATTAAGAATTTTGCGTTGAACGCGATCTGAAGATCCTCGCCATCATACTGGCAGGCCATGCGTTCATTGCCTTCAAAACTAAAGTCTACATCCTGTGCCGCCAGCTGCAGTTCACTTCCACTGATGTTCAGTGCTACCTGGTTGGTACTCTTGTTACTGAATACACTGACCCTGCGCAGCGCGTTTTGAAAATCGTGTTTGTTCACGGTCATTTTATAAGGGTTATCCAGCGGGATCACCACCTTATAATCAGGAAAGCGTGCGTCGATCAGCCGGCACACCAGTTCAGTGCCTCCGTGTACAACAAAAAGGTGGTTGCTGTTGTAAGAGATCTTCAGTTCATCATCATTATCGGGCAGGGCGTTCTTTAATAGGTTCAGGGGTTTTTTGGGAACGATAAAAGCGTCTTTCTTCGGACAGCTCACTTCCTTACGGGTATAGCGAACCAGCCGGTGCGCATCCGTTGCCACAAAGGTTATCCCTTTTTTATCCAGCTCAAAATATACGCCGGTCATGGCGGGGCGAAGGTCGTCGTTGCTTACCGCAAAAAGGGCTTTATTGATGGCGGTCACCAATGCCGAAGAGGTCATGCTAAATGAATTGGCATCGTCGGGTGCCGGCTCCTTGGGAAAGTTATCCGGGTTTTCGCCCATCACTTTATACTTACCATTATCACTGGTGATCTCCACCGCAAAATTCTTGTCAATATTAAAGGTCAGGGGCTGTTCCGCGATATTCTTCAGGGAGTCCATCAGGATTTTGGCAGGGATACAAACTTTCCCACTGTCCTTGGCCTCAATGTCGAGGTGTACTTTCATGACGGTTTCCAGGTCGGTGGCTACTACGGTGAGCTTATTCTTTTCGATCTCGAACAAAAAATCTTCCAATATGGGCAATACGGTATTGGTATTAATAACGCCGCTGATCTGTTGTAACTGTTTCAGCAAAGCCGATGAGGAAACGATGAACTTCATAAGTATATCTTTAGTTGGCAAATATAAAATTAACAGGGCTAAAAATACGTGGTATTTCTTAACAATTTTGGTTTTAATATTTTTTGACGGGTGGCCTGCTGTGTAAGGGCCTGAACATTACAGCGAACCGGAACGGGTATTCATAAAAAAAGCGGCATTCGCCCGGAAAATGCGCTTAATCAGCGTTCCATTCCTTAACTTAGTTTACCTAATTTTTTTCATTCATGTTCGATAAACTATTCGGTGGGGGAAAAAAGCAACCGGCAACCGTGCCCGGGGTGACTTTTGGCCGCTACAGCGATAACAACAAATCGGTTGAAAAAGTAAACCGCTGGACCGCCGCCGATACTTTGTTCAAAGAAAAAAAATACCCCGAAAGCATTGACGCATTCTTTGATTACCTGCGGGATGATGACGTTCAAAACGTGACACTGAACCGCAATGGCAGCGCGTTTGATTTCCAGATCTGCCAGGGCTCTAAAATAGTCAGGGGCAGCGGCAACGCCGAACACCTGCATGCGGAAGTATCGCTGGCTAAAATGCCGCAGCCCTCCGTGCCGGTGATGCGCAGGCTGCTGGAACAAAATTTCTCGCTCTATTACAGCCGCTACGCCCTGGACGGAGAAAGGCTTTGTATGCGATTCGACAGTGATATCCAGACCGCCAATCCCAACAAATTATATTACGCCCTGAAAGAACTGGCCACGCGTGCGGATAAACAGGACGACCTGCTGATCCAGGACTTTTCTTCGCTTCAGCAACTGGATACGGAACACGTCATTGACATCCCCGAGTCTGAAAAAGAGACCCGGTATGTATACACACAACAATGGATAGCCGAAACCCTTCAATACATTCAAACCCTGGATGCAGAAAAACTAAGCGGCGGTATCGCTTACCTGTTGCTGGCGCTTTCTTTCAGGATCGATTATCTCATCAGTCCGGAAGGCGCTTTGCAGGCCGAACTCGAAAAGATCCCCCTGCTGTATTTCGCCAAAGATGAAAAGCCGGCTGTTGAAAAAAACAACGCCATGATCGCCGCCTTCCGGCAATTGCAGGCGAAGCCGAGGGAAGATTTTTTCAAGCACCTATTCCGCAACAAGAGCACGTTCGCCATCGTGGTGCCCCAGGTTCAAAAAAATGTAACCGACTCCGTTACCGGCGCCAATAATAATATGGTGTGGTACCGCGACAATGATTATCCCCTCATTGCGCAGCAGATCTGTGAATACGGGATTTCATTTTGCCAGTATTCGTATAGTCTGCCCAGGCCCCTCACCGAATTGTTCCGCTTGTTCATGCAGGTGAATTATCCCAATTATTTTACCACGCTGGGTTTTACCGGGGTTGGTTATGATGTGCAAAAGAACAGGTTTGATCCTGAGATCATCTTTAAAGCGATCAGGGATATCCTGCAGGCCTGGAAAACTAAATACCCCAGGCTGGAGTTTAATACGCAAAACCTTAAGTTTGATAACCTGGTGGAATTCAATCTCAGCTTCACAGAGGAACTGGCCTATTTAAATTTTGATCCAAAATAATGCCTACACAGGATATCATAGAAAGATTCCGCGACGCGGTGATACAGATCGCTACACAGGGCGGTACGGGTACGGGTTTTTATGTGAAGGAATACGACCTGATCGTTACCAATAATCATGTGGTGGACAATACCGCAGAAGTGACCATCCAGGGAAAAGTATTTTCCAAATCCCTTAGCCGCGTATGGTATACCGACAGGAAACATGACCTTGCCTTTCTGCAACCTCCGGCGGGTGCAATACTTGCCGATGTGCGGCTTGGTCATTATGAGGAAATGAAAGACGGTGATGAGATCGTGGCCATTGGTCACCCCTACGGCCTGAATTATACAGCCACTCAGGGTGTGATCAGCAAGGTGGACAGGATCCGCGACGGCCTTAAATATATACAGATCGACGCGGCCATCAACCCGGGCAACAGCGGCGGCCCGCTGGTGAATGAAAAAGGAGAGATCGTGGGTGTTAATTCATTTATCATCAGGGGTGGCGATAACCTGGGTTTTGCATTACCGGTAAATTATTTACGGGACGCTTTAAAACTTTATCAGCCCAACAGGGGCGCCGCCACTACGCGGTGTGCATCCTGCGATTATCTGGTGACCCTTGCCAATATCGATTCGGGAAAATATTGTCCCAGCTGCGGTACCGAAGTGAAGCTGCCCGAAATGCCGGTGAAAGAAACAGAATCCACCGGTATGGCCAAAACGATCGAAGCGGTTTTGAAAAGCCTGGGAAAGGATATCAAGCTGGCCCGCAATGGCGCCAATAACTGGGAGGTGGAAGAAGGCAGCGCGAAAATAAAGATCACCTACAACCCCGAAAATTATTTTGTTGCCGGCGACGCGTTCCTTTGCCAGATGCCAACCAATACCGCTAAAATAAAACCGCTATACCAGTTCCTGCTGGAAGAGAATTATAAACTCAATGGCCTGGTGATAAGCTGCAACGGTCAGAACATCGTGCTTAGCTGTATCTTATACGACCAGGACATGAGCATTGAAGGCGGGCGGGCGCAGTTTGAAAAATTATTTAAAAAGGCCGATGAATATGATGACCTGTTAAAGCGCGACTTTGATTGCCTGGACAGGCTGGTTGAATGACAGAGATCCCACCAATTCACAGCGAAGTAAAAAAGGTCTTCGCTTTTTTATGTTTATCTACCATGTGTAAATATTTACATCATACCTTCATTACCTGCTGCCTGCTGCTAATTGCCTGCCATTCTCTTTCCCAGACTACGCAAACCCTTCTTTATACCACCAAAGACGGGCTTCCTTCCAACTCGGTATACAGGACGGTGCTGGATGATCATGGTTTTTTATGGATCGCTACCGAGAACGGACTTGCAAAATTTGACGGAAAGAACTTTAAAACATATACCACGGTACAGGGGCTGCCCGATAACGAGATCACCGACCTTTTCATTGACAGCAACAGGAGAATATGGGTGACGCCTTTTCGTAAAACGCCGGCTTACTATAACCCGGTGAAAGACCGGTTTGAAAATGACGAGACCGATCC
>JAYWAZ010000097.1:0-6228 GCA_043781975.1 Bacteroidota bacterium
CTTAAAAACAGGTTCATCGTATTGGGGAATTTTGAAACAGATATCCATTCAACACCGATCGGAAAAATGCCCGGGGCGCTGATATTGCTCAACACCTATCTTTCACTCCTTAGCGGCAAACAGGTACCGGGTCCGGGGTGGTTCATCATTTTATTCGGCCTGTTTTTTATGGTGAACCTTTACCTGTTTTTCGGCAAGGTGAAGATCCCTAAAATTTCAGCCAGGGAAAAATGGTGGCATGTTTTTATCCAGGAACAATTGAACAGCCAGCTGGCCACCGTATTCTCCGTTGCCGGGCTGTGCCTCCTCATTTCGGTGATTTCTGAACTCGTTTTTAATATAAAACCCCACACATTCATTATATTTATCTATATCATTACCTGCCAGGGTATCATTAAATATTATAAAATATGGGCGGCGCAGCAAAAATAGCAGTATGCTTGTTTTTTAGTTTTTCTTTTACCAGCATCGTATTGTCGCAGGATATTTATTTTGTTACGTTCGTGAAGGGGGAGATCAAAAGGGCCAATTCGGCAAACATAAAAGTAGGTGACAAGCTGGCCTTCCAGGAAAAAGTGATCTTTTCAAAAAAGGATGGCAGGCTAATATTATTGCATCCCCAAAAGGGCAGGTTCGTGGTGGAGCCGGGCCATGGGCAACCGGAACCCAGCGGCGAATACCTCATTTATTTAAAGAATAACCTGGTCCCGAGTAACGAAAAAGTAAAACTAAGTACCCGCGGCGATGCGGACCTTGATGAATTCTTTACCGTGAATACTTCCATCAGCAGGAGCCTGCTATTCATCGGCGAATCAAGGGTAAGCCTTGACAATACAAAATACAGGATCAATGATGCCGGTAATGATTTCTTTTTTCTCCAATACACACCCGTATCCGGTAAGTCATCCAATAATAGGCTGACGGTGAAAAATGATTCGTTGCGTATCAGTAATACCGATTTTTTATTTAACGGCAGGGAACCTACCGACAGCGAGGAGGTTAAGATCGGGTTCATTCAAAACTATTCTAAAGAAAAAAAGGTCACAAAGATCAGTTCCTTCAGGCCCCGGTTCATGGGCCGGGACGAATGTAAGAATATCATGAAGGCCATTAAGGCATCCCTGGGAAACAATAAGGAAAAGGTGATCGCAGAGGCCATGACACAGTTGTATTATAATTTCGGCAAGCCCGATAAAAATATCCTGAACGCCATTTATGATGAACTTTGATATTTGGCAAAGACCCGCTATTTTTTAATGGACAGTGATCATTGAACCATTTCGGGCCGGGCAATAATATTAAATAGTTTTGATTGATTTTTGATTTTTTATACCTTACTTAAAACTCAAATATGCTCAAAGTTTTATTTAGCATCAGCGTATGGATAACAGGTATGCTGACAGGAATGGATTCCTTTGGCCAACAGACTCCTTTATGGACAGCGGATGTTGACTATAACGTGAACTGGATGAAGGTCACCCCATTCGGCCAGGTATTGGCCAGTACTCCCAAGGGTTTGTATTGCGTTGATCCGGAAACCGGGAAGATATTATGGAATATTGAAGACCTGAAGGGTTGTCTGGAACAAAATTACAACCTGATAGAAGGCTCGCGTTTTTTCACCATATCTCCGGGCAATTCAAACGATGTGGTAGAGGTAGTTGATATGTTTGATGGCAAGGTTCTCTTCAATTCATATGAAGCGGGTATAAAAGAGATCACGGACCAGTTTTATCTGCGTAATCAGGATAAGTTATTGTTGTTTGGCAAACTCCGCGAGGGAAAAAAATCTTCTTTACTGGAGGTAATGGTAGACCTTTCTACAGGCAAAACATTATGGTCAAAAGAAAATACATACCGTTTCGTCGGCAATATTGAGGCGGTGGGTACTGATGAAGTACTGGTGGTGTCTCCTGCATTTGTTACAAAGATCAATGCTACCACCGGGGCCGAGATCTGGAAAACACCTGTGGATCCCTTGTATGCCAATTCAAGTTCGATGCTTAAAAAGCTCGAGAAATTTGTTCCCAAGCCTTCCACGGATGAAAAACAGGTGAAATTAATTTTCAGCCCCTACCGCCCCGAGATTTGTATCGTAGCCATCCCCAATACCGATGTCGGGGGCTCTTCAATGGCCTCCTCGATCTTTGAAAAAATGAAAAGCGGTAAAGACGAAGATATCGTGACCAGTAATTTTTCCGCATTCAATATCAATACCGGCGAGTACATCTGGAAGGATAAGGTTACCATCGATCATGAAATGGGGGTTTGCTTCCCCACGGAAAACGGTTTGCTGGTAGGTTCCGGCAACGACGGGCATTTTAATATGATCACGTATGACGAGGGCGCGATACTTTTTAAAACCAAATTCAAACTGAGTTTTAAAAAATCAAATCAGCCCGATAAGAACAACAGTCCTAATTTCAGGGGGGTACTCACCAATATATCATTGTTGAAAGGGAACCAGGTATTATTGCAGGGGGTAAAAGACAGGTCCCATTTATTCTATGCAAGCGATAACCCGAAAAAGATCAGCATATTGAATATTACGGATATTCAGAACGGTAGCCTCAGCTTTGATAATTCCGCTGAAATAAGGGGAACCATTAATTATATCATGGAGATCGACAAGGGCGTGCTGGTAGGTACCGAAAGATCCCTTGCTTTACTTGATCCTGCATCGGGTAACTGGATCTTTGAAAATGACATAAAGTGTGACCCGTCCCTGGTCTGCGCCGATGACAATAATATTTATTTCTTCAATACCAATGATAATCGTTTATATAACATCGCATTTAACGCTTCTGCGCTTACCGCTATTACCGATCCTGTAAATTTTGAGGGGAAAGAAAAAGTAAAACGCATTGAGCTGATCAAAGAGGGCATCTTCCTTGGTTCTGACCAAAATATGGCGCTTGTTGATTTCGATGGTAAGATAAAATACCAGAAGTACTTTTCCGCCCCGGCAAATTCCACTTTGGTAAAGGCCTTGCTCAGCGCCGGAATGCTGGCCGGCGCCTTCGCCACAACAGCGATACAAGGCTGGGTGGCAACGAAGGAGATCAATAGATCCTTACATTCAGACTTTAAATACAACCTCAAAGAATCAATGGGTACGGATGCATTTATAGGGCAATCGATACAAAATTTCAACAACGCCGGGGGCATGGGAAAAATGGTTTCAATATGGAATAAAAGGTATAAAGCCACCCGGCAGGAAAAAGATTACCAGGTACTCATTACCCAGGAAGTTAAGAACAGTACGCCGGTACTGCTGAAGAAAGTGAATAAATCCACCGGTGAAACAGACGCCGAAGTTGAACTGGGTAAGGACCGTGAACCCCTGTATGATCTTGACCTGATAGAGGGAAGGCTTTATTACATCAATTTCAAGAAGGGTAATTTAATGGAATGTTATAAATTTTAAGTGATCATCAAATAGCTGCTGCCATGCGTTCCGCATTCATATTAATGATGCTGTTTTATGTGTTACCCGTGACCAATGGATTCGGGCAAACCGGAAACCGGGGCGACTCTTTGCAAAACAAGTCAGCCGGAATCAACCTTGATATTCCTGAATTGGACAAAGCCCCCGGCTTTCACGCATTTCTTATCGCGGAAGATAAATACCAGGATGCCAGTTATATTTCATTGCCGGGATCCCTGGGGGATATCAGGAAAATATATAACCTTCTTATCAGCGACTATACATTTGATCCCGGGAATATCGACATACTGGTGAGCGCTCCAAAGGGAACGATATTGAGCAAACTGAATGCAAAAGTAAAAACACTCACTGAAAATGATAATCTCTTCATATTTTATGCCGGGCATGGCTGGATAAAAAAAGATACGGAAACAGGAAGGGAAGAAGGCTACCTGGTACCGAGCGATGCCAAAAAAGGAGATGAAGTGAGTTTTATCAACAACTATGATATTTCCAGTATTCTAAACCGGTGCGCCGCAAAGCATATTTTAGTTACGGCCGATGCAAGCTTTGCGGGCAGCATTTTCAGGGATATCGCATCCGAGGCATCCCAAACCGTCAGAGATGCCTATAAAGAAAAAAGCCGACGGCTTTTAACAAGCGGGAATGAACAGGCCTCCGCCGGTAAAAGTGAATTTGTTGAATCCTTCCGGCTTGCCTTACAGGAGAACCGGGAAAAATACATCACGGCCGGAAAGCTGGTCGATGGGTTTAAAGGCCGGTACATAGAAAGAACGCACCATTTTATACAATACAGCCCTATCCCGAACGTGGATGACCAGGGAGGAGAGTTTGTCTTTATCAGGCGCCGGTAAGGTTTTACTGTTTAAAGGGATTAGTTTTAATTTTAGAAAACGGAATGTAAGAAAATGATGAATCGCATATATGATGTTTAATAAAAAAGCAATACTGTTTACCCGGTCATTCCTGATGTTGTTTGTTGCATTGATATGCATTGCCGGGTATGGCCAGGACACTAAACTGGCAGCCCTGGAGAATGAAACGGCAGCCCATTACAACGGGGATGCAAAGACCGTGATAAAAATACTTTATTATTCAAAAAAGCGGAAAGGCGATTTTACGAAGACCGGTGACAGGGAATGGACGGAAACCAGCAATGACGGTGTATTTAAATTGGTCGAAAAGTCATGCGAAAGCGGGGAGATATGTTTGGTTGATATTGCGAACAACAGGCAATTGCTTTTTAACCTTAAGGCACATACGATCATGAAGGGCAAGCCGGGGAATTTGCCGGTTTATTCTGAGATGGCATCCATTACCCGGATTGAAGTGGACCCTGATTTTGAAAAGCCTTACAAGACTCAGGCCTACCCCGTAACGATCGTGCCCCCCGGCAATAAACAGCAAACGGCGCCGGTTACAGAAAAAAAGATGATCCCTGTTACCGAAACAGCCCAGGACATTCCGGAAATAGATAAAACGCCGGTTTTTCATGCCTTACTGATCGCTGAAGATGAATATAGTGAATCCTCTTACAATGCATTACCCGGAACAGTAAGGGATCTGCGAAAAATGTACAACCTGCTGTCCTCTAAATATACATTTGATCCCGAACACATAGATACGCTGGTGAACGCGTCAAAGGAAAAGATATTAAGTACATTGAATGCCAAGGCAAAGACATTAACTGAAAACGACAACCTGTTCATTTTTTATGCCGGGCATGGGCTCATAAAAAGATACAACAGCAGCAATGGAAAAAAAGTGCGGGAAGAAGGCTTCCTGATACCCAGTGATGCCGCAAAAGGGGATGAGGTTACTTTTATTAACAGCTACGATATTACCAGCATCATGAACCGCTGTAATGCAAAACATATTTTGTTCACAGCAGATGCCTGTTTTGCGGGTAGCCTGTTCCGTGATATACCCGCGGAAGCCTCTTTAAAAGTAAGAGAGGCATACAAGGACAGGAGCCGCAGGCTGCTGACAAGCGGGAATAAGCAGGCAGTATCGGATGAAAGTGATTTTGTAGAATCCTTCCGGCTTGCTTTACAGGAAAATACAAAGAAATATGTGACGGTCGGGGAACTGGTCGATGGTTTCAAGGATCAGTATATGTCAAAAACACATATGCAGTTACAGTACAATCCCATTCCCAATGTGGATGACCAGGGAGGGGAATTTGTGTTTTTTAAACGTCAGTAGGAAAATGGTTTTAAAAAGAGGTATCATAAAACTTGCATAACAGTAATTGAATTTTAAACCTTATTGCTCAGTCGGACAAAAATGACAGGTAAACATATCATACGATCCATCGTTCCAGTTTTGGCGGTGTTTTTATCCCTGGCATATAACGGCCAGGGACAATTGATCATCAGGGATGGATCCGGTAGCCGGTTTCCTGTCAGGACCGGGAAGGTGCCAGAAGTAATAAAAGTGGATTATGGCTCCGCATTGTTCTCAAAGAAGGTAAAGGGTACATTTACAAAAACGGGCGACATGACCTGGACCGAAACCACCATCGACGGGGATACCACTCAGTGGGAGGAGACCATACGGAAGACCGGCACTATTTATTTGTATAACCCGGCCGCTAAAAGGGATATCCAGATCAATATCAGCGATCATACGATCAACAGGGCTGGCAGTTTGGGTAGTACCCTGTTGTATGCCATCCTGGACATAAAGATGGGGACGGTTCAACAGGTACCCGGCAAGGGACAACCGGTCCCCTCCACTTTGACCAAAACACCGGGGCTGCAGAAACCACTGTCTGATTC
>JAYWAZ010000098.1:0-2225 GCA_043781975.1 Bacteroidota bacterium
CTGCCTTTTACCACACCTGCCACCAGCCGCAGGTCTTCAATGCGAGAATTGGTGCAGCTCCCGATAAAAACATTTTGTATCGGCATGCCTAGTAATTGGTCGCCCTGTTGCAGCCCCATGTATTCCAGTCCTTTTAAAATATTTTTTCTTTCTCCTTCGTCAGAGATGCTTTCTGCCATGGGTATCGAGCCGTTGATGCCAATGCCCAGGCCTGGGTTGGTGCCATAAGTGATCATGGGTTCTATGTCGGCAGCGTTGATGTTGATCTCTTTATCGAACACAGCGCCTGCATCCGTATGTAATTGTTTCCATTCGGTCACTTTTTTATCCCATTCATTTCCCTGTGGTGCAAACTGTCTCCCGTGTATATAATTGAAGGTTGTTTCATCAGGTGCTATCATCCCGCCCCTGGCACCCATTTCAATGCTCATATTGCAAATGGTCATCCTTGCTTCCATTGACAATTCCCTGATGGCGGAGCCGGCATATTCCACAAAGTATCCTGTTGCCCCGCTTGAGGTGATTTGGGCGATGATGTACAGGATGATGTCTTTTGAAACCACTCCCCGGTTCAGCTTTCCTTCCACATTTATACGCATCACTTTGGGACGGCTTTGCAAAACACACTGGGATGCAAAAACCATTTCAACTTCGCTGGTGCCGATACCAAAAGCTATCGAGCCAAAAGCACCATGGGTAGATGTATGGCTGTCGCCGCAAACGATCGTCATTCCCGGTTGGGTGATGCCTAATTCAGGTCCTATCACATGAACTATTCCCTGGTATGGATGCCCCAGGCCATACAATTCTATCCCATGTTTATTGCAATTTTCTATTAACTGGTCTACCTGCAATCGCGACAACATATCTTTTATGGGCAGGTGCTGGTTGATGGTAGGAACGTTATGGTCGGCAGTTGCTACTACCTGTGCAGGCCTGAAAATCCTGAAACCTCTTTTTTCAATTCCAGCAAAAGCTTGCGGGCTGGTTACTTCATGGATAAAATGTTTGTCGACATAAATTACATCGGGTCCCCCGGGGATCGTTTTAATGAGGTGCTTATCCCATATTTTCTGGAAAAGGGTTTTGGGATAAGGCGATGTTAAAGCGTTATTTGAAAGATCTTTCTGTTTATCGTCTTTGTCTGGGTTCATCTTTTAAAAAATATTTATGCGATGCTGTGTTCCTTAACCTGGTATTCCTTTGCCAGTTGCACAAGGTTCTCTTCTTTTACTTCTTTGTGTATATCCGCTACTTTTAAAAATGCCTCGTATAAAATGTCGATGTCGTCGCGGGTGAACTCATATGCTAATTTTCTAAAACGGAAGGCGAGTGCGCTGCGGCCGCTGCGTGCAGTTAACACGATCTTACTTTCTTCAGCGCCCACTTCTTCGGGATCTATGATCTCGTAGGTGAGTTTATTTTTTAAGAATCCATCCTGGTGGATGCCGGATGAATGTGAGAATGCATTGGATCCCACGATGGCTTTGTTGGGTTGTACCGGCATACGCATGATGTCGGACACGAGCCTGCTTATGGGATTTAATTTTTTTGGATTCACCCCGGTGTGCAAGCCAAGATGTTTATGTTGCCTAATGATCATCACCACTTCTTCCAACGAGGTGTTACCAGCCCTTTCTCCCAAACCATTGATCGTACACTCTATCTGTCGTGCACCATTCACTACTCCTTCGATCGAATTGGCGGTTGCCAGACCCAGGTCGTTGTGGCAATGGCATGAGATAATTGCCTTGTCAATATTGGGAACATGGTTTACCAGGTAGGCGATCTTTTCACCATATTGGTGCGGTAGGCAATAGCCTGTGGTATCGGGGATGTTCACTGTGGTGGCACCGGCTTTAATAACGGCTTCGATTACCCTTGCTAAATATTCATTATCGGTTCTTCCCGCATCCTCGGCATAGAACTCTACATTGTCAACAAAATTTCTTGCCCATTTTACACATTCGATCGCTCTTGCTAAAATATCTTTTTGGTTGGAGTTGAATTTTGATTTTATGTGGTGCTCAGAGGTGCCGATACCGGTATGAATGCGTGGATGGGTTGCAAACCGCAATGCATCTGCCGCCACTTCAATGTCTTTTTTCACCGCCCTCGTCAATGCGCAAACCGTTGCTTTTTTGATTATCTTACTTATTTCGGTTACGGATTCGAAATCTCCGGGGCTGGAGATGGGGAAGCCCGCTTCGATGATGTCTACCCCT
>JAYWAZ010000099.1:0-2216 GCA_043781975.1 Bacteroidota bacterium
CTGCGATGCGATCAAAATGGTGTCGGCGGTGTATTGCGGCGCGGCGGCATGTCCGCCCTTACTCTTTACCGTTATATAGATCTCATCGGCGCTCGCCATGATCATACCGCCCCTGAAACTCAGCCTGCCTGTTTCCACGCCGGGATGCACGTGCAGGGCAAAAATGCCCGAGGGCCTGGGGTTCTCCAAAACACCTTCCTTGATCAATAAACTGGCTCCGCCGGGATTTTTTTCCTCTCCCGGCTGAAAGATCAGCTTAACGGTTCCCTCCCATTCATCTCTCAATGTATGTAAGATCTTGGCAGCACCCAGCAAACAAGTGGTATGTACGTCATGGCCGCAGGCATGCATCACGCCCGTATTTTGTGACTTGTAGGGCACGTCATTTTCTTCGGTGATCGGAAGGGCATCCATATCGGCCCTGAGGGCAATGACCCGCTTGCCGGGGTTCCTGCCCTCTATTAAACCGATGACGCCTGTGGTGGCTTTCACTTCAAAGGGAATCCCCCATCCCGCCAGCTTTTGCTGAATGAATGCCGAGGTCTCAAATTCTTTAAAACTCAGTTCGGGGTGTGCGTGCAAATGATGACGGATCGCTGTAAATTCCGCGGCATTTGCTTTGGCCAGTTCTTTTATCTTTTGGATGATCATTATTCTTCTTCCTTTTCTTTGATGAGTTTATCAGGTTTTACTTCAATAACCTCGGGTACAACGTATACGTTGGTGGTAACGATCCGGGCCTTTGTGATCTGGTCGCGGAATTTCTCCGCGTCCGGCTTTTCTACAAAGTTGCCGAACTTCAGTTTGATATACGGCGCCTGGAAGGTCATGTATACTTTCTGATCCGGGAATTGTTGCAGCAGCTTCGCCCTTACACTCATTACCTTTTCCCGGTCATTGCTGCTCATGATCAGCAGGCGGTAACCCTTGGCCGACCGCGTGCCCATTACATTGAATTCCGCCAGCTTCTTTCCCAGCATATCCACACGAGGGTCTTTATTCACGGTGATCTTTCCGGTAATAAGGCTGTCATCAATACTGTTCTGCGCCAAACCTGTCAATGAAAGAGATGAAAAACAAAGGATGCTGAGAACGAACTTCATGATGCTGTATAATTTAATAGCTTTCTTTATAGAGGGTTTAATGCTTTCGATATGAATAGTATGACCATCAAAAATACCGGGATTTTAGCAAACCGCTGTACCCTGTAAAAATACATATAAACATCAAACAATATTCCTCCAACGGTTAAGTTTAGTAAGAATCATTTGTTATATTTAACGCCCAAACTTTCTAATACCAAAACCAAATTGCATGCAAATGAGAATATCTTCGGCCCTGCTAGTGGCATTATTATTGGGCACCGTTCAAATCAATGCACAGGCCACCTTTCCGTTAAATGATGTAGCCAATCCAAAAGAAGGCTGTTATGCATTTACCAACGCCACCATTGTAAAAGATGCGCAAAATACCATTCCAAACGGAACCATGGTCATCCGCAGGGGAAAGATCGAAGCGGTGGGCGCGGGTATCGCCATACCCAAAGATGCCGTGCAGGTTGATTGCAACGGTAAATACATCTATCCCGCTTTCATTGATATTTACAGCGATTATGGCATGGCGACACCCGAACGCCAGCAAAATACAGGCGGACCGGGCGCTTTTTTCAGAACACAACAGATCAGTTCAAATACAAAGGGGGCCTATGGATGGAACCAGGCCATCAGGAGCGAAACTGACGCTTACAAGAGTTTCACGGCTGATGATGCCAAGGCGAAAGTGCTCAGGGATATCGGTTTTGGTTCTGTACTGACACACCAGAAAGACGGCATTGCGAGGGGAAGCGGAACATTTGTATCACTGGCCGGCCAACCCGATAATTTTGTAATGCTCAAAGAAAGAGCGTCCGCACATTATTCATTCAACAAAGGAACATCTACACAAAGCTATCCGGGTTCCATGATGGGAATGATCGCTTTGCTGCGCCAGACCTACCTGGATGCGCAGTGGTATAAATCGGCCCCGCCTTCAGAAGGCATTAATCTTTCCCTGCAAAGCTGGCTGGATAACCAGGGCCTGCCGCAGATCTTCGATGCGAATGACAAATGGAACGACCTGAGGGCTGACAAGGTTGGCGATGAATTCGGCATACAGTATATCATTAAAGGAGGCGGCAACGAATACCAAAGGATAAAGGAAATGGGGGAAACAAAGGC
>JAYWAZ010000100.1:0-2208 GCA_043781975.1 Bacteroidota bacterium
GTGCAAACCATGACCACCACGGACACCATGGACACCCTGGCTACGGTGGAGCAAACGATACGCTGTATTGAAGCGGGCGCAGAACTGGTGCGTATTACCGCGCCTTCAAAAAAGGAGGCGGAAAACCTGCGGAACATAAAAGACGAACTGGTAAAACGAGGCTATACCACTCCGTTAGTGGCCGATATACACTTCACTCCAAACGCCGCGGAGATCGCCGCACGCATCGTTGAAAAGGTAAGGGTGAACCCCGGCAATTACGTCGACAAGAAAAAATTTGAACAGATCGAGTACACCGATATGGAATATGCGGAAGAGATAGAAAGGATCAGGGAACGCTTTACACCACTGGTGAGGATCTGTAAAGAATATGGCACGGCCATGCGCATCGGTACCAATCACGGGAGTTTGAGCGACCGTATCATGAGCCGTTATGGCGATACCGCCATGGGCATGGTGGAAAGCGCTATGGAATTCCTGCGGATAGCCCGGGGCGAAGACTACCACCAGATCATGTTGAGCATGAAGAGCAGTAATCCGCTGGTGATGGTAGAGGCTTACCGGCTGCTGATCGATCATATGATGGGAGAGTTTGGTGAATGTTATCCTTTGCACTTAGGCGTTACCGAAGCGGGCGACGGGGAAGACGGCAGGATCAAGTCGGCCATCGGTATCGGCACGTTGCTGGAAGACGGTATCGGCGATACCATACGGGTAAGCCTAACCGAAGACCCCGAACTGGAGATACCGGTATGCCGCGACATCGTAAAAAGATATGAATACAATGGACAATCGGCAACAGGCAATGAGCAACTGCCAACTGCCAACAGCCAACTGCCAACTGCCAGGCTTCCTTATTCTCCTTTTGAGTACAAAAGAAGGGAAACCTTTCCTGTAAGTAATATTGGCGGAAAACAGGTGCCGGTTGTTGTTGCAGACTTTAGCAAGATAGAAAAGATCACAGCAGCTGACCTTCAGCATATCGGTTACAGTTATGATGCGGCAACAGATAAATGGAATATCGGGGACGCGGCGGCGGATTATATATTTACAAAGAACCAGGAGCTGGATTTTGCTTTACCGGGAACACTGAAGGTCGTTTTAAATCATAATGCCTGGGTGAATGTTTATGAGCAGGAGAAATATATTCCGATCATGGATGCCGGTACCTACCTTGACGGTTCTTCAAAAAGATCAGGCGTATTGAACTTTGTAATGATCGACTGCTCTTCGGAAGGATATCCTCCGCAGGACCTGGAAAAACTGTTTGAAAAACTAAAAAATGACAACACCACTGTGGTCTGTTTAAGTTCTGTCAACAAAAACGCCATGCAAAGCATCCGCAAAATGTTCGTGGAACTGATGAACCATAACGTCAGCAACCCCGCAATCCTTATTTGCGACAGCAACGACGCCACTCCGGAGGAAAGCCTCATTCATTATTCAATTGAAGCGGGGGCATTGTTGCTGGACGGGTTTTGTGACGGTCTCTGCCTTGGTCATCATTTTGAAAATAAGACCATCGCTCCGCAGGTAAAATTACTCAACTCCATTGCCTTTGGCATACTCCAGGCGACGCGTACACGCATATCAAAAACGGAATATATCAGTTGTCCCAGTTGCGGCAGAACGCTATTCGACCTGCAGGAGACCACGGCCAGGATCCGTGCGGTCACCAATCACCTCAAGGGAGTGAAGATCGCCATCATGGGCTGTATCGTAAATGGCCCAGGGGAAATGGCCGACGCGGATTTTGGATATGTGGGCAGTGGCGTAGGGAAGATCACTTTGTACCGCGGTAAGGAAATAGTAAAGCGAAATGTTGCCAGTGAAGTTGCAGTTGATGAATTGATAAATTTATTGAAGGAAAGCGACGCATGGGTAACCCCCTCCGCCCCCTAAAGGGGGAACTGAGCGTAAAATTATTTGAAACGCTTTCTGTAATTATAAGATCCCCTGAATTGAAGGGGTGAATAAAATTGAAAATGTACAACTGAGCTTGCCTGACAGCAGACAAGTAACACAAAGATATTGAGCAAGAGAAGATAGCCTGTAAAAAAATATTTCCACGCCCTGCACAATTACAATCCCAGCTGGTTCATGATAAAGTCGAACATAAAGACGATGTTGTCTATGCGCTGTGCCGTACTTTGTCCGCTTCCATGCCCACTGTTATAATCCATGTGTAAAATGATCGGGCTCACCTGG
>JAYWAZ010000101.1:0-2203 GCA_043781975.1 Bacteroidota bacterium
TGTCCTACTTTGGCCGCCGGTGATGCACTATTACAATACAAGGGATGGAAAAAAGGCATAGCACCTGAACCGGGTCGAATCCTTAATAAAAGAAGAACATTCAAACTGGCGCTGGAAGCCGGAGTCACCATTTGCATGGGCGGTGACGTGGGGGTTTTCGCCCACGGTGATAATGCCCGCGAAATGGAAATGATGGTTGACTACGGCATGAAGCCCATCGATGTTCTAAGATCTGCTACAAGTGTAAACGCTAGCGTGTTTGGATATGCAGCTACGATCGGCAGCATTAAAGCAGGCATGCTGGCCGATATCATCGCCGTACAGGGCGATCCATCCGTGGATATAAAAAATATCAGGGAAATAAAACTGGTGATGAAAGGAGGCCGGATAATAAAGGAGTAATTGGTTACCTCAAACCGGCGGAACCGAACATTCAAACTGTATGACACCTTGATGGGGTCTTGATACCTATAGACCGATCTTTTCATTCACCAGGTTGAGTATCTCCGCTTCAAGCGCAATGGTCCTGGTTTCGATCTCCTTTCCTTTTGCAATGATATCAGCAGTAAATATTTTATCATGGTAACCCGTTGCATTGATACGCACATTCATGAACGCTCCTATTACCGCGCTGCGTGCGCAAAGGGCTCCAACGCCAGCATCGGTAACAGAATTGGGATTGCCGTTAATGACCATTGCCCTGATCACTTCCATGCTTGCATAAGAAGTCTCCATTACTTTAAACGGTATCTCAATGGCGTACCTGGTGGCTTCCTGTATGGCCCGGGTGCGTATTGCTTTTTCTTCATCGGTTGATTTGGCAAGGGCAAATGCCTGCATGATCCTGTTGAAAGCGGCGGTATCTGCGTCCACGAGTTTCAGCAGTTCATTTTTATACTGCTCTCCTTTTTCGGCCCAGTCGCTGAATTCTTTCCAGCGGTCGTCCCATCCCTTTTTGTGACTGCTTAAATTGGCCACCATGGTGCCGAGGCTGATGCCCAGTGCGGCTACATAGGCGGAAATGGAGCCGCCACCGGGGGCCGGACTCTCACTGGCGGTCTCATCGGCGAAGTCGCTGAGCGACATATTCACCAGCCGGCTGTTGGTTGTATCGTTTAGCCTATATTCAATGATTCGTTCTTCGGGTTTAAAGGGGCCCAGTTCATCGAGTCCCATTGATCTGATGGCGATCTTAATAAGTTCTTTTTCACTGACGCCGGTGCTGCGTTGCTGCTTTTGCAAAAAATATTTCCCGGCGTCGGTCATGGCTTTTAAGGGAATGAGCCCTACCAGTTCACTGCCCGTAACACGAATGCCTCTTGCAGTTGCTTTGTCGCACACTTCATCAAACGCGATATGTACGGGCGTGATATTGATATTGGTGAGGTTCATGGAGATCTGTGCCACGCCATACTCTTCGATGAACCAGCCAATGGCTTTTACAGATCTCAAACTGCCGGGATGATTGATCTTTTTTCCGTCCACTTCTACATTCCTTCCTGCTTCCCTTACATCAAAGGCGATGGCATTGGCGCGCCTTGTGGACGTAGTGTTGAGGTTGATATTATAGGCCACTAAAAAATCCCTGGCGCCAATGACGGTAGCGCCGCGCCTGGCATCAAACTCAGCAGGTCCGAAATCGGGTTTCCACTGCGGTTCTTTTATTTTTTTGAAGAACCCTTCGTACTCACCGGCACGGATAACGGATAGATTATTTCTTGTAGTATCCGGTTGTGCGGCTTCGTATAAATAAACGGGGAGGTTCAGCGCTTCTCCCACTCTTTTGGCAAGTTGTTGTGCATACTTCGCGGTTTCTTCCATGGAAATATTGGCGATGGGTATCAGTGGGCAAACATCCGTGGCGCCCATGCGCGGGTGTTCGCCACTGTGTTTGCTCATATCAATTAATTCACCGGCTTTTTTGATGGCAAGAAAGGCGGCTTCGATCACTTTAGCAGGTTCGCCCACCATGGTGACCACCGTGCGGTTCGTTGCTTTTCCCGGATCAACGTTCAATAAACGCACCCCTTCAACGGATTCTATTTCGTCGGTTATTTGTTTGATGATGCTGAGGTCATTTCCTTCGGAGAAATTGGGAACGCATTCTATTAGCTGCATGGGATAATTAAGAATTAAAAATTAAGAGTTAAAAATTGGGGAGCATTTGATTTGTTAGTGCTTTTGAAAATGGAAGCAATTGGCT
>JAYWAZ010000102.1:0-6153 GCA_043781975.1 Bacteroidota bacterium
GGTCCCTGCCGTGCGATCGGTCCGGTGATTGATGAACTTTCCAAAGAATATGACGGCAGGGTCAATATCGGAAAAGTGAATGTTGATCATAATCCACAGGTCTCCATGAACTATGGCATCACCAGTATCCCGGCGATACTTTTTGTAAAAGGCGGACAGGTGGTCGATAAATTAGTAGGTGCGCAGCCCAAATCTAATTTTGTAAAGAAGATCGAGCAGCATAAATAATCGAGATCGCTGATTTAAAAGGTTACGCTGATTTCGCTGATTGATTGCTACGCAATAAAAAGCCCGCCGATGTAATCGGCGGGCTTTTTTAATCAGCGAAATCTGCGTAACCATTTTTTAAATCTGCGATTTTTTTTTATTTTAATGTGCCACTTTCCCGATCGCATTGGGATCATGCTTATGCCGGAAGAAAACGCCAAATAACACGGCCACCACCAATACATAAATGGAGAAAGCCAGCCATATGCCATGCCAGTTCCTGTCTCCGCCCGCGGAGGTATAGAATTTTTGGATGAGCCAACCGCTGATCAATGCGCCCAATACGGCGCCAACGCCATTGGTCACCATCATGAACAGCCCCTGAGCGCTTGAACGTATTCTTGCATCCGTAGTAGTTTCAATGAATAAGGAACCCGAGATGTTGAAAAAATCAAATGCCATACCGTATACGATGCAGGAAAGAATGATCATCCAGATGCCGGTTGCGGGATCTCCATAGGCAAAGAGGCCGAAACGCAGGACCCAGGCGAACATGGATATCAGCATCACTTTCTTGATCCCGAAACGTTTTAAAAAGAAAGGGATCGCCAGGATGAACAGGGTTTCAGATACCTGGGAGATCGACATGATCAGCGTAGAACGTTTTACAACGATGGAATCCACATATTGAGGGTTCTTCGCGAATTCTGATAAGAACACATCCCCATACATATTGGTCAGTTGTAAAGCGGCGCCCAGGAACATGGAGAAAAGAAAGAACAAAGCCATTTTTGTGGTTCCAAATAAGGCGAAGGCCTTCAGGCCCAGCTTTTCTACCCAGGTGGCATTTTCAGCAATGAGTTTTGGCGGCGGGCATTTGGGAAGCGTGAACGCGTAAATGCCCAGGGCGATGGCAGACGCGGCCGAAATGTAAAACATATTCCCCGAGGCCTTATTGCCGGTAAGATTGGTGAACCACATGGCCACGATGAAGCCGATGGTACCCCATACCCTGATGGGGGGAAACACTTTGACCACGTCGTAATTATTGTTCTTTAATATAGTATATGAAATGGAGTTGGATAGAGAGATCGTAGGCATATAACAAAGCATGGCCCCGAATATCACCCACCAGAAAGTAGCGGGGTTTTCTACCGAAGGTATATAGGCTAAGAACAGGGCGCCTAGGATATGAAGTATCCCGTATAATTTTTCGGCGCTTATCCACCTGTCGGCGATGATACCTGTGAGCGCAGGCATTATCAAAGATGAAAATCCCAGGGTGGAAAAAATAGCCCCGAATTCAGCACCGCTCCATTGCTTCGTGCCGAACCAGTAATTACCAACAGTGATCAACCAGGCTCCCCAGACGAAGAATTGCAAAAAACTCATTAAAGTCAGACGTAACTTGATACTCATATGGCCGTTGTTTTTGATTTGAAATTAAAACGCTGTTGGAAGGTATATAATAATTCTAAATAATAGTGCGCCATGATCCAAATATGGGGTCGGGGCCTGTCTTATGTACCTATGCACATACGCATTTTTAGGCATAATGGATCTTGTAATGCTGTACTATCCCGTTGCAAGGATAACGGCGCAGCCCGACTGTTTTATGGGCGTAACCACATTATTGCTGAGCGGCTGGCCATACTCGATCCCGATGGAAAGTACGAGGCTTTGGTTGTTTCGCAAAACGGTAAAATCATATAATTGGATATCCATGCTTTGCTCCGCCCGGGCTTCACGGGTAGAAGCCCATTCTGTATCGAAAGTTTTTGCGGTATAATTCTTTGGACCCTCCGGCTGGTATCCGGTCTTATTGTACACCAGGTCATGTATCACTCCCAGTGAAATGATGAAACGATAGCTGGAATACCGGGAAGGAGTGTAAAAATTTATACCGGGCAGCAGTTCGGGCAGTATGATGTTGGCGCTGCCGGTATCCCGGAAAAAAGTATAGGATACCTGTTGCCGCAGCACCGAATTAAAAAGCGATTGCCGGTTCAGGCTGAATCCGTCAAGCAGGTGATGATATTGTGAAAAGCGGATGGCCCGCTCGCCCCTTTTATTAATTGCATCCAGGCCCAGGATGATCCTGGCAATGGCATTCAAATTCCCGGAAATATTGTGATCCGCCAGGTGGGTCACCGCATTGATCGCGATCCGGATACTTTTTCCCGCCACGGAACTGCCCCCGAATTCCGCGTTATTGTGCCTTGTCAACTCAAAATTCGGGTGATTTTTTATCCTGCTTTTCGAAGCCCCACCTTTTCCCCGCAATATGATCCCGTCTGATCCCCGCATTTTATAGGCCGACATATTACCCAGGCGCCCTGTAAACCCGATATTACCTGTAAGCTTTGCCATAGTAGTCTTATTTTTTACAAATATATAAATAAATTATGACTCAGAGATAAACCAGAGATAAGCCAGAAATATACCACTTAGAATAATGTTATTTATCACTACTTTATCTCTGGCTTATCTCTGGTTTATCTCTTATTTATTTATTGATAAGTAATGGGTTTGCATAAAGCGAAAACTGACGCTGCGATGGGTGAACAAGGAAACAGTTTTAGATGGAACAGGCTGTTCCTTAGCATGACAATAAAAATATAGTTCCAGCAAGGTCTGGGTAAGACTTGATCAACCTTTAATTAATTTAAGGACCGGGTAAATATGAAGTGCAGCGTAAAACTTGTTCTGTGGAGCGCTTGGTCATTCGTTTTTAGAAATACCAGGTTGTCGATTACCTGCAAAATTCTTAAGTATCCAGTGTAATGATCACATTGCCTATTTTTTGGCCGGTAGCCACGTATGTAAATGCTTCGGCTATCTTATCAAGCGGATACTTTCTGTCTATCACCGGTTTGAAGCTTCCTTTTTCAACCAGTTCCTTGATAAAACCCAGGTTGCCCTTGTCGTCTTTGGGGAATAAAACCTTTTTTCCACCCAATAGCGGTGTCATAAGCACCCATAATAGGTTTTCCGCTCCGCCCGATGGAGCATAGATCCCTTTTTTCTTTAACAGTCGTTTGCATTTGGCAAAGCTGCTTTTGCCCACGGCGTCAATAACGAAATCATATTGTTCTTCATCTTTTGTAAAATCCTCCGTTTTGTAATCAATTATTTTATCAGCGCCCCATGTTCTTACCAATTCACTGTTCTCACCACCACATACCGCCGTAACATACACGCCATAATATTTGAAAAACTGCACATAGGCTGAACCGATCGCGCCCGTTGCACCATAGACCAATGCTTTTTGCCCGGCCGCTGGTTTTAGTTGGTTGATCCCGATAGCGGCATAGTATGTTCCTTCCAGACAAGCTGCTGCCTGTTCGTAAGTTATGTTGCCGGGCATTAATACGATCCTCTTGGTTTCAGGGAATGTCACATATTCTGCGTGGGAGCCAATGCCGAAACCACCGCCAAATCCCATCACTTTATCGCCGGCCTTAAAAGACCTCACTGCTGAACCTGTTGCTTCAACCTGACCGGCAAAGTCTGATCCGGTAACTGTCCGCCTGGGTTTGAACAAACCTGTGAACAACCGCATGATCAATGGCCTGCCGGTAAGTACATGATCATCGGACCGGTTTACGCTGGCCGCATATACCCGTATCAATACTTCATTGTCCTTTGGAGTTGGTTTATCGATCTCCTGTATGCTTATGATCCCTGGTGGGACATATTTTGTATGGACCGCGGCTTTCATTTTATTGTTTGAAATTAATAAGGACAAACAAGGTGTAAGGTTTTAAATAAAATTACTCGGGTTCGGTAACCAAAGTAAACCTATACAGCTCATGTTTCTTCAAAACTTCTTTTAATGCTTTAAACCTGTGAAAAGTTACGGCAGATTGCCCGATCACTACTATCTTATTTTTATCTATTTTATTTTCATTTGCAGAAATAAATTTGTCGATATTATTAATGTCATTTGTCGATAAAGAACTATTGAGCAGCGAAATATTAAAGCTTTGGGTCCCTATTTTTATTTTTAAACAGGTTGAATCATTTGGAGTTATTTTTTTTGATACAGATGTCGGGGCTTTGACGATAACAGCTTCGGGTAGCTTATTGCTTTGTCCCATACAACTTGTAAAAAAAACAAGGAAGAGTATGGAATAGAACAGGCGCATTTTAATAACAGTTTTAGTTGGTGGCGATAGCCCACATGTTTTGTCAAACAGCTTTTAAAAGATAAACGGGATCAACATTTTTGTTCGTCGCATATACTCAGGGTATTGATCAGGGAATTGCAGCAGCATGGATCTTTCTTCTTTTTTTGCGCTATAAATAAAATAGCCGCCCATAAAAACAAACCAAATGAGCCACATAAACCCTTCTGTAATGATAGAGCCCATCATGGCAATACTAAGGCCCGTGTAAATGGGATGGCGAACATAATGGTAAGGCCCGGTTATAACCAGTTCAGGCTTTTCTTTCAGCGACATGGGCATACCCCAGTTTTTACCGATATGTATTCTTGCCCAGATGGCAAAAGCGATCCCTGTTGCACAGATCAGCACCCCGGAGCCCTGGACATAAGGATTGGATGAGAAATAATAAGCATTCGCCAAATGACGAAGGCCCGTAATTTTTAAAACCCAAAAAACGACAAAAATAATTGCAAGCCGGATGAAAGAGCCCTGTCGCTCATTATTGGTTTGTATATTTTTTTTTGCGGTGAAACTGAAAATTATCCACACGGCTATGAAAATAAACCAGCAAATTTTGATCAGCCAGGTAAAGGGTGTCATGAGTCAATGCCATTAAATCAGGTTGATATTGTCAATTTATTTCAACCCTGTTTGCTATAAAGTTAGTTTAAATTAACAGGTTTCCGCCCTGATTGGCACTGCTGTTTCAACTATTTTTTTCGCCTCCGCAGGTATTCATACTCATTTTGCAAACGGGAAAGGGCGAAGGTTTGGATTTGTTGAAGAGAACACCCTTGCTGTGAAAATGTATTTGCTTTGGTGGAGATTATTTCTTTTTGTTTTCATTTAGTTGCTTATTCTTTTTGGATTCAGGCAAATAATTCTCTGATGAGATTACTTTCTTACCAGTCTTAGTTTCAAGGTCCCGTCTTGCTTTACCTGCAACCGACCCTCCTTGTTTAGCTACTATTTAATTTTGGCTGAACCCTTTGGGATTTCTTGTTTTTACAATTGCTGTTGTTGAAGCTTCGCCTAACATTGAAAAAATTAATTCAAGGTCATTCATGTGGTCACGTAGGTTTTGGCTTTTCAAACCCTTTAACTTTTTGTACTCAGAAGGTGTCAAACCAAAAGTTGCTTTTGAAATTTCAGCAGTCAGGATAGCATATTCCTTTTGTTCTTTTAGGCCTCTTGTTTTCCATTCATCGGTCAGTTCTTCACGAATGGCAATACTACGCATCCGTTTTTCAACCCAGTCATCAGGATAGCCTTTAAGTTTGTATAATTCTCTTGTGCGTTGGGTAGCCAGTTAAGGGTTTTCAATTTCATCTAATCTGTCAGAACCTACTTGTGCTAACCATAATTTGAATGGTTCTGCTTTAGGTGAGGGAATAGATTGAATAATTCGCAAAAGCCCTTGTGCGTTGGCACAATTAAGCTTTTGTTTGCCGCCGGCGGTATCAACCAAAAGGGGGGAGCCAAGTTGTCCCCACCCTTGTGAGAGCAGTTCAACTCTTACGCATTTTCTTTATATAGTCTGTAGGGTTGGGTGTGTCAGTTAGAACCTGTATTAGATCAGCTACAACAAAAAACCATTTTTGGTCGGGTTCATTTCAAACGGTTCTTATTTGTTTGCTCTCAAATAATTTAATGTTACTCATGCTCAAATTTAGCAATAAAATGCCAATAGGAATTAAGTGTAGGATTTATAGAAAACCAGCTAAAAGCAACTTCGTCGTCCCAGGTGTTCACACTCATTTAACAAGCCCACAGGCAA
>JAYWAZ010000103.1:0-2196 GCA_043781975.1 Bacteroidota bacterium
ATCTGTTACAAAGGCAATGCCCTCTCCTACCAGATCGCCAAACGACTGATCAGGATAAAATTCATCGGGCTGGTGAACCTCATCATGAACAAAGAAGTGGTGAAAGAACTGATACAGGATAAACTGACGCCAAAGAATCTTGAATTCGAATTGAAAGAATTGCTTTCCAATCCCACCAGACAAAAACAGGTGCAGGAGGATTATGCGGCATTAAAAGAATTATTGGGAAAGGGTGGGCATGCATCGTCGAACGCGGCGAAGAGTATTTACGGATTCTTGAAGGGGGAATTGATACTGGATACTTGATACTGGATACTGGATGCACCCTGCAGATCTGAAAAGCTTTTCGGGGCTTGAGTCCTATCCAGTATCAAAGATCAAAGACCCAGCATCCAATATCTTACCTTTTCCAAAGCAGTTTCACCGCCAAAATGATCATGGCCAGCAAAAAAAGCAGGATCGAGAGCCGGTTAATGCCATGCATGTATTTCATCCACTGCGTGCGGGGCGCATGGGGATCCCTTTTTTTAAGGAACAGGTATTCGGCGATCTGGTTAAGTACACTCATAGTATTAACATAAGAGATCAAAATTAATACTTAAATTTATTACTTAAAGACCTGTTAAAGGTTAAAAGACAGAAAATCCATAAAGCTTCAACCTTCGTAGGTATTCGAAACAATATAATAGTATGAAACGAATCTTAATGGCGGCGCTTATTTTATCGACCGCCGCATGCACCAACGGACAGGTTAAACATTATACCGTTACAAAAACGAATGCCGAGTGGCGTAAGCAACTCACCGCGGAGCAGTACCAGGTTACGCGTCAAAAAGGAACGGAAGCGCCCTTTACGGGCAAGTACTGGGATAACCATAAAGCGGGTCAGTACAATTGTATCTGCTGCGGACAACCCCTCTTCAGTTCGGATACCAAATTCGAAAGCGGCACAGGCTGGCCCAGCTTCTGGAAGCCACTTGTAAAATCAAATGTGGAAGAACTGACCGATAACAGTCTGGGCATGCAGCGCACCGAAGTGAATTGCAGCAGGTGCGGCGCACACCTCGGGCACGTTTTTGACGACGGTCCCAAACCAACGGGGTTAAGGTATTGTATGAATTCGGCGAGCCTCGTTTTTGTACCAAAGAATTAAGAAGGATGCTGGATGCTGGATACTGGATAGTGCTTAATGGTTGAAAAGCTTCTCAAATCAGCAGGGTGCATCCAGTATCAAGGATCCAGTATCCAGTATCAAAAAAAATTAACTGTGGTAGAAAAAAAGATAATCAAAAAACACCCCCTCGCCATCCGTTGGTTTCACTGGATCAATTTCCCGGTGCTGGGCGTTATGATCTGGAGCGGACTGCTCATCTACTGGGCCAATGACGTGTACCGACTGGGCTGGGGAGACACCACCATCCTGAAATTCTTCCCCGATTCTTTCAACAAGGCGCTGAATATTCCTTTCCGGCTGGCCGAGGGCATGAGTTTCCATTTCGTATTCATGTGGTTGTTTGCGCTCAATGGTCTGATATACGTATTGTATCTCTTGTTCTCAAAAGAATACAAACTCATCTTCCCCAATAAAAGATCACTAAAGGAGGCCTGGCAGGTTTTGCTGCACGACCTGCACATCAGGAAAGGCCTGCCGCCGCAAAAAAAATACAATGCCGCGCAGCGTATAGCTTACACCGGTGTGATCATCATGGGACTGGGTTCCCTGCTCACCGGTCTGGCCATTTACAAACCGGTACAGCTCTACTGGCTCTGCGCCATGCTGGGCGGCTATGAATGGGCGAGGGCCGAACATTTTATACTTACCATTTTATTCGTCCTTTTCTTTTTAGTGCACATCATCCAGGTGATCCTGGCAGGATGGAATAATTTCCGGGGCATGGTAGCGGGTTTTGAAGTGGAGTCCCTTCCGCCGCCGGTTGAAGATCCGGAATTCAGTGAAGCTACCCTTGATGCAAATTCAGAACCTTTAAAAATGTAACCATGCCGGTCTTTAAAGAAGAAATACTATCCACGGAAAAGATCAGGAAAAAGACCCTGTTGGCCTTCCTGTTTTTCTTTCTTTTCCTGGCTTCCTGCATTGCAGGCTGGAAATGGCTCCGGCACCAGCCCGAAGACGCAGGCGCCCTGAGACCCCTGCGCAGCGTGCTCAATTTCAATGAAAAGCTATTCAGCAACCTCA
>JAYWAZ010000104.1:0-2195 GCA_043781975.1 Bacteroidota bacterium
TATTTTGCGGAGCCCGATCTCACGCCGTTCTTTATTTCTGACGATATGCTGCAATCGGTTAAAGCGACCCTACCTGCCCTACCCAGGCAACTGGAACAAACATACCAGGAGCAATATGGCCTTTCTGCCTATGATGCGAAAGTGATCTGCGAAGAAAAAGCCACTTCAGATTTCTTCGCATCACTAGTACAACATACCTCGCATTACAAAGCAGCTGCCAACTGGTTACTGGGGCCCGTGCGTTCCCACCTCAATGAAAATAATTTGGAGATCAGTGATTTCCCAGTCCCTCCAAAGGCAATAGCGGGACTGATTACGCTGATAGACGATGGAAAAATAAATTTCAGCATCGCAGCAACAAAAGTTTTTCCGGCACTACTGCAACAGCCAGGTAAAGATCCATTTGACCTGGTAACGGAATTGAATTTGTTACAGGAGAGCAATGATGATACTGTAACTTTGTGGATTGAAGAGGTGCTCATGAAAATGCCAGAAAAAGTAAATGAATACAAACGGGGTAAAAAAGCGTTACTGGGCCTTTTTGCAGGCGAAGTAAAAAAACTCAGCAAAGGAAAGGCGGATATGCATCTTGTAAACAAGCTCCTCGCTGAAAAACTCAATCAATAAGCCATCACATGAAAAGACTATCGATCCTTTTTTCTGCCTTGTTTTTTTTGTCTTGTAACAATGAAAATACTACCGGTAAATTCATCGTAACGGGCGACATAAAAAATGCCCCCGATCAAAAAATATTTTTAGAAGAGATCCATTTCAGCCAGGAACCACCGGTGGTTATCGATACTGCATTGCTGGAAAAAGGCAAAGTGAAGATCAAGTCCATCGCGGCTGAAGAAGGTTTGTACCGGATACGGCTGGAGAATGGGCCGGGGTTCATCTTCATCAATGACAAAGACAATATTTCGTTTACTGCCGACGCAGCAGATGACGGATACAAAGCCCAAACTTTTAATTCTCCTGCCAATGCTTCTGTTAAAAATTTCATGAGAAGCCTGGATTCATTGCAAGGCGTTTCGCATGCCGCAGATAATGGGATTACAGCATTGAAAGGATCTGGCGCAAGCGACAGCCTGGTAAAAATATCCGAAGCCGAACTTGCACGCATCACCACCAGTTACAATAATTATATCCTCAAATATATTGATACTGCTGCAAGCCCCATAGCGGCGATGTTTGCATTGGGATATACCCAACAGATCAAAGCCGATACGATCATAAAGATTGTGCAGGCGCTGGCGCACCGCTTTCCCAATCACCACGCACTTACCGATCTTGTGAATAAATACAACCAGTCGCTCACCCAAAAAAAGCCAGGTAATACATCGCCGGCAGAAAGTGCGTTGGCCCCTGATTTTACCATGCCTGATGTGAATGGCAAACCGGTTTCACTCAGCTCCTTCAGGGGCAAGTATGTGCTCGTAGATTTTTGGGCAAGCTGGTGTGGCCCCTGCCGCGACGAGAATCCCAACGTGGTAGCTGCTTATAAAAAATTCAAGGATAAAAATTTTACTATCCTTGGCGTTTCATTGGATAAGGACAAGAGCGCCTGGTTAAAAGCCATCAAAGAAGACGGGCTCACCTGGAATCACGTGAGCGATCTAAAATTCTGGAACAGCGCAGCAGTCCCGTTGTATAATATTGAAGGAATTCCCTACAATGTTTTATTGGATCCACAGGGAAAGATCATTGCCAAAGAATTACGCGGCGCTGATCTTGAAAATAAATTACAAGAGGTGCTCAAATAGCGGTTGCGGGATCTTTTGCCCGGTCACAGGATGGTCTGCATTCTAACCTAACCTTCATTACGCATGAATTACTTAGCCCATGCATATCTATCGTTCGGCAATACCGACCTATTGGTGGGCAATATGATCAGCGATTTTGTAAAAGGCAAAAAAAAATATGATTACCCGTTGCCTGTGCAACACGGCATAAACCTGCACAGGGCCATCGATGAGTTTACCGATGCACACCCTGCAACGAAAAAAGCCATTGAATACTTTAGGGCAGATTACCGGTTGTACTCCGGGGCATTCATAGATGTTGTTTACGATCATTTCTTAGCTAGGGATACCAATGAATTTAAAACCGGGGAAGCACTGTTGGATTTTTCATTGCGAACGTACCAAACGTTGGAGGATAACTTTTCACTGCTTCCATCCCGTTTTCAAAATATA
>JAYWAZ010000105.1:0-6136 GCA_043781975.1 Bacteroidota bacterium
TAAGAGTGTGATACAGATCGTTGACGTCAAAGGCATGGTGGTCATGGAGCAGCAGGTCGTCAGCAATCCCCAGTCGCTGGATATTTCCAAACTGGCCAAGGGTGTTTACCTGCTCAAGGTGAACAACGGCGGAAAGAGCATCACCTCCAAATTTGTAAAACAATAAAACAGTTTCAGCATAAAAAAACATCCCGATCAAATCGGGATGTTTTTTTATGCTGTTTTTTTATGTAAGTTCGTGTGCGACTACCCGATAGCCATCGAAATTCCTCCTCGCAAAGACATTTTAAGGGTGTGCTTTCTTAAAAGCATGAGATGCCTGCCAACTTTCAACCTTCAACTTTCAACCTTCAATTTTTTTACCCTAATCCTTCAACTGCGCACAGATCCTGCACCTGGGTTCATACACATCTTTTTCGCCCAGCAAAACCTGTCCGCCTTCATTCACTTTACGGTAGCTGATGTTGGCGATATTGCCGCAAACCTGGCAAATGGCGTGCAACTTGGTGATATAATCGGCCTTCGCCAGCAGTTGCGGCATCTGCCCGAAAGGATTGCCGAGGTAATCCATATCCAGTCCCGCTACGATCACCCGTATACCCTTCATGGCCAGTTGCTCACAAACGGCCGCGATCTGGTCATCGAAGAACTGGGCCTCATCAATGCCCACCACATCCACATCCTGGGCCAGCAAAAGGATGGTCTGCGAATTATCGACGGGGGTAGACTGGATGAAATTGGTGTCGTGACTTACGATCTTCACCGCGTCATAGCGAACATCAATGGCGGGTTTGAATATCTCTACTTTCAGGTTAGCGATCTTCACCCTTTTCAGTCTTCGTATCAGTTCTTCCGTTTTGCCGCTGAACATGCTGCCACAGATCACTTCGATCCAGCCACGCCTTTCACCTTTTAAGTTGGGTTCTATGAACATTTAAATATATTTTTTAAGATTCCCTTTGTAACTTAGGGTAACGATTCATTTATTTTAACGCTTGCCTGCCCTGGGGCGGGGCATCAAAAGTATACTTTATCATGGAAAGAGTGGAAACACTCCTAAAAAAATTACAGGAACAGTTTGCACAAAAAGCTCCCTCCGAGCAATTACTACTTACGGTTCAGATGTTACAGGCAGAATTACTGCACCTGCAGGCGGGCAATACCACCCCTTTTGCCCAAAACAATATCACCGTTACCATTTCTGAGAACGCCGGCACCCCCCGCCATGAAGAACCTTTGAAAAAAGAAGACGAGCAGCTCGATGAAGAAAAGACAGTGGAGGTATTGCAGGTGAACGAAGCCGATATCGAAGCCGAACTGGAAGAGATCAGGCACCACGCCGAGCAGATACAAAAGATCAGCTCGCATAACAAGCCTCCCATTCTTTTTGATATGGGAGAAGATATACCCACCCTTTCGCACCAACATCCTTTAAAAACGGAACCGCATAAAAAAGAGGTCAATGAAACCGTATCGGGTGCCTCCACTTCCATCAATGAAAAATTAAAACAGTCGAAGATAGACCTGGGTGATGCGCTGACGGAAGTACCCATCAGGGACTTACGGAAAGCCATAGGTGTAAATGACCGTTTCCTTTTCATACACGAACTGTTCCGTGGAGACGAAGTGATCTATGAACGCAGTATCAAAACCATCAACGGCTTCTCCATACTGGCAGAGGCCGAATACTGGATCCAGCGGGAATTGAAAGTGAAGAACGCGTGGAATGACAATGATGAGATCGTGAAGCAGTTTTATTTATTGGTCAAGAGACGGTTCTCATAAATAAGGTCCATGATCTTTTTGGTGGCCCCTGCCCGCGAATACACAAAATCCCTGGCCGCCGCCCCCCTTCTCTTACATTCGGCTTCGTTGGTCATTAAGCTATTCAGTTCGGCTTCCAGTTTTAATGGCCCGCCAACAGGAATGCCCCCGCCCGATTCCACCAGTCCCAATGCCTCGTCATATTTTTCGTACACCGGCCCGAAGAGCACCGGTTTACCATACACGGCTGCCTCAAGCACATTGTGCACGCCATCGCCGCCAAAGCCCCCGCCAACATAGGCGATATCTGCGTAGCGGTACAAACGGGAAAGCATGCCTACATTATCGATGATGAGTACGTATGATGTCTGTGGTTTGTGTTTTGTAGTTTGTTCAAGCTCAGAATAGAATATGGAATCAGGGAATATTTTTTTTACATCGGCAAGATTCTCCGCGTCGGTCTCATGCGGCGCTATGATGAATTTTATTTCGGGATGCATCTTTATATAATGCAGCAATTCCACTTCGTCCTCATCCCAGGTGCTGCCCGCAACGATCACTTTGCCGGCGCTGCAAAATGAATCAATGAACGGAACGGGCTCATGTTTATCAGCGATCTCAATAACTCGGTCAAACCGTGTATCCCCGTTGATCATTATGGGCTTGTTGACATGAATGCTCTCCAGCAATTCCTTCGACAGTTCATTCTGCACAAAAAAAAGGGTGAAGCAGTTCAGCATTTTTCTCCACACACCGCCATACCAGCTGAAGAAAGGTTGTCCCTTCCGGAAAATACCCGATACCAGGATGACCGGAATATTCCTGCGCTTTAATTCATCGAGATAATAAAACCAGTATTCGTATTTGACCCAAAGCACCAGCGAAGGATCAATGGCATCGATAAATTTCCGGGCATTGGAGGGTGAATCCATCGGCAGGTAAAAAATATGGTCCGCACCTTTATAATCCTTCATCACTTCATAGCCCGAAGGCGAGAAAAAACTGAGCACGATCCTTATTTTTTCATTGCGTGCCCTTAATTCCTCGAGCAGCGGCCGCCCCTGTTCAAACTCCCCCAAGCTGGCGCAATGCATCCAGACCGGTTCTGAGTCTTCAGTTTTAAGTTTTGAGTGGAGCTCAGCGAATATGTTTTTTCTGCCATTTATCCAAAGTTTTGCCTTGGGGCTCCATAAAGAAACAATGCGTATAGCTATTGGATATAGAAAAATAAATATGTTGTAGAATAGTCTGCCCAAAGCTTATTTTGTAACAAATCTATATAAAAAAGAGTATCCCCACTTACGTTCTTTAATTTTAAACAAACAACTTATATATCCACGAACCTTTAAACTTCCCGCAGCCTACTGCGCTTTGCCAACTGCTTACCGAATGCTATCTTTGCCCACGTTAAAAAACATCTATTTATGAGGCCCCTGCAAATGGTTGATACCAAAACCCAATACCTGAAAATAAAACGGGAAGTTGATGCGGCGGTTTTGGGGGTAATGGAGAGCTCGATGTTCATTGGCGGAAAGACCGTAACTGAATTCGCGGATAACCTGGCGGCTTATCATAAAAGCAAACATTGCATCCCCTGTGCCAATGGAACAGACGCCCTCCAGATCGCCATGATGGCACTTGGACTCAAAGCCGGAGATGAAGTGATCACCCCGTCCTTTACCTATATCGCCACCGTTGAAGTGGCCGCGTTGCTGGGCATCAAACCCATATTCGTGGAAGTTGACCCCAAAACATTTTGTATCGATCCTGGGTCTGTTGAAAAAGCCATCACACCCAAAACAAAAGCGATCATACCCGTTCATTTGTATGGGCAGTCGGCCGATATGGAAAAGATCATGGACATAGCTGAAAGGCATGGGTTATTCGTGATCGAAGACAATGCGCAGGCCATTGGATGCGACTATACCTTCAGCAATGGCACCACAAAAAAAACAGGGACCATCGGTCATATCGGCTGCACCTCTTTTTATCCCTCCAAGAATTTAGGTGCTTTCGGCGACGGCGGGGCCATGTTCACAGATGACGATGCATTGGCTGTACAACTAAGGATGATTGCATCGCACGGGCAAAGCAAACGCTATTACCACGACGTGGTGGGCTGCAACTCAAGGCTGGATGCCATCCAGGCAACTATCCTCAACATTAAACTTACACACCTGGATGAGTACATCGCCGCCAGGAGAAAGGCCGCCGATTTCTATGATACCGCCTTCGCGGGAAATAAAAAGATCACCGTGCCGTTTAGAGAAGGAAACAATACGCATGTTTTTCACCAGTATACGCTGATCCTGCAGGATGTAGACCGGGATGGATTGAACCAGTTCCTTTCGGAAAACGGGGTACCTTCCATGATCTATTACCCGGTGCCGGCCCATAAACAGAAGATGTTTGATGCATTTGGGGGTAACCGTTATACGTTGCCGGTGACCGACTGGCTTACGGAACGCGTGATCTCATTACCCATTCATACGGAACTGGATGATGAACAACAGCGATTCATTGTAAACAAGGTGCTGGACTTTGTGAACCGGAATTAATTTTTAACCAAAAGGGCCGGCCTCCCTTAAAAGGCCGGGGTTTATGAAAATAGCCGTCATTGGAACAGGATATGTAGGACTGGTAACCGGCACCTGCTTTGCAGAAACCGGCAATGACGTTACCTGCGTGGATATTGATAAGAATATCGTGGATAAACTTTCTTCGGGCACCATCACCATTTATGAACCGGGCCTGGAAAAATTATTCCTGCGTAACCAGAAAGAGGGGCGGCTTTATTTCACCACATCACTCGAAGACGGGATCAGGGATGCGGCAGTGATCTTCCTGGCCCTGCCCACGCCACCCGGTGAAGACGGCAGCGCCGACCTCTCCTATATCTTAGGCGTGGCTGATGAACTGGGAAAAATGATCGGTTCATACACCGTCATCGTGGATAAGAGCACCGTGCCTGTGGGAACCGCGGAAAAAGTACGTGCCGCCATTGCCAAAAATACCGCCACCGCCTTCGATGTGGTCTCCAATCCGGAGTTCTTACGTGAAGGGGTAGCCGTAGAGGATTTCATGAAGCCCGACCGGGTGATCATCGGTACCGGTTCCGAGAAGGCAAAGAAAATACTGAATGAACTTTTCGTTCCCTTCGTACGCCAGGGCAATCCCATTATTTTCATGGACGAAAAAAGCGCCGAACTCACCAAGTACGCCGCCAACGCCTTCCTGGCCACAAAGATCACCTTCATGAACGAGATCGCCCGTTTGTGCGAGCGATTAGGCGCCGACGTGGATATGGTACGAAAAGGCATCGGGAGCGATGAACGGATCGGCCGGCGCTTCCTGTTCCCCGGTATCGGTTACGGGGGCAGTTGTTTCCCCAAGGACGTAAGCGCACTGGTGAGCTCATCAAAGGAAGTTGACTATGATTTCAGGATACTGGTAGCAGTGATGGAAGTGAATGAAAAACAGAAACTGCACCTGGTACCAAAAATAAAAGCCTATTTCAATAACGGCCTGCAAGGAAAAAAGATCGCTGTGTGGGGCCTCGCATTCAAACCCAACACCGATGATATCAGGGAAGCCCCCGCTCTGTACATGATCGATGAACTGCTGGCTGCCGGGGCTTCGGTGAATGCCTACGACCCCGAGGCCATGAAAAATGTAAAACCCGCACTTGCTAAAAAGATCAATCTAGCGGAACACCAGTATGATGCCCTGGTTGGTGCCGATGCACTGGTGATCGCCACGGAATGGAGCGAGTTCAGGACACCCGATTTTACCAAAATCAGTTCCCTGCTGAAAAATAAAGTGATCTTCGATGGAAGGAACCTTTTTGATCTGGCAAAAATGGAAGAATTGGGATTTCATTATGTAAGTGTGGGGAGACGCACCATTAAATAATAAAACAGTTTAATAGCTTAATATAAATCTGTGTCAACAAAAAAAATATTAATCACAGGCGCCGCCGGCTTTTTAGGTTCCCACCTTTGTGACCGTTTCATCAGGGAAGGATTCCAGGTGATCGGAATGGACAACCTGATCACCGGCGACCTTAAAAATATTGAGCACCTTTTTAAACTGAAAGAATTTGAATTCTATCATCATGATGTTTCCAAATTCATTCATGTTACCGGCAAACTGGATCATATCCTGCACTTTGCTTCTCCCGCCAGTCCGATCGATTATTTAAAAATCCCCATTCAAACTTTGAAGGTGAGTTCACTGGGCACCCACAATTGCCTGGGCCTGGCAAAGGCAAAAAATGCGAGGATACTCGTGGCTTCCACCAGCGAAGTGTATGGCGACCCCCTGGTACATCCGCAAAACGAGGATTACTGGGGCAACGTAAACCCGGTGGGCC
>JAYWAZ010000106.1:0-16746 GCA_043781975.1 Bacteroidota bacterium
AACAATTATCCGTTCTTATCTGCTCAATCCGCGTCATCTGCGTTCCATTCCCCTACTCTTCTTTTTTTAATGTGCCTATATCATCGCTCAGCCTTTCCATTTCCAGTGGCAGGGTGCCATTGTAAATGCCGCGTATCCGGCGATGCTTATCCAGGAGGATGAAATTTTCCGTATGTAAAAACTGGTTACCGGTCTGGTAATATCCCACCGTATCGCCGGCATAATATTGTTTCTTAGCAAGCGTATAGATCGAATCTCTATTACCGGTGAGCAAATGCCATTTGGCGCTGATCACACCTTTTTCGGCCGCGTATCTTTTCAATACAGGAACGCTGTCAATACCGGGCGTTACCGAGTGCGAAAGCAACAGCACTTCATCGTCATCCTTGAATTTTTCCTGCAGGATGCCCATATTGGAGGTCAGCTTTGGACAAATACTCCCGCAACGCGTAAAAAAGAAATCGGCCACATAGATCTTGCCTTCCACCGTTTTTTCCGTTACCGTGGCCCCGTCCTGGTCAGTAAAGGAAAAGGATGGTATCCGGTGTATCGAAGCATAATTTGAATCTCCCATTGCGATCCACTCAGGCGTAAAATCTGGCTTGTTGATAAAGGGCAAAGGCAATTCTTTGGGCTTGCTTTTACAGGCCGCGAACAGTAACAGGAAGATATAAGCGCTATTTTTTACTGATCGAATCATAAGGGTTTGAACAGACTTTTAAACCGATGAAACCATATTTTTTCCCGTTTCTTATCACATAGTTGGCCCGCACGGTGCCATTGTCCCACCACAATCTTTCACTCCCCTCCTCCTGCCCGTTCTGATAATGAAATTCCTTGCCCAATAACCCGGATGAATACCATTCTTTGAATTCACCGTTATATTCGTCATTGAGGGCTTCAAATATGAATTTGGGTTTCCTGTCGGGCCACCAGCCTTTGTGTTCGCCTTCCTTCTTACCATTGATATAAAATCTTTCCTCCGCCAATTGACGGTTCTCATACCATTTTTTTTGCCTGCCCTCCTCCACCCCGTTGAAATACGATTGCAGGACGGCGGTATCACCATTTTCGTATACCCCATACCGGTATCCGGTAAAGAAACGGCCATCGTAATACACCGTATCCTGGTGATTGGTAAAACCGCTGTCGGTGTTTTTTTTATACACCGGGGGAACGGTCTTCGCAAGCCGGGGCTCCGGGGAAATAGCTTCCCTTTTTTCATTGCAGGAAGCACAGGCAAGCAGGACAAAAAAAGTCATACCCGCTATCGACAATGAATTAAATTTCTGCACGTATATCTTTTTATAGTCGGTCAGACGGGGACCGTCAGACCGGGTTTTACTGCGTTACCGTTCCCGGGGTTCCATAAAAGCCATTGCCATTCAAATACGGAGCGGCGCTGGTAAAGTGGTAGTGATAGATACCGGAAGGGAAATCAGCCGTCGCGTGCGTATGCCCGTGATAGGCGTCCAGGCCCGCAGGTGTCGAACCATTGGTCTCTTCGGGTCCGTAAACCGGGAATCCGTCCAGCAGGAATCCCATCAAAGAAGATTTGGTGGCCTTCACCGTGGTTAAATACAGCGGCTCTACGTGATAGTGATACATGCCCGACATTTGTGGATGTCCCCAGTACTGATCAAAGCCGTTGATCTCGCCCGACAGGGGTGAGCCTCCAGCGGCATATTGATTAAAGAAAGGAACGCCATTCAGCGACACACCGATCACACCCATGGGCGTGGCGGCATGCGAGCCCGCCAGGGCCGGGGCCACGGGTATCTTGAGGGTTATGTTCTGCGTTGAGATCGTATTGGGATTCTGGGCAAATGTACCGCCGCCAAAGGTCGTTCCGCTGAAAGCATGGTACAGGGGGTTGCCCACCGGGTAATAAGCGCTCTGGTGATCGGGCAGGGCATTGCATTTGATGGTGACCCAGGTACCGTCGAAAGTGATGCTGGTAGCTCCATATATTTTAGTGTACACGGAAGGCAGGGTTATTCCGCCGGAGCTGTTAACGGTTAGGGATACACTACAGGACTGTCCCCCAAAACTTACCGAGAAGCTCGCGGTTCCCGCAGCCGAGGGTGTTCCCGTTACGCTAAAGGACAGGTTACCGCTCCCACTGGCCAGGGTGCCCGCCTGCAGGGTGGCGGTGAGGCCCGTGATCCCTGTTGAAGGGATGGCTGAACCCGCCGCATACGCTACGCCGTTACCACCAGAATAAGGCAAGGTAGCAGTGGCCGTATAGGCGACACCGGCAGTGGCCGTTGCGGAAAATGAACCGCTTCCGCAGGACAGTGCTGTGATGCTGGCACTGGTCGTACCGCCTGTTCCACCAGATGAAGAATCAGATTTTTTACAGGAAAGGACAAACAATGTTGATAGTAACATTACAGCTGCCATTTTAAGATGGATGATTCGCATAAGTTGTTTTTTTTATTAAGATTTGTTGATGATACTGCTTTGTTGTGTTTTTATTTTTGTGGCGGTGGCCCCTCCTCGTTTGGATCATGGGGTGGTGGCGGCATCCTGCCTCTGTCAGGCCGGTCTCCTTCCCTGGGCCGCGGCGGGCCCTGCTGCCTGGGACCCATGTGTTTCAGTATGTCCTGGATGATGGTGTCAAATTTTTTCTGCTGATCCGGGTTGCACAGTGCCCTTAATTTTTGAAAATGTTGAAAAGTAAATATATTCTGTTGCTGCTCCATGTCACCGATCTTCTTACTGGAACTCCGCATCATGTCATCGGTAACACCGCTTTGCTGCAATAAAGCAAAGAAATCATCCTTGGCCTTCCGGATACTGTCATGCAGGGGCCTTTGTCCGGCCTGGTGTTCATCCCTTAATTTTCTATACGCTGCCTGTTGGGCCGAATCCAGTTTCAGTTCATGGGTAAGAAATTCGAACACTTCCCCTCCCGCAGGTGGCGGCTGATTCATTTCCCGCTTATCTCCACCCCTGTGGTGCGACCACAGTAATGCCAGTGTTACAATATTGGCGGTAAGAATGAGCAGGATGATGACCGAGATCCATCGATTATTGGTAAAATTGTTCATGATAAAAATTTTATTCGTAAAGGGATTCCGTATTCATATCATAGGCCTTGGCAAAGGATTCAATGGTGGCCGGACTGGTGGGTTGAACGGTTGCTTTGGAGCCAGACTGGTCATTCATTTGCGTCAATAAGATGACATTCAGGACCAGTACAACCGAAAGCACCGCGGTAACAAATACGGGTCTGAGCAAAAAGGAGCGTCGGGGTTCCGGTTCCAGTTGTTGCATCTTGCCGCTGAGCCTGGTATAGAAAAAATCAGGTGCCCCGGCTTTTTGCAGCCCATCAAGGCTCTTCAGTATCCTATCGGCCCGGTTGATGTTGTCTTGTTCCATGTATTGAAATTTACCTGTTATGATTTAGATGTCCTTTTTATGAATATCCTTCGCTAGCCGGGATCATTTTTTTTGCCGGTCAGTTTCTTGCGCAGGTTTTGCTTGGCCCTTTGCAATAAAGAATCCACGGCCGATTCGGTCGTTTTCAGTATATCGGCGATCTCGCGGTAATTGAGCTCCTCGATTTTATTGAGGATAAAAGCCGTGCGCTGGTTTTCGGGAAGCTGGTTCACCAGTTGCAGCAACAAGGCTGCATCTTCCTTCTTTTCATGCTGTACACCTGGATGGTTGAAGTCCGGGGGTTCAAATGCCGGCTGGTTATCGTCTCCAAATAAGGCCCGCATGAAGCCCAGGCGCTTTTTTCTTTTTTTCCCCCGAAGAAAATCTAGTGATTTGGTGACCGTGATCCGGTAAATCCAGGTAGATAAAAGGGAATCGCCCTTGAATTGATGGATGGAACGGTAAACCTGGATAAAAACCTCCTGGGCGATATCTTCCGCATCGGTATGATGCTGCAGCAAACCCAATGCAGTATTGAATATCCTGTCCTGGTACTGTGTCACCAGTTCCTTAAATGCCGGTTCCTCCCCTTCCCGCAAGCGTAGGATCAGTTCGTTTTCTGTCAAATTCAGCCCTGGTTTTTAATTAGAGGTTACAACTTACAAAAACCTTCGTTTATCCTATTGGATTATTTTTTCAAAACGGGTAACAAAGCCCGTGATATCCTCCTCAAATGATCTTGCCTGGTCAAACAAGAACGAATGTTGAATGGGAACAGCATAGATGGGAAGATCGGCCAGTTCATTTTCAAATTTCAAAAGGCGTACGGCGTCCTTCTCGGTCGTTAAAATGATCCGCTTCCCTTTTTTCACTTTCGCGAACTGCCTTTTGATCTCTTCCAGGTCATCGCTGTTGAAGATATGATGATCGGGAAAACGAAGCATGTCGAAGGTATGCACCTGCTCGGTAAGAAATTCCTTGATCGGCCCCGGGTTGGCGATACCGCATAACAACAGGATATCCATTTCCGGGTTGATGCCCACTTCTTCTTCGGTAAACAAGTGATAAGGTGTGCCGTATGTGATCAGTGTGAAATATACTTTCTGTCCTGCAGCCGGGCCGATCTCCCGGATGATCGCATCCCGCTCGGGTTCCGATAGCCCTGCTTTGCACTTGGTCACAATAATGATATGCGCCCTTTTACTGCTCCGCCTTATATCACGCAGGTCACCGGCCGGAAGCATCAGGTCACGCGTGTATAAATTTTTATAGTCGGTCAGCAGGATATTCATGCCGGCCCTTACCTCCCGGTGCTGCAAGGCATCATCAAGGATGATTACCTGGGTTGCGGGCCTGTCATGCAACAACTGGGGTATGGCCACGAGGCGCTCTTCCCCTACAGCCACCGTGATATCCGGGAATTTCTGGTGAAACTGCATGGGTTCATCACCGATCTCCAGGGCTGTAGTGGTATCGCCGGCAATGGCGAACCCTTCCGTCTTTCTTTTATATCCGCGGCTCAGTGTAGCGGTATTAAGATCGTTTTTCAGGAGGCGTATCAAATATTCCACCATGGGTGTTTTGCCCGTGCCCCCAACCGCCAGGTTGCCCACGCATATCACCGGGAAATTAAAAGCGGAGGACTTAAATATATTTTTATCGTATAACCAGTTCCGTAACCATACTGCGCCGCCATAGACCAGCGAAAAGGGAAGTAAGAGGTATCGGAAGCTGCGGAGCAAGGAGTTGAAGATTTAAAGTTGAAGGTTAAAGGTTAAAGGTTGAAGGTTGAAGGTTGAAGATCAATTGTTGATAAAGATAGAAAAGATTGTGGTGCCGTAGTTGCGCTCGGTTTTATAATGGGGAAATTTTTTGTAATCATTCCGGGGGGTATGTTCCAGCACGAACCAGCCGCCGGGCTCCAGCAATTCTTTTTCTATTATTTTTTTCGGCAATTCATCAATGGTTGCGAGTGCATAAGGCGGACCTGCGAATATAAGGTCATACTTTCCGCTGGTGGTATCAATGAATTTGAATACATCCGAACGCAGCACATTGAAATTCGTAAAGCCCAGCTGCTGTGCGGTGTTTTTAATGAATTCATACATCTGGCTGTCCTTTTCCACGATGGTTATGTCGGGCGCTCCCCTGCTGGCCAGTTCGTAACTGATGCTTCCCGTGCCGCCAAAAAGGTCCAGCACTTTGAGTGTATTTATTTCCAGGTTATTTTGAAGGATGTTGAACAACCCTTCTTTGGCAATATCGGTGGTAGGCCTTGTATAGGGCATTTTGGGAGGCGGGTTGATCCTTCTGCCACCATGTATGCCGCTGATTATGCGCATAGTGCCTGGGCGAATAAATGACTGAAAAAATGGGCGGGATATGCTTTGATGGCATCGCTGTAACTGGCGGCTTCGGGCATACCCGCGAATTCCATGTTTAAAAAATATTTGTACAGGGCCGCGTATAAATTCGATCCGGCATCGATCATGCCTTGCAGGTGAAGGGTTACCGTGGCAGGCGACAGGTCAAAGTTTTTACATATGTTCAGTAAATGAAAAGCGGCGTCTTCGGGATGCCGGTAGGGAAAATTCTGTATGACCTTCAGTGCGCCCCCGCTGCTGAGCATCGCGGTGAAACGGTGTTGGTAAAAAATAAGAAAAAGGCGGTCGTTGTTATCATTGACCAGGTCGGGTAATAATGAATACTGGTGCACCTGTGTTGAATATAAATAGTGCGTGGCGATAATAGCATCCACATCGCCGGGAACCCGATAAACATTGTGCAGGTTATGCTTGTACACGAAATCGGTCTTGGCGACTCCGCCAGCCAGATCACCGAAGACAAGGTTCAGCATATCTCCCATCAGCGCCGTATTCATCCATTCATGCGGAACCAGGATGCTTTCGGGAAATGACCAGGTGATGGTGGTTTTTTTAAAGGATTGTTGCAGCAATTTTTCATTGTTGATGATATCCCTGATATGGCCATCAATGGCATCATACCTGGTATCGGCGGGAAAAGCATAAACCACTACTGCGGAAAAACAATTTGTATCATCCAGCACCACCATTGAAAAGCCCATGGGGCCCACCTCCATGAATAAAGTTGCCCCCGCTGTATCAATTGCCGGAGATTGTATATGGAAAGATGGGTTCATTGGTTAGGTTTGGGGAGGCAAAATAAGATATTTTTGCTGACTTTATGGAAAGTGCAACCGCAATAAAAGATTTAAAAGTTCAGGTTACCAATAAGCAGGTGCTGTCGATAGCCTTACCCATTACGCTTGCCATCCTGATACCACAGATCAATATGCTCACCAACAGCATCTTCCTGGGTAATCTAAGCACCGAGGCCCTGGGAAATGCGGGCATCACCGGCGTTTTCTATCTCATCTTTGCCGTTGCGGGCCATGGTCTCAACAATGCATTGCAAGCGGTTTTCTCCAGGCACGCCGGAAGTGATAACAGCCAGGCTTTTAAAACCATCATAGCACAGGGCATCCGGGTATGCCTGCAGTTTGCCGCGGCAGGAATGCTGGTGACCTGGTTCATCGCGCCACTCATTTTAAAGCAGGTAGCTGACCCTGTCGCCTACCCGCAGGAAATAAGTTTTTTAAAGATCCGTATCCTGGGATTGCCCTTTCTTTATTTGTTCCAGATGGGTAATGCTTTTTTGGTGGCGTCGCTAAACAGCAGGTACCTGATGATCGGGTTCATCAGCGAGGCCCTGGTAAATATCCTCCTCGATTTCCTGCTCATCAAAGGCCGTTACGGATTTCCCCAGCTGGGATTCAACGGAGCTGCCATCGCTTCGGTCATCGCCGAAGTGGTAGGCTTACTGGTGGTGCTGCTGGTGCTGTTCAGGACGGGCTTGAAAAAACAATATGACCTGTTCCGGAATTTTTCTTACCACCGCTCACTGACCAAAGAGATCGTGAAAATATCCGCGCCGCTGATGCTGCAATACGTGATCAGCGTTACCACCTGGCTGATCTTCTTCTTTTTGATCGAAGGCAGGCATGATGAAACGGCCAAGGCCGTCAGCAATACCATGCGAAACGTCTTTGGACTCATCGGTGTTTTTGTTTGGGCCTTTGCCGGTACCTGCAATACGATGGTGAGTAATTTAATGGGACAGAAAAAAGAAGAAAAAGTGCTGGAAGCCATTACGAAGATCATGTGCTGGAGCCTGGGACTTTGTATGATGATGTGCCTGCTCATCAATTTGTTTCCCACAACATTCTTTGGGTTATTCGGACAGGGTGAAGCTTTTGTAAAAGCGGGGATACCGGTACTCAGGGTGGTATCTGTTGGCATGCTGTTCATGAGCATCGCCAATATCTGGCTCAATGGTGTTACCGGTACCGCCCGAACAAGGGTAAACCTGCTGATAGAGGTCATCTCCATCACCGTTTATCTTTTGTATACTTGGTTCTTCATGAAAGTGCATTATATCTCCCTGGCCATGGCATGGAGCAATGAACTCGTGTATTGGTTCACCATTTTCGCCATGTCGTTCCTGTACCTGCGCAGCGGGAAATGGAAAACGAAGTAACCCATTTTTAAAGGCCATTAATGTATTGCTGTCATCCTGAGCGACAGCAAAGGATCTCATTTTACGAACGATGAGATGCTTTCCCGAAATAATCGGGACAGGCTGTTCCTCAAGCATGACAGAACGAATATTTACCACAAATGAGCCAATTTGTAATTGAAACTAACGGAAACCAGCAGGTGCCCGTCGGGTGTGGAGAAATTTTCTTTTTCAATGATCAGTTTCGGATTTTCCTGCACGGTCTGAATGTCCTTCCCGAAATGCAACATGTACTGGGCGGACAGGGAACAGTCGAACTTCGTAGTGATATTGATATGTGTGCCCAGTCCCGCCTGCGCCGCCATGCTCCAGCGATCGGCATAATTGGAGGAATTGCTTTGCTCGGCGACCTTGCTGTAATCAAAACAATGCCCCGCGAGGATATAGGGTTGCAATAACCTGTTGAACTGAACACGCTTCCCCGGGTAATACATCAGCGACCAGCCGATATGGTAATCATTCCTGTACGTAAGCGAACCGTTTTTGGAACTGATATAGTCCAGGAACCATTCTGAACCCAGGTGATCGCTGAACTGGAGCCTTAGCTGTCCGCCTATTCCCTTTCCGATGTCATGGTCGTCACTGAATAGGCTGAATGTATTGCGGGTACCCAGACTGAAAGTACCCGGCGTCTTAAAGGAGTTAGTGGAACCGGTTTCCTGGGCGCATAAAGCAGCGGCCTGTAACAGCAATAATGCCGTCACACTTAAATAGTGTTTCAATGGTTGGTTGATTTTGGTGAGGAATAAACTGTACCGGACTTACTTTGAAAGCTTAACGATAGCACCCGATTTTTATTAGAAGGGAAAAGTTAAAGCTTTCAAAAAATAAATGAGGTGTAGAAAAAGCACAGACAACACAGATTAACAAGAATTTTTGTCAGAGGTATCCACAGAAATAATTAGAGCAATCTGTGTTAATCTGTGTAATCAGTGTAATCTGTGGTCAAAATCAATTTCCTCTCCAAACATTATTCTCAAAATTCATATCGGGAAATATCTTATCCGGATCGATCTCCACTTTTTTCAATTCTTCGGTGGTGGGCAGTTTCACTTTCCAGGTAGTGGTGTTGTTCCAAACCTCCACCGGTAATTTTATATTTCCTTTGATACCGCTCCTGGTTTCATAATAGATGAGTACCGGCATCGCCATCTGCTCCAGGTTGGCGATGGTGACCGTAGCACCCTTGGCCGCGTTGTCTTTTTCATATTTCACGGAAACGATCGCCTGGTCCAACTTATAATTTTCGAGAAACCATCCCTTCCAGAACCAGCCCAGGTCCTCTCCTGCCGCGTTTTCCATGCTACGGAAAAAATCCCAGGGAGTGGGATGCTTGTAGGCCCAGTTCTTAATATAAGTGCGGAACGCATAATCAAAACGATCGGGGCCCAGTATCTGTTCCCTCAATAACTCCAACCCATAACCGGGTTTAAAATATAAAGCGATGCCGATATTGGCTTCTTTCATGGCATCGGGTGTGGTCATGATGGCTTCTGTATTTTTTCCGAAAAGGTACTGGCCCATGAAATCCATGCGGGTGGGCGGGTTCTTATATTCGCCTTTATTGAAATCATCATCGGCGAGGGAGTTGATGAAGGTATTGAAGCCCTCATCCATCCATCCGTATTTGCGTTCATTGCTTCCTACGATCATCGGGAACCAGGTATGTCCGAACTCATGGTCCGTCACGCCGAACAATCCTTCTTTTTCCGCTTTCCAACCGCAAAAAACAATGCCTGGGTATTCCATACCACCAACATTGCTGGCCACATTGGTCGCTACCGGATACGGGAACTCGAACCAGCGCTTGCTGTAGTTCTCAATGCTTCCCTTTACATATTCAGTTGCACGGCTCCATCCTTTTTCCCCGCTGCTTTCAACAGGATATACGCTCATGGCCAGCGATGTTTTCCCGCTGGGCAGATTTATCTTAGCGGCGTCCCAGATGAAGGCCTTTGAAGCGGCCCATGAAACATCCCTTGCGTTGGATATCTTATAATGCCAGGTCAGCGCCCCCCTTGACATTTGGGCAGGATCAGTTAGCTCAGTCTCTGTTCTTATCATCACGGTCTTATCACTCTTCCTGGCCGCTGCCAGCCGGCCTATCTGCACCTTACTCAATACCTCCGATTCATTCTGCAATTCGCCGCTGCAAACAACGATATGCCCCGCGGGTGCGGTAATGCTCACGTCAAAGTCCCCGTACTCCAGGTAAAACTCGCTGGGTCCAAGATAAGGCAGGGTATTCCAGCCCTGTACATCGTCAAAAACACACATACGCGGATACCATTGGGCCACCGTAAAAATGTTGCCGTTCTTTGTTTTTAAGATCCCACAACGGTCGGCGCCATATTCAGGCAGGGTAAAACTGTAATCGATCTTTATCTTAACCACATCACCCGCGGGATTCAATGCTTTTGGCAATCGTACCTGCATCCTGGTATCATTCACCAGGTAATCGGCATCGACACCGGCGCTCACGATCTTTACCGAATTTATTTTATAGCCCCCGCTGAAATTGCTTTTTGAATCTCCATAACGGCTACGGCTATCCAAAGGCATACGGGCCTGGCCGCGGCTGTCTTTATTGAACAGGTTCTGGTCCAGCTGAAGCCAGAGGTAGGGCAATACATGCGGACTGTTATTCTTATAGGTGATGATGACGCTGCCGCTTATTTCATTGGTAACATCATTCAATGTGGCACTGATCTGGTAATCGGCCCTGTTCTGCCAGTAACCCAGGTTGGGTTCACCGGTTGCCGACCTGCTGATGGTTCCCCCAACGGGATAGAACAAAGGAGAAAACAACAGGTGGGGATCGTATTTTGATTCAGATATGACATCATCCTGTGCAAAAGCCGTGAGTGATACCGCAAAAAAAAGAATGACCGAAAGCGCATTTTTCATCATTTCAATTGTTTTTATGTAACCGAAGATAATTAAAACAATCGCAACAGGGTTACCATCCCCCCTATTCTGATGTTATTCCAGTATCCTTAACAATTTTTTTGCATCGGCCTTGATGAAGGGGTCATCTTCCGTATGATCGGGTAAGTTGAGCAGGTTTTTAAGTATGGTAATGGCCTTTTTCTTATCGCCATACTGGTGGTAAGCTTTCGCCAGTTCAAAATAATTCAATATAAAACCCGGGGTAAGGGACTGTGATTTTTCAAACGCTTCGATAGATTCTTTAAAGGAAGCGGAAGGCAGGCCGCCCAGGAAAATTTTTACTGCGGCCCTTTCAAAAAAGTTCAGGCTGCTGATCTCATAATGCCATCTGCCCAAAACATGCCAGGCTAAAAAATTATTGGGATTGGATTCAATGGAGATATCCACATACTTCTTGATCTCTTTCGCATTCGCCATTTTTTCCTTGCCGGTCTTGCTCATGGTGGATCTGCCCAGTGCGATGGCCATCGCACAACTTGCTTCGGAATTATGCGGATTGATCTTCAGTGCGGTCTCAGCATAGATCCTCGCAGCAGCGTAATAGTTATCCCTTAATTTAGTATCATTTTGCCGCTTACCGATCCTGCTGCACAATTCACTGCATTTGCTGAGCGCATGCATATTGGTGGCATTGATCTTAAGCACTTCCTTGAATTTCTCGAACGCGGCACTTTCATTCGGGATGGCTTCCAATCGGTCGGCTTCCCGGATAAGCGCATTGATATCCTGTGCGGCAGGAATAAAAAACGAAAAAAGCGCGAGTACAATGAATAAAAGGCTTTTCATGCTAAAATTCTTTTTTATAGGTAACGCCAACGGAACCGCGGAATGCGGTGAGTGGCGGAAATTTTTTCTCAATATGCACGTTGACGGATCGGATACCGGGGCAGGCCGACTGTATCAATTGCGCCAGGTCCTGTGCCACGGTTTCCAGGAGCGCTGTTGGGACTTTCATTCGCTCCGCAATGATCGCATATACCGATTCATAATTCACGGTCTGATCCAGGTCATTGACCGGCGCATCCCCTGCTATATCCAGCGAAACATTTACTTCGTAGTTGTTTCCCAATATCCTTTCCTCCTCATATACACCATGAAACGAATGGAATTGTAAATTATTTAAATGGATCGTTAACATTTATTGATAATTAAGAATTAAAAATTAAGAATTAAAAATTTTTTCAATTCAACAAATGTTGCGAAAAACAAAACCCCAAATGAGTTGAGGGAATTCTTCATTTTTAATTTTTAATTCTTAATTCTTTAATGAAAACCCTTCTCACCCAGGTACCTTTCCGCGTCCAGCGCTGCCATGCATCCCGATCCGGCGGCGGTAACGGCCTGGCGGTAGATCTTGTCCTGCACATCACCGGAGGCAAATACTCCTTCAACATTGGTCCTGGAACTGCCGGGAACCGTCTTCAGGTAACCCGCTTCATCCATATCCAGCCATCCTTTAAAAATGGCGCTGTTGGGTTCATGACCAATGGCCACGAAGAAAGCGCTCACAGGGATCTCCTGCAGTTCCCCGGTCTGGTTATTTTTGATACGAACCGCTTCCACTTTTTTATCTCCCAGTACCTCATCGGTCGCACTGTTCCAGTACACTGTGATATTCGCAGTATGGATCACCCGGTCCTGCATGATCTTACTCGCCCTCATTTCATTTCTGCGAACGATCATGTGCACCTTCGAACAGATCTTGGATAGATAGAGCGCTTCTTCAGCCGCTGTATCACCCGCACCCACGATCGCCACTTCTTTTCCCTTGAAGAAGAATCCATCGCATACGGCGCAGGCACTCACTCCATATCCATTCAGGCGCTGTTCGCTTTCAATGCCCAGCCATTTTGCCGAAGCGCCGGTGGAGATGATCACCGAATTGGCGGCGATCCATTTCTCTTCATCAATTTCAACTTTCAGGGGGCGGACCGAAAAATCAACCTTTGTAGCCAAACCGTAACGGATAACCGCTCCCATCCGCCTGGCCTGGTTCTCAAAATGTACCATCATCTCGGGCCCCTGGATGCCATCGGGATATCCCGGGTAATTCTCCACTTCCGTAGTGATCGTCAATTGCCCGCCGGGCTGAATGCCCTGATATAGCACAGGGTTCAAACCGGCACGGGAAGCATATATCGCAGCGGTATAGCCCGCCGGCCCCGAACCAATGATCAAACAGCTTATTTTTTCAATATCCATAGCGTTGGTTTAGAAAATGAAACACGAATTTAAAGGAATAATTCAAACGGGTTTATTTTGCGATCAGTGTTTTAAACCAGGCGGCATACCCGTAAAAAGCGCCCAATGCACCGTTATTGATATTGCCGATCACTTTGTTGGGCTGTGCGAAAGGATTGCCAACGGACTGTTGCGAAAATTCCCAGGTATTCCAGAATGTGTAGGTCGCCTTATCAATATTACAAATCTTCAGGGTTACGGTATCTCCCCTTTTAAAAAAATTACTGTCGGCAGGCAAACGGTTATTATTATCAACCCCCGGATCTACCTGCAATGAATAAGTGGTGCCATCAATGACCGCGTCATCAAAAACCGAGTTTTGTCCGGGTAAGAAACCTCCGCTGTTCTTTTTGGTGAAATAACGGATATAATTTCCAAGTCCCGGTGGATCGGTGGTCCGTACCATCAATACCCGCTTATTCGTATCGGGGTTCATCGGAGCCTGCTTGAACCACATCGAATCAGGATACTTCGTCAGCAATGGTATGGTAGTGCTGGCCGTATATTGTTTGCCGTTCACACGGATCGACAGGTCGTATTTCTTGTTGAATTCTCCCGCAAAAGCGGTGGCCAGGTGCGTGGAGTCGATGATATAAATATAACCAATATAACCTCCTCCCAATGGAAAGGCCAGTTCTTTCAGCTGATGTGTAATGGTCCCGTTCGAGATCGTGATCACCGCGTTATGAACGAATATACCGGCAAGCAACGAAGTATCGATCCTGCTGAAATAATCAAAACTCCGGGTCAGTATGACCGTTGGGAATTTATTGTTTTCGATCTGGGCGTCCACCACCAGCAACTGGTCTGTATTCTTCAATTCAAAATTGATATTCTTTTCACAGGACATAAACGCAATAACCGAAAATATCATCAAAATAAAGTACTTCATCCGACTGCGAAATTAAAATATGATCCACTGATACCGGTTGCTGCTTTGTTAATATTTCCAGCAATTCAGAAATTATACCAAAAAAAATCCTCCGTTGTAAAGGGAGGATTGTTTCTTTATGATTAAAAAAATATCATTACCCTAAATAAGCTTTCAAGGCGCCGCTGTAACGGGCTTTCTGTAAACGCTTGATGGCCCGCTCTTTGATCTGGCGGATACGCTCCTTGGTGAGGTCGTATTTTTGCCCGATCTGTTCAATGGTCACGCCATTTTCACCATCCAGTCCGAAATAGGCATTCACGATCTCGGCTTCCCGTGGACTGAGTGATTTCAACACCCTGCGTATCTCATTCTTCAATGAATCATGCATCACGTCCTCATCTGTTTCATCAGCGCCTTTCAGCAGGTCGCCCATGGCAACGTCTTCGGCCTCGTGCACCGGTGCGTCAAGGGAGGTATGCCTGGTATTGCTTTGAAAGATATTATTGATCTCGGTTTCACTCATCTCCAGCAATTCCGCGAGTTCTTCCGTGCTTGGTTCCCGCTCATGCTCCTGTTCAAAGGCCATATAGGCTTTGTTCGCTTTATTGTAAGTGCCGATCTTGTTTTGCGGAAGCCTTACCAACCTTCCCTGTTCTGCCAGGGCCTGCAAGATGGACTGCCTGATCCACCACACCGCGTATGAAATGAATTTGAAGCCTTTAGTTTCGTCAAAACGCTGGGCTGCCTTGATCAGACCGAGGTTTCCCTCGTTGATCAGGTCACTGAGCGAAAGTCCCTGGTGTTGGTACTGTTTGGCCACCGATACCACGAAACGAAGGTTGGCCTGCACCAGTTTATCCAGGGCACGCTGGTCGCCCATCTTGATCTTCTGGGCCAGGATGGTCTCCTCTTCCGGTGTGATCATTGATATCTTGGAAATCTCCTGCAGGTACTTCTCAACTGCCTGGGAATCACGATTCGTAATCTGTGTAGCTATCTTAAGTTGCCTCATTTGCTTGTATTAAATTCAATATAATAACGACTATTAGACCCGTTTTGTTTGGAAAAAGTTGCAAAGCAATGGTTAATGCTTCATTAATTCCTCAAAATTGGTGTGCAAAATTACGATTAAAATCTTGCATTTCATAGCAGCAGTGCATAAATGGGGCCAAAGGTGGATAAAAGACGGAAAACAGCTACAAGGGGCAAGCACACTAACTTCAAGAAGCCACAAGCCATAAGATGCAAGGGAGAAGCACACGAACTCGAATACACTTTAAAGAAATAAAGTCTCCTTGAATCGAGAACTTACCCCCTTGGGGCTTGCAGCTTGAAGCTTTATTTTCCCCCTTGCAGCTTGCTTCTTATATTTGCCCCATGATCACCGACCTCCGCTCCGATACTTTCACCAAGCCTACCCCGCCCATGCTGGAAGCCATGTTCAAAGCCCCCGTGGGTGATGATGTTTTTGGCGAAGACCCCTCCGTGAACCAGCTGGAAGCGATGGCGGCTGAAATGTTTGGAATGGAAGCGGCCATTTTTTGTCCCAGCGGAACCATGACCAACCAGATCGCCATTAAATGCCATACCCAGCCGGGTGATGAAGTTATCTGTGATAAGTCGAGCCATGTTTATATCTATGAAGGCGGCGGGATCGCTTTTAACAGCGGCAGCCAGGTGAAACTGCTGGAGGGCGACCGCGGAAGGATCACGGCCACACAGGTATCCGAGGTCATCAATCCCGATGACCCACATAAGGCAAGGACCAGCCTGGTAAGTCTTGAGAATACAGCGAATCGTGGTGGTGGTAGTTGTTATAATTTTACTGATATACAGTCTATTAAAGAAGTTTGCTCAATTAATAATTTGAAACTTCACCTGGATGGGGCCCGCCTCTGGAATGCCCTCGTCGCGAAGGGTGAGCACCCCAGACAATACGGCGAACTGTTCGACAGCATCTCCATATGCCTGAGCAAGGGTTTGGGTGCTCCGGTGGGTAGTCTTTTATTGGGCAGCCAGGAGCTTATCAAAAAAGCCCGTCGTGTCCGCAAGGTCTTTGGTGGCGGAATGCGACAGGCCGGCTACCTGGCCGCTGCGGGCATTTATGCATTGGAGCATCATATCGAACGACTCGCGGAAGACCATTTTCATGCCGGGCAAATTGCCGAAGCCCTCGGAAAAAAATCATTCATCGGTGCGATCATGCCTGTTGAAACCAATATCATCATCTTTGAGGTGGGCGGCTCCTATACCCCTGCGACATTCTGCAATAAGCTTCGCCAGCATAAGATCCTCTGCCTTTCCATATCACCTGCTCAGGTAAGGATGGTCGTTCACCTGGATATTACTAAGGAAATGGTAAAAAACCTGGTCCAGGTGATCGGGGCATTATAGTTGAGTGACCGAAGCACATCCTTTCATTTATTATTAAAATAACCACTTATGAAGTTTCACTTTATCGTCCTTGTCTGCCTTGCCGCCATTTCCTTTCAGTCCTGTAAGAAGTCGGATACCAGCACGGCGACGGTAAAAATAAATTTCATTTTCAAATTCGATTCCACCCAGGCAAGACTGAACGGGCTTGGACAGCCATCGACTATACCTGCAGGCAACGCTGGACAATCGCCCCGTTTTAACCTGATGAGCGCACATTATCTTGAATTGGCACCATCAGGCACCACTTTGCTGGGAGCAGGGGCCGT
>JAYWAZ010000107.1:0-2190 GCA_043781975.1 Bacteroidota bacterium
CTCGGCGGCGCGTGCGGGGGCGTCGATGCGCACCGCCACATAGCTGGCGCGGCTGGGCGCGCGCAGCGGCTCGGGCGGGCGGGCATGCACCTCGGCGGCCAGCGTGGCGCGGTCGGGATGGTCGGGTGGCAGCAGGGGGGTGGGCAGGGGCATGGTGGGCGAGGTCAGTGCCTGCCCAGCATAGGTCACGGCTGGCCCCGACCGCCGCAGGTCGGGCTGCAGCGCTCAATCCAGCGGCAGGCCCACGTAGTTCTCGGCCAGCGCCGTCATCGCCGCCTGCGAGCTGAACAAATAGGCCAGTTCGGCCTGCTGCATCTTCTGGCCAAAGCTGCCGGTGTCGGGAAACTGGTGCATCAGCGAGGTCAGCCACCAGGAGAAACGCTCGGCCTTCCAGATGCGGGCCAGCGCGCGCTGCGAGTAGTGGCCCAGCTCGGTCGGGCTGCCGGCGTAGTGGCTGCAGAGGCCCTGCCACAGGTAGGCCACGTCACTGGCGGCCAGGTTCAGGCCCTTGGCGCCGGTGGGGGGCACGATGTGGCCGGCGTCGCCGACTAAAAACAGAGCACCGAAGCGCAGTGGCTCGGCCACAAAGCTGCGCAGCGGGGCGATGCTTTTCTCGATGGACGCACCCGTCACCAGCGCGGCTGCGGTGGCGTCGGGCAGGCGGCGCCGCAGTTCGGCCCAGAAGGCGTCATCACTCCATTGCTCGGCGCGGTGGTCCAGCGGGCACTGCAGGTAGTAGCGGCTACCAGCTTCACCCTTGCCGTTACCGTAAACCCTACGCCGGTTTTAAGCAGCAGTCAAACACCGGCGGCCATTTGCAGTAATACTTCTTTCAGTTATACGCCAACAAGTTCTACAACAGGAACCACATTTTTATGGACACGGTCATCAGTAATCGGTATTACAAATTCTGCTTCCAGCGGAAACAATAGCCCCAATGAACCCCTGGTTAATAATACAAGCAATCCTGTTTCTGTTAGTTATAGTTATGTATTAAGTTCACCAAACGGATGTTTGAATACACAAACGGTAACAGTAATTGTGAATCCTTTACCTGTATTGACCAGTGGGGTACCGGCAGCGATATGTAGTGGTAGTATATTTAATTACACACCTGCCTCATCCCTTGCGGGTTCTGCATTTACATGGAGCAGGGCACAAATGAATTCGATCAGTAATGCAGCTGCAAACGGAAACGGTAATCCTGCAGAAGTACTGGTGAATACAGGGCTTACTGCTGTGATTGTTCCGTATAATTATACCATCACTTCCGGTATTGGGTGTGTGAATACACAAACGGTAAATGTAACTGTGAACCCTACACCCGCAATCAACAGCCAGTCTGTAACTGCCTGTAATAACATTGCCTTTACGGTTAGTCCGGCCAATGTTCCTGCCAATACACTATACACATGGACATTACCAACGTATAGTCCCGTGGGTTCTTTAACCGGAGGTGCATTACAGGCTATTGGACAAACCAGTATTTCGCAAACATTAAATAACCAAACAACCAACACTGCTGTAGCAACCTATACGGCTACCCCTTCAACCAATGGATGTACAGGATCTCCTTTTACAGTTTTGGTTACTGTAAATACCACAACTGTAATGAGCAGTAATCTAACAGCACCTGCTATATGTAGCAATACGATTTTTAATTATACGCCAACCAGTAATACAACGGGTACTTCTTTTAACTGGACAAGATCTGTTATTGCAGGCATCAATAACCCTGCAGCAAGTGGCACCAATAATCCGGCTGAAACACTGGTGAATATTACCACAGGAGTGGTTCAGGTTTCGTACACTTATTCACTCAATACACCCAATGGATGTATAAATAGCCAGGTTGTTACAGTAGCTGTAAATCCATCACCGGTATTAAGCAGTTCACTGGCGCCAACAGCTATTTGCAGCGGATCTGTTTTCAATTACCTGCCTACTTCTAATTTTGCAGGGGCTACTTACAGTTGGAACAGAAGTGTTGTTACCTCTATCAGTAACGGGCCGGGATCGGGTTCAGGGTTGGTCAACCCTTCTGAAGTATTGGTAAATACTTCCATTAACCAGGTAACCGTACCTTATAATTATATCATCACTTCCAATGGGTGCAGTAACACACAAACCGTAAATGTGGTGGTAAACCCAACGCCTAATGTAACCAATCAGGTAACCACTATTTGCGGC
>JAYWAZ010000108.1:0-6130 GCA_043781975.1 Bacteroidota bacterium
ACGTGATCGGCAGGTACCGTCATGGCTACTTTAAAGTTACCGAAGGTGAGGGCAAATTCGCCCGAGCCCACGAACTGGTGGTTCTGCCATCCCTGGAAATCGCTGTACACGCAAAGGCGGGGATACCACTGTGTCATGGTGTAGAGATCATTACCGTCTTCGGGAAAATTCTCAAATCCGCCACGGCCGCCGTATTTTGTTCTTTCAATGATATTGTAGTTCCAATCCACTTTGAAAACGAATTGCTGGCCCGGCTTCAGGGGCTGGGGCAGTTCAATGCGCATCATGGTCTTGTTGATGGTATAGGTCAGTAACTTACCACCGGCATCGGCTACACGCAGAATATTATCGCCGTATTCCCTGTCCTTGTCGATCTTACCGCTGAAGCGTTGTATATCCGCTTCGGTTATCGACTTGGGCATGATATTGCTGTTCTGGTAACCCGAATTGTTCCTGGAACTGTGTTCGTTCTCGTCGAGTTGTAACCACAAATAGGTGAGTACATCCGGTGAATTGTTATAGTAGGTGATGGTTTCCTTTCCATCCAGGCGGCGGTTGGGCTCATTCAATTCGCAAACGATATCATAATCGCAGCGCTGCTGCCAATATTTAGGACCCGGTGCGCCGCTGGCCGTTCGAAATTCATTGGGCGTTGGCAAAATGGTACCCAATTGTTCAAAACGGTTACCATGATTGCTGCCGGGATTGTTCTTGATATCCTGGGCCGCTGCAGTTAGTCCAGTGCTAAGTATAAGCAGAAAGGCAAATAATTTTCTCATTGACAGTTGTTTTATAGCGATAAAAATAAGCGAAATGCCCATGGCGACAAAAAGAACTCAGGAAAATATGATGAATGGTGGCGCTAATACAAAATTAATGCGGCCATCTTTCCAGGGCCATCTTTGTAGCAATGCAGAAGGCGATCGAGCTCAGTGCCCAAACCCACCATTTTCGCCTGAACCCCGCCAGGCCGATCACCAGGTAACTTACCAGGAGGATACCCAGCACAACGCAAACCTGGCCCGCTTCCAGCCCGATATTGAAACCAAACAGGCTCCAGCCGATGGTCTGGTCCTTCGCCATCATGAACCGGATGGCGTTGGCGAAGCCCAGCCCGTGTATCAACCCGAAGAACAGGGCCAAAAAATAATTCAGCCGCAATGATCGTTGTGAAAAATCTTTTTGAAAAAAATTAAAGATGGCCGTAGCAATGATCGTACAGGGTATCAGGAACTCCACCCACTTGTCATTGATCCTGATCACATCATACACGCTTAATGCCAGCGTAAGGGAATGCCCGATGGTGAATGCCGTAACCAGAACCAGTACCTGTTTCCAGTTTCCGAGGAGGTAAATGGCGGTCAGCGCCAAAATAAACAGCAGGTGGTCCAGTGCACCCCAATCGATGATATGGTGCCAGCCCATTTCAAAATAAAATCTTAAATCCTGCATGGTAAGGACGGGAATTGAATGTTTGTGTTAGTTTTGGAATTCAAATCTCAATTAAAGAAACGTTTTTTTATCAATCTCATTACAAAATGATCGCAGTTTTATTTAAGTGGCTAATGATCGCGGGCCTGCTGGCGGGAAACGGAAACACCGGCAAACATCCCATCTACATGAGTGTTGCGGAGATCGGGCATAATGCCAAAGACAGGACCCTGGAGATCAGTTGCAAGATCTTTACCGATGATTTTGAAAAAACGCTCCGCATGGATTACAAGGGCATCGTTGACCTGATCAATCCCAAAAACAAAGCCGCCATGAATAAACTGGTCAATGAATATATACAAAAGCATTTTTCTATAAAAGTTGATGGCAAGGCAGTTGCCCTTGAGTTCCTGGGATACGAACAACAGGAAGAAGGCATTACCAGTTTTTTCCAGGGCAATAATGTGGCGGTGGTAAAAAATATGGAGATCATCGATAATATCCTCTACGAATATAAAAAAGAGCAGATCAGTTTATTGCACGTAACCGTTAACGGTAACCGTAAAAGCACCAGGCTGGTGAACCCGGAGGATAGTGCGGGGTTTGAGTTTTGAGTTTTGGGTTTTGGGTTTTTCGGATCAATGAGTAAACTGATTTAGATGCGGTCTTTAAATTTTTTGCCTTTGATAAGTGATTTATTCAGGTAAATCATGAAGGCGCTGATCTTTGCAGCAATAATGGCTGCTTCGTTATACAAATCCCAAAATTGTTCTTTTTCGATCAAAGCCTGATCCAATGCCCTGTATAATTGTGAAATCGTTTCATTTAATGATCCCTTGGCGATCCCGAGAAAATTTATAAACTCCAACCGACTCTCACGTCCAAACCCTTCTGCAATATTATCCATTACAGAGCCTGACGAATTTTTTATCTGCTCCTTAAATTTATATTCCCTTGTAAATTTTTCTTCCAGGGTTAACAGAAAAATTGATTTAGCAAATTTTCTTGCCATTTGCCAAACTTCCAGGTCTTCAAAACGCTGAATGGTTGCCATAACGTAGGGTACTTGAATTAACAAACACAAAACATAAAACCAAAAACTTCTATTCTTCCATATTTTCCCTGATCTCATTCGAAACCTTCACCAGCAACTTATCGATCCGCTGGCCGTCCATATCGATCACTTCGAAGGTAAATCCACGCCAGCCAAAAGTTTCACCGGTTACGGGTATATGCTCCAGTTCGTGCAATACAAATCCCGCCAGGGTATCAAAATCATGATCGGCCTCGTTGGCCCAATCCGTTTTTTCGAAACGGCTTAAAAAATCAAAGAACGGGATCTGCGCGTCTACCAGGTAAGTGCCGTCAGCTCTTTCCGTGATCTCATATTCTTCCTGCCCGGTTTGCGGTACGTCTCCCACGATGGCTTCCAGGATATCATTCAGGGTGATCATGCCTTCCAGCGTACCGTATTCATTCACGATAAAACAACTGTGGATCTTTGTTTCCTTGAATTTTTCGAGCAACTGGTAGGCGGTATTGTTCTCAGGAACGAACAGGGCAGGTTTTGCAAGCTGTTTCAAAAGCTTATCCGGAGCCGCTTTCAGCAGGTCTTTGATGTGAACGATGCCCTTGATATTATCCACTGTTTCTTCGCAAACGGGGTAACTGGAATAAATGATCTCGTCAAACCTGTCTTTTACATCCTGTACCGTTTCATTCTCATCCAGCCAGGTGATATCGGTGCGGTGCGTCATCAGGGAAGTGATGTTACGGTCGCCCAGGTGAAAGATCCGTTCAATGATCTCTTTCTCTTCTTCCTCAATGGTGCCGTGTTCGCTTCCTTCGGTGATCATGGCCTTGATCTCTTCTTCCGTAACAGCGCTGTCGGTCGATTTTTTAATATTGAATATCTTGAAGACCAGGTTGGATATGGCAGAGAGCAGCCACACGATCGGGTAGGTCACCCCGGATAAAAAATTCATCGGGCCCGCTACGATCCTCGCGATCTTTTCGGCCCGCAGCATACCCATTCTTTTCGGGATCAGTTCACCCATGATGATGGAGAGAAAGGTTACGATGATGACGATGAGCACCGTGGCGATGGTATTGGCATAGGGCCTTAACGCGTCGAACCTTTCAAAGAAGGGTTGAAAATGATGACTGAATTTTTCACCCGAGTACACACCCGTTAAAATGGAGATCAGCGTGATGAATATCTGTGCGGTGGATAAGAATTTTTCGGGATTTTCCGCAAGGGTTAAAGCCGACCTTGCTTTTGCATCGCCCTTATTGGCCATGCTCTCGAGCCTGCCCTTTCGGGCGCTCACCAATGCGATCTCACTCATCACCAGCAACCCATTGATCAAAATAAGCAGTAATAAAATAAAAACTTCTATCATACCAGTCAGGCTAAACCGTAGTTTCTGTTAAACGATCTGCCCGACAAATATCCGATAAGTATTCCAATCCCGGTGCCGGCAATTATGTCCAGCGGGTAATGCACGCCCACATATACCTGTGCATAGGATATCAAAAAGGCCCAAAGGAAGAAAGCCATGGGCCATTTTTTAAATCTTTCCCGCAATGTTATATATATAAATGTTGCGATCCCGAAATGATTGGCCGCATGGGAAGACGTAAAGCTGGAACTCTGTGGCCTATAGCCCACCAGCACATGGATCCAGGAAGCGTATTCGGGGTTATTGCAGGGACGAAGCCGCCAGATATTCTCTTTGATAAGGGTACTGCTCACAAAATCGGTGAGGATCACGGTACCGGCGGCAAAGGCGATCCACCACCAGCCCGTTCTTTTATAATTGATGGCCGCAAAGAGGATCAAAAAAAGATACAGGGGGAACCATACATTGGAATTACGCAACCAGGGCATTAGCCAGGTAAAAAAAGGATTGTGCCAGTCACTGTTGATGAGCCTGAATAAATGCTGGTCGTATTGTAGGAGTTGTTGTATCAATTCTAATATGGTGTTAAATAATAATCATCCAAAAATAATTAAACTAATTTAGCAGCCGGTTAAAATAAATGCTGCATGCACCTTATTAAACGGGTTCCACGGTTATTGCGATGGATATTTTCGGTGGTTTTATTGCTCCTTGCGGTAATGACCATTTTCAGGTTTTTGTTTTATTGGGCCTATAACCCTGCTGGAAAAGCATTCTCAGGCTCCGCATTCATCATGGGTTTTCGCTTTGATGCCAGGTGGGCCTGTGGCCCTGGACTGGCCATACTGCTTTTATGTGCGATCCCCTTTTTAAATCCCTTTAAAAATACAGGGGCTAAAAAAATCTGGAATTTCATACTCCCTTTCTTGTTCATTATAATTTTAGTGTTTTACGGCGCAGACTATTACCATTACGATTACCTGCACCAACGGCTCAATGCTTCTGTATTGAATTATTTACAGGATGCCGGCATCTCTTTTACCATGATGCGGGAAAGCTATCCGCTGGTCAGGATCACCATTGCACTGGTCCTGCTTGCTGTACTGGCCTGGTTTATTTTTCGTAAACTGCTGTTGCATTTTCAGAAAAAAGAAAGCGGATCCCAAAAAGGGGGGATCGGATTTTATATTGTAAGCGTTTTGATCCTGGGACAATTCGTAGTGGGCAAGATCGTGGTGATGCCGGGCCAGTTCCCCCTGCGCTGGAGCGATGCGTATACCTTAAGCGACGACTTTAAAGCCAACCTTGCCTTAAACCCTTTTCAAAGTTTTTTCAGTTCATTGAGTTTCAGGAATTCGGGATACGATATTAAAAAAGTAAAAGAATATTACCCACTGATGGCCGGCTACCTGGGTGTGCAGCAGCCCGACAGCAGCCGTTTGAATTTTGAAAGAAATTATTCACCGCAGGATTCAGCAGCCGGCAGGCCCAATGTGGTGCTGGTGATCTGTGAAAGTTTCAGCGCCTACAAGAGCAGCATGTATGGCAGTCCGTTAAATACTACTCCCTATTTTAATGAACTCTGCAAATCCGGCATTTTCTTCGACCGTTGCTTCACGCCTGCCTATGGAACGGCCAAAGGAGTATGGGCCACTGTAACAGGCATCCCCGATGTGGAAAGTCCGCGTACGGCCAGCCGTAACATGAACATGGTTGACCAGCATTCCATCATCAATGATTTTAAGGGTTACGAGAAATTCTATTTCCTGGGCGGCGATCCCACCTGGGCCAATATCCAGGGTGTACTCATGAACAATTTACCCGGGCTTAACATGTACGACGGCAAGAATTCCAATGCCAAAAAGATAGATGTATGGGGCATCAGCGACAAGAACCTGTTGCTGGAATCAAATAATATCCTGAAACAACAGTCAAACCCTTTTTTTGCAATCATCCAGACAGCGGATAATCACAGGCCCTATACCATTCCCTCCGAAGACCAGGCGGCTTTTAGCATAAAAAATACTTCAAAAGACTCGTTGCAAAGATTCGGTTTTGAAAGCAATGAAGAAATGAATGCATTCCGGTATACGGATTTTTGTTACCAGCAATTTATGGAAGCGGCAAAAAAAGAAAAGTATTTTAACAATACCATTTTTGTTTTTGTTGGCGACCATGGCATCCGCGGCAATGCCGGAGAGTTATTCCCCAAGAGTTGGACGGAGCAGGGGCTTAGCTGTGAACACGTGCCGCTTTTATTCTATGCCCCCAACTTATTACAACCCAAACGTGTACAC
>JAYWAZ010000109.1:0-2186 GCA_043781975.1 Bacteroidota bacterium
GCATAAAACAGAACACCGTAACGGTGTTCTCCTCTATATTGCCATGAAGCACCAGGAACTGGCCCTCTTCGGTGATGAAGGCATTTATGAAAAAGCGGGCGCCGATTACTGGAACAACGCGGTGAAGAACATGATCGCACAATTCACCAAAGACAATATCAGCAATGGCATCGAACAATGCATCCGTCAGATCGGGGAAACGCTCAAAGAAAAATTCCCTTATTCGCCTACGGATGATAAAAATGAATTGCCCGATGAGATCGTTTTCGGTAAATAAAAGTTGACAAAAAAATGAGCGCAACTTTTAAATCAAACATGAAAAAACTCCTTTCTATATTTTTATTGCTGCTCCTTGCTGGTATGGGTTATGCCCAGGATAAATTTGATCCCGAAAACTTACTGAAACAAAGGCCCTCGAAGCAGCGGCTGGTGAATGATTTCACCGGCACACTCACCGCCGACCAGCAACAGGCCCTGGAAAATAAACTGGTGGCTTTTGACGACAGTACTTCCACGCAAATCGCTGTTGTCATCATTCCTTCCCTCAATGGAAATGATGTGGCCGATTTCAATATCAAGCTGGGAAGGGCCTGGGGTGTGGGCGGTAAGGAATTCAACAATGGTGTCGTATTGCTGATCGCCAAAGACGATCATAAACTGAATATCGCCACCGGCTATGGGGTGGAGGGCGCCCTGCCTGATGTGACCTGCAAGGAGATCATCGATAACATCATTGTTCCCAAATTCAAGGGCGATGATTATTACCGCGGGATCGATGAAGGCACCGATGCCATCATGCAGGCCGTTAAAGGCGAATATACCGCCCCGGCAAACTATCATAAAAAAGGTACTTCGGCCGGGCGGATCATTTTTTATATTTTTATGGTCATTATTTTTTTAGCGATCTTTTCCGGTGGTGGCGGAAGCGGCGGTTCGTTCATGAGTCGCCGTGGTTTTACCGCTTGGACCATCGGGAGCCTGCTGGGCGGCGGAGGATCGGGAGGAGGCTGGAGTGGCGGCGGGGGCGGAAGCAGTGGCGGCTTCGGCGGATTTGGCGGAGGAAGTTTTGGTGGAGGAGGAGCGAGCGGTAGTTGGTAATAAAGATACTGGATACTAGATGCTGGATACTAGATCAGAGTTCACTAATTCATTGCATTTAACTGAGTAGGTAAAGGCCACATCTCGTACTTTGTAAAACTTTTCAAAGTTGTTGAGTGCTTATCCAGCATCCAGTATCCTGTATCCAGTATCCAGCATCCAACATCCAGTATCTAGTATCCAACATCCAGTATCTAGTTTCCAGCATCCAGCATCAAAGCAAATACACACATAAAGATAAAATGCCCCCGAATTACCAGGGGCATTTGATATAAAAGGCCTTTCGTTTTATTTCATCCCATTAGTAATATAATCAGTTATCTCCGCACCCTTCGCCTTACCTAATTTATCCAGCGCCGCTTTGAATAACGGGTCGGTGAACCCCCTGAACTGCTCGGGTATGGCCTTCCTGAAATTCATGATCGCGTCGATCCCCTTTTTTACATTGGCCAGGTCTTTCACTTTTTCCAGGTAGGTACAAAAGGATTGAGACATGTTTAGTTTTTCTTCGCTCAACGGCGCTTTTTCATAACGGCCGGCGATATAATCAAAATCGGCTTCTGTACCGTTGCTGATGATGATATCGCTGACTACATTACCCAGTTCACCCTTGGCGTCCACGCTGTATTTCTTGGCCAGCGTATAGGCGTTAGCGGAATCCAGTCCGGCCAACCCCTTCAGGGAAGCACCGGCAACTGAATAGGATGAATCACTTACATTGCTCCTGAAAAGGTTCAGGTATTTTGCATCCTTGAGCTTTGCCAGGAATTCAATGGCCCGGGCCTTTGTTCTCCTATCCTTATCCGTGTTGGCAATGGATTCAATCGCGGCGATCACATCCGCGTCTTTTGCAAATTTGGATGATTCCAGTTTTTCAATAGAGTTCCTGCGTAGCGGTGCAAAGGGATCCTTCAATCCTTCAGCCATTTCTTTCATTTCTTTTTTCGCGAAATAGTCCATGGCTTCCTTACGGTCCATATACAATGGTGCATATTTCCGCTGGTGAATGTAATTCTCAGTTGTCTTATTATCCGTCTTTGCCCACAGCATCACTTTATCACCATCCACATTGATCAGGTCGGGCTTTT